>NZ_JBMDJM010000004.1:0-262683 GCF_057809195.1 Acidovorax sp. FG42 | reverse complement strand
AGTAGCGAAGCCCTCGACTATAGCACGCTTCACACCACAGAGCAGGGAAAACCCGGAGTTTGGGCCAAAAATCAGCACAGCCTTCAGACTCATCAACAAACAACAGGCTCAACAGCGTCTGTTTAGCAAGGCAACGTTCGTTCGGGAGGCGACCCCGAGGATCGCATCAAGCGCGGTCTACCGAACGTCGCGTAAGCTGCTTCGGCTACAACCCATGCGAGCCGCTATTTCATCGACACCCACCATGACGGATTACACAAAGGCGGCACTAGAGCTCGCCCATGAAGCTCTCTACAGGACATCCCCCAACCCGCGCGTGGGTTGCGTACTCGTCGGCGAGGACGGCGCCATCATCGGCCAAGGGTCCACCCAACGCGCCGGGGGGCCTCATGCCGAGGTGATGGCGCTGCGGGACGCAGAGCAACGAGGCCACACTCCTCAAGGCGCCACAGCTTACGTCACGTTAGAACCTTGCTCACACCACGGGCGGACAGGTCCTTGCTGCGATGCTCTCATTCAGGCGGGTGTCGCCAGGGTCGTCGCTTCGATTGCCGACCCTAACCCCGCAGTGGCAGGCAATGGGTTCGCGCGCCTGCGTGCTGCAGGGGTAGCCGTAGAGGTGGGACCAGGAGCGGAAGCATCCAGGGAGCTGAACCTGGGTTTCTTCAGCCGGATGATTCGAAAGACGCCTTGGGTCCGCATGAAGGCGGCCGCCTCACTCGACGGTGTGACGGCCTTGCACAATGGAGCGAGCCAATGGATCACCGGTCCCGCTGCCCGTGCCGATGGACATGCCTGGCGCGCAAGGGCCTGCGCGGTACTGACGGGCATCGGCACCGTACTCGCCGACAACCCGCGGCTGGATGTTAGGGATGTTCCTACCGAGCGACAACCTGCCCTTGTGCTGGTCGACAGTGCATTGGCAGTCCCCCTGGACGCCTTGCTTTTTTCGGCGAACCGGCCGACCTATATCTATACAGCAGTTGCCGACGAAGAGAAGCGCAGCGCCCTGGAAGCACTGGGCGCAACAGTGATCACCATGCCGAACAAGGCCGGCAAGGTGGATTTGCCCGCGATGCTGCAAGACCTGGGTCGCCGGGAGATCAATGAACTGCATGTGGAAGCGGGATACAAGCTCAACGGCTCATTGCTACGCGAAGGGTTGATCGATGAGCTGCTGGTCTATCTGGCACCCAAGCTGATGGGTGAAGGTATGGGATTGGCTCAAATGACTCCCCTGACGTCGCTGGCGGAGGCACATGCCCTCAGCTTCCATTCGATGGACCGGATCGGGGACGACTTGCGCATCCTTGCTCGCCTGCAGGGGCGCGACCGCTTCTGACGAAAGCTCCACCCAGTTTTTGATTTCAGAACTGGCCTGGTATCGCAGTCCAAACCGTCCAGTGACTACGCCATTACTGGACGGTGCCTCACCCCGTTGAGGCGCGGCACGGATAATCCGGCCCTATGGCACTTATCACCTTACTGGACGCCCAACTCGCATTTGGGCATGTTGCACTGCTGGACCACGCCGGCTTTTCCCTGGAGACCGCTGAGCGGGTAGGCCTGATTGGCCGCAATGGCGCAGGGAAGTCTTCCCTTCTCAAAATCCTGGGAGGGCTTGCCAAACCGGACGATGGCTCGCTGCAAGTGCAACAAGGGGTACGCATTGCCTTCGTCGCACAAGAGCCAACGCTGGACCCAAGTGCCACCATTTTCAAAGCAGCCTCTGAAGGGCTGCAGCGCGTGATTGCCATACGCGATCAATATCTGTCTGGAGCGGATGGCCTGGATCTGGACGCTTTGCAATCAGAGATCGAGGCCTGCGATGCCTGGAACTGGGAGCAGCGCGTAGAAGAGACCCTGCAGAGACTGCACCTGGACCCTGAAGCGGTGGTGGGCACACTCTCTGGCGGCACCAAAAAGCGCGTGGCCCTGGCACAGGCATTGGTGGAACGCCCTGACGTGTTGCTGCTGGACGAGCCCACCAACCACCTGGATCTGGATTCCATCGAGTGGCTGGAAGACCTGTTGCTGGATTTCCCGGGCAGCGTCGTGACCATCACCCACGACCGGTCGTTCCTTGACCGTGTAGCCACCCGCATCGTGGAACTGGACCGCGGTCAGCTGCGCTCCTACCCGGGTAACTTTGCCCAGTACCAGATCCAGAAAGAGGAGCAACTGGCGCAGGAGGCGGTGATCGCCGCCAAGGCCGACAAGCTGCTGGCACAAGAAGAAGTGTGGATTCGGCGCGGTGTGGAAGCGCGCCGCACCCGCAGCCAGAGCCGCATCAGCCGCCTGGAGCAGTTGCGCGCCCGACGGGAGGCCCGCCGCGAAGTCGTGGGCAGCGTCCGCATGGACGTCGCCACCGGTAGTTCCAACGGGTACCAGGGCAAGATCGTGGCAGAACTGCAAGGGGTGAGCAAAGCCTTTGGGGACAAAACCATCGTCCACAACTTTTCCGGGACGATCCTGCGCGGGGACAAGGTAGGCCTGATCGGCCCGAACGGCGCAGGCAAAACCACGCTGCTCAAAATGATCCTGGGCGAGCTGCAGGCCGACAAAGGCACTATCCGGCAAGGAGCCAACCTGCAGGTCGCTTATTTTGACCAGATGCGCCATGCCGTGAACCTCGACGCCACGCTGGAGGACTTCATCAGCCCAGGCAGCGAATGGATCGAGATCGGCAACCAGCGCAAGCACGTCAAGAGCTATCTGAGCGACTTCCTGTTCTCCCCAGCGCGCGCCCACTCGCCGGTGCGATCACTGTCCGGCGGGGAACGCAACCGTCTGCTGCTCGCTCGGCTGTTCGCCCGGCCTGCCAATGTGCTTGTGCTGGATGAACCCACGAACGACCTGGACATCGACACCCTGGACCTGCTTGAAGAATTGCTCGCCAACTATGAAGGAACGGTGTTCTTGGTCAGCCATGACCGCACCTTCCTGGACAACGTGGTGACCAGCACTCTCGCCTTTGAAGGCAATGGCCTGTGGCGCGAGTACGAAGGCGGCGTGCAAGACTGGCTGCTGCAATCCAAGCGCAGCCGCTCGCTTCAAACCGGTTCCGCAGCGCCTGCCAAACCGTTCCCCACGGAAATTTCAGACAAAAACCCACCGGAGCGCACATCGAATAAGCCTGCGCAGCTATCAAAAAAGAAGCTTAGCTACAAGGAGCAGCGCGAACTGGAGCAACTGCCCGACTTGATCAGTGCGCTGGAGGCTGAGCAGAAAACCCTCCATGACGCACTGGCCGATGGGTCACTCTTTGGCACGGATCCGGCGCGTGCAGCCGCCATGACCAGCCGCGCTGCCGCCATCGACGAAGAGCTGATGACGGCGCTGGAGCGCTGGACAGCACTCTCTGAATAGTGACGACTCTGCCCCTCCAACACCAGGTAAAAGGGGGCAGACATTGCACAGCCCCCGCCAAAAGCGGGCAATAGTCCTCAGATGCGATGGTGCAAACGGTCCGTCGTTCCGCGCAACCGGGCGATCAAGGCCGGGGCGATCTGCCCCAAGGGCAACACCTCATCGGCAGCGCCATGGGCAATGGCCTCGCGCGGCATGCCAAACACGATGCAGGTTGCTTCGTCTTGCACGTAGTTGTAGCTGCCCGCGTCTTTCATCTCTCGCATGGCCGCCGCGCCGTCATTGCCCATGCCCGTGAGCATGATGCCAAACGCGTTGCGCCCCACCACCGCCGCAGCGGACTTGAAGAGCACCTCGACCGAGGGCTTGTGGCGATTGACCGGCGGGCCGTCGTCCACCACCGCCACATAGTTGGCGCCACTGCGGGCCACATGGAACTGGGTTCCGCCCGGCGCGATGTAGGCGTGGCCCGGCAGAATGCGCTCGCCATTCACCGCCTCCTTGACGGTGATCTGACACAACCCGTTCAAACGGGCCGCAAAACTGGTGGTGAACCCGGGGGGCATGTGCTGGGTGATAACGATCGCGGGTGAATCCGCAGGCATCTGGACCAGCACCTCCTTGATGGCCTCCGTGCCACCGGTGGATGCGCCGATGCAGATGAGCTTTTCGGTGGAAAGACGCCCCAGCAGACCCGCAGCCGGTGCGGCATGAGCGACTGCTGCGCTTCCCGCAGAACCTGCTGCTGGGGCTGCATCACGCGCCGGGGCGCGGCGCACCTGCGCGACGGCAGCAACGCGGATCTTGTCCACAATCTGCGCCGCCAAATCATTGAGCCCGCTGGCGAGCCCCACGCGCGGTTTGGCCACAAAGTCCACAGCGCCCAACTCCAGCGCCTTCATGGTGACCTCCGCGCCACGCTCGGTGAGTGTGGAGATCATCACCACCGGCGTGGGCCGCAGGCGCATGAGTCGCCCCAGAAAATCGATGCCATCCATGCGCGGCATCTCGACATCCAGGGTGATGACATCCGGATCCAGTTCGCGAATCATCTCGCGCGCCACCAGGGGGTCATTGGCGGTGCCAATGCACTCCATGTCCCGCTGGCGATTGATGATCTCTGACAGCAGACTACGGACCAGCGCCGAATCGTCCACCACGATCACCCGGATTTTCCTGCTCATTCACTCCAACCTTTATCAAAACAGATCCACAGAACCACCCGATGTGGTCTTGGCCACGGTGGCCGCATTGCCCCGGACCTCCTGGGCCACCAGTGCTTCGGGATGGGCATGTGCCAGCCGCTTCACCATCGCCTTGCCGGTCACCGGAAAGAAAACCACCTTGCGCGGATAGATGTCCAGCACGTCCTCGGAAACGATGGGAATGCGCTCGGTGTGCAGATAGTTCAACACAAAATTCGTATTGCGCTCGCCCACGTTCATGGTGGTGAAGTTGTGCATCACCTGGGCACCGCCAAAGATCTTGGCCTGCATGGTTTCGCGGCGGCCCCCCAGCTTGAGCATTTCGTTGATCAACAACTCCATCGCATAGGAGCCATAACGCCCCGATGCATCCGCCAGGTCGCCGTCTGGCAGCATGAAATGGTTCATGCCTCCCACGCGTGCGCGACTGTCCCAGAGGCAGGCGGCGATGCAGGAACCGAGCACGGTCATGATGACCATGTTTTCATCCGACACGAAGTACTCGCCCGGAAGCACTTTCACAGCGTTGTGCTGGAAGTGGTGATCGAGATAGAAAAACGAGGCCTCTCCCGGCTTGCGGCTGCGGGCCTTGAGTTCCTGTAGCGACGACTCTCTTGCGGGCCCATTGCCTGATGCGTAGATGTCCGCGCTCAACGGTGCGATGCGCGGAGCGCGGCGCCTTTCGGCCGTGCCGGGCACCGCTGGAGCACTGGAAAGGGATGAACCTGTGGGAATGTTGGTCATGGGTGCAATGTGCAGGACAACATGGACAGGTCAGCGGCGCTCGTACACCGTCTTGCCACGCAGGGTGAACAGATCTTTGGACTCGCTAAAGTTCTCCGCGTGTCCTACAAACAGCATGCCACCCGGCTTGAGCACGCGGTGGATTCTTTCGAGCACGCGCCGCTGTGTGGGGGCATCAAAGTAAATCATCACGTTGCGGCAGAACACCACGTCAAAAGGCTCCTTGAACGGCCAATCGTCGCGGATGAGGTTCACACTCATGAAGTCGATGGCGCGCCGCAACTCCGGCTTGGCGCGGACCATGCCCGCGTTGCCGCCTTTGCCTTTGAGAAAGAATTTCTGCAGACGCTCCGGACTCAAACCCTTGACGCTGTCGAGCCGGTACACACCCTGCGCCGCAGTGGCCAGCACCCGCGAATCAATATCACTGGCTGTCAACTTGAAAGAGGCGTTGGCACCCAGCGCCTCCAGGGCGGTGATCACGATGGAATACGGCTCTTCGCCCGTGGAGGCTGCGTTGCACCAGACCCGCCAGTTGGCAGATGGCTTGGAGCGCAGATGCGACGCAAAAATCTCGAAATGATGCTGCTCGCGAAAGAATGCCGTGAGGTTGGTGGTCAGCGCATTCACGAACTCCTGCCACTCCGGCCCGTCGTGGGTCTCCAGCCAGCTCAGGTAGTCGTGAAAGCTGGTGTGCCCCGTATCGCGCAGCCGCCGCGACAGACGGCTGTAGACCATGGCGTGCTTGCCATCGTGCAAGCTGATGCCAGCGCGCTGATAGATCAGCGCCTGCACACGGGCAAAGTCTGCATTGGTCCAGACAAATTCACGCCCTTGGGCCAAAGGGCCAGAGGGCGCCGCCGCTGCGGCATATGCAGGATCTACCCTGGCTGGGCCTGACCGGACTGACGCCGAAGCACTGGTGGTTTGGGCCATATTGATCGTCCGAGGGGAAGTCCTGTTCGCTCCAAAAGGTCTGCAAGCCTTGCTCACAGCCTGAGGTGCGCCTGCGCCACCACGGGCTGCTGACTGGGGCGCCTTACTCGTTGGCCGTGACCAGACCCATGTCCACGCTGGACATGAGCTTTTCAATATCCAGCAAGATCAGCATGCGTTCGCCCACGGACCCCAGGCCCAGGATGCAGCTGTTATCGATCGCGCTCTCGATATCGGGAGCCGACCGGATGCTCTCTGGCGTCAACTCCATCACATCGCTCACCGAGTCCACCACGATGCCTACCACCCGGTTGCGCAGGTTGAGGATGATGACCACCGTGAAACTGTTGTAGTCCGCCTGCGCACAGTTGAACTTGATGCGCATGTCCACGATGGGAACAATCGTGCCGCGCAAATTGACCACGCCCTTGATGAAGTCCGGAGCGTTAGCAATGCGGGTCGGAGGTTCGTAGCCGCGGATTTCCTGCACCTTCAGGATGTCAATGCCGTACTCTTCCTGGTCGAGGCGGAACGTCAGATATTCACGCGCCCCCGTGGGTGCAGCGTCTGCAGTTTTACCGATCACACTCATGGTGCATTCTCCTTTCATGGCGGCGCAGCGCCTTCAGGGCGCTCACACCTGTATCTAGTGGCGCGCCCGGCGCACCAAACCACCCGTGTCCAAAATCAAGGCTACGGTGCCGTCACCCAAAATGGTGGCGCCCGACACATTGGGCACCTTGCGATAGTTCGACTCCAGGTTCTTGACGACCACCTGGTGCTGGCCCAGCAACTCATCCACCAGCAAGGCCACACGGCTTCCGTCCGCCTCAACCACCACCATGATGTTGCTGGATTTGTTGAGGTCAAAGCGCGGAACCTGGAAGATCTTCTCCAGCGCGATGACAGGCATGTATTCGTCGCGCACCTTGACCAACTGCGAGCCTTGCGCCACGGTGCTGACATCGTCCGCATTGACCTGGAACGATTCCACCACCGACGACAGGGGAAGGATGTACACCTCTTCGCCCACGCCCACCGACATGCCATCCATGATGGCGAGCGTCAGCGGAAGGCGCACGGACACCTTCATGCCGTAGCCCTCTGCCGAATCGATCTCCACAGAGCCATTGAGCGCTGCAATATTGCGTTTGACCACGTCCATGCCGACACCACGGCCGGACACATCCGTCACCTCGTCGGCCGTGGAAAAGCCTGGAGCAAAAATCAGCTGCCAGACGTCGGCGTCGCTCATCTGATCGGACACCTCGATGCCGCGCTCCTGGGCCTTGCTGAGAATCTTTTCGCGCGACAGGCCACGGCCATCGTCACGCACCTCGATCACGATCGACCCCCCTTGGTGTGACGCCGACAAGGTGATGGTGCCGTGCTCGGACTTGCCCTTGGCCAAACGATCGGCTGGCATTTCGATGCCGTGATCACAGCTGTTACGCACCAGGTGGGTCAGCGGGTCGGTGATCTTTTCGACCAAGCCCTTGTCCAATTCGGTCGCCTCACCCAGGGTCACCAGTTCCACCTTCTTGCCCAGCTTGTTCGCCAGATCGCGCAGCATGCGTGGGAAGCGGCTGAAAACGATGGACATTGGAATCATGCGGATCGACATCACCGACTCTTGCAAGTCGCGTGTGTTGCGATCCAGATCGGCCAGCCCGGCCAGCAACTGCTGATAGGCCCCAGCATCGAGGCCCCGGCTGTTCTGCGCCAGCATGGCCTGCGTGATCACCAGTTCACCCACCAGGTTGATCAGTTGATCGACCTTCTTCACATCCACGCGGATGGTGGTGGACTCCATCTGGGCCTGCATCGCCACTTTGGGCTCGGCGCTCGCCTTGGGAGCCGCTTTGGGAGCTTGTGCGACAGGCGCGTGAGCAGCCGCTGCAGCCTCACCATGGGGTGCGCCGGGCGCACCATTGAAGAATCCGTAAGGCGCATCGCCCCCGGAGGTATCTATGGCAACCACAGGCTCGTCGTCTGCCTTCGCGGCGGCAGCCTCGCCAGGGGCGGCTGCGTCACGAATCAGCACCTGCTCTTTGGCAACATGGAACGCAAACAGGTCCAGCAAATCGTCGTTGGTGGATGTGGTTTCCACCGCAAAGACCCGGGTATTGGCTTGGCTGCCCGGAACATCGCGAATCGCACCCAGACCGGGGATATCTCTGAACAATTCTTTGATCGCATCGGCCTGCTCAGGGCGGTCCAGGGGGCCGATCTGGATTTCCAGCTGCCGCGCCTGCCCTGGCACGGCAGGCGCAGAAGCCTTGGGTGCCGGAGCCGGGGCGACCGCGACAGGCGCGGGCGCAGGGGGAGGCGGAGGGGCAGCCACAGGCGCGGCGTCGTCGGGGACCAAACCCGCAGCCAGATCACTGATGCGACGCACCAAAGAGGTGGTGGAAACCGCCTCACCCTGCCCACCCGCCTGATGCCGTGCCAGCAGGCTGCGCGAAGCATCCGCAGATTCCAGCAAAACATCCACCATCTGAGGGATGGGTTGCAATTCATGACGGCGCAGACGATCGAGCAGAGACTCCATCTGATGGGTCAGTTCGGCCACATCCGAAAACCCGAAAGTGGCTGAGCCGCCTTTGATCGAGTGAGCGCAGCGGAAAATGCCGTTGAGCTCTTCGTCGTTGGCACTGCTCAGGTCCAGATTCAGGAGCATCTGCTCCATCTGGTCGAGGTTCTCACCCGCTTCCTCGAAAAAGATCTGATAGAACTGGCTGAGGTCGAAGTCAGCGCCTGCACCTGATCCTTCTTGGTAGGTTTCCGCCATGGTGGGCTCCTGTGTACTAAATGATCTCAGTCAACCCGGCTCAGCGGATCACTTTCTGGATGACTTCGATCAGGCGATTCGGATCAAAAGGTTTCACCAGCCATCCTGTGGCGCCCGCCGTGCGGCCCGCTTGCTTCATCTGATCGCTCGACTCGGTCGTCAGGATCAGGATGGGAATGGTCTTGAATTTGGGGTGCTCGCGCAATTTGCGGGTCAACCCGATGCCATCCAGGCGCGGCATGTTCTGGTCAGCCAGCACCAAGTCGATGTTGTGCGTCTCAGCCTTTTCGAGGGCATCTTGCCCATCCACTGCCTCCACGACGTGGTAGCCGGCACCAGTCAGTGTGAACGACACCATTTTGCGCATGGAAGGTGAATCATCAACGGCAAGGATCGATTGCATGTATGGCTCCAACTGACTTGAATGTATAAGGTAACCAGTGATGTGAACGTCAGAACAGGTCCACCGAACCTGCATCCATCTCGCTTTGGGTGACAGGGTTCGGCCTGTCGGGCGCCATCTCCGCAAAGGGCGCGGCATCTTCCCCTTCTTCGTGCCCCATGGCTTCCGAGGCCAGGCGGAAGGCACAGCCTTGTAACACCTTGGTGGTGTGCCATATCAGCTGGGAGGCCATGTCCTGGAACTGCAGCTCAGTCACCGCGCTGCGCAGCGCCGTCCGCGCAGCCACCAGCTCTGGTGAATCGGCCACCACGGCGTCTGTCAACATGGCGTTTGCCTCACCAAACCGTTCCAGCAGATTGTCGGTGGCATGGTTCAGCAAGCCTTCCAGGCGGTGCAAGTCATGCATCACGACCAGCAAGGAGTCCTGCAGCTCTGCCGCCACCATGACGGGAACCTGGACAGCAGGTCCTCCAGGCGTTGTTAGCGTAGATTGCATCGTTTCTCCATCGCAGCACGTAGCAGCAAAACACGCAAATACACAGGACTACGATAAATGCATCAGTAACCTGCCAAGGCCTCCGTGCAAACCGGAGCATCCGCGACCATTGGACGCTGACGCCCCAACCCTCCCAACCGGACAAACACCCTTGTTTGTTCCAATTTGTATCCTATGATAGCGCTCCTATGGGCCTTGCAGCATCAGACCAGACCCTTGAAATCCTGCATCTTGAAGATTCACCCGCTGATCACGAATTGGCGGCGCGTGCTTTGCGTCGATCCGGGCTTCAATGCCACCTCCAGCGGGTGGACACTCTTGCAGAATTCCAACGACTGATAGATAGCGGCCACTTTGACATCATCCTGGCAGATTACCGCCTGCCCGGCTTCACTGCATTGGATGCATGGGCCCATGTGGCACAAAAGCCGCATCACCCACCGTTTGTGCTGCTGTCGGGAGCCATCGGCGAAGCTGCAGCGGTGGATGCGATGCGGTTGGGGGTGGCGGACTACCTGCTCAAAGACGATATCCAGCGACTACCCCACGTCATTGCCCGGACTTTGGAAGTGCACGAGGCACGCAATGCACGCGAACAGGCCATTGCCGAGCTGGCGATATCACAGCGTCACCTGGCCGAACTGGCCGAGCATCTACAAACATCCATCGAACAAGAGCGCGCCGCCATTGCCCGCGAGATCCACGACGACATTGGCGGAGCCCTAACCGCAGTGCGTTTTGACGTGGCATGGATCGGGCGTCACAGCACCGACCCGGTCATGCAAGAACATGCCACATCGGCGGCAGACATGCTGCAACACGCGATTGGTGCCAGCCAGCGGATCATGATGAACCTACGCCCGCCCATCCTGGAACAAGGGCTGGTAGCGGCTGTCCAGTGGCTGGCTTCCAGCTTTGAGCGCAGGACCGGCATTCCCACGAAATTGCAGAGCAGCAGCGACACCATCGACAGCCCTCCCGAGGTTCAGCTGGTGGCCTATCGCACGGCCCAGGAGGCACTGACCAATATCTCCAAGCACGCGCAGCCTGGCAAAGTGGACATTGAGCTGTCTGACAAGGAAGGCGTTCTGACCCTGGAAGTCGCGGACAACGGCCGTGGCATGAATGCCACAGTTCGCGACAAACCCAAGGCCTTCGGTCTCAAGGGCCTCCAGGAGCGCGCACGTACCGTCGGGGGTTGGCTGGATATCAGCAGTCGCCCGGGTCAGGGCACGTCGGTCATCCTCTCCGTCCCGCTACCATCTCCAGATACACCCGCATCAGGAGACGCTCAGTGATTCATGTCGTCTTGTGCGACGACCATGCCGTTTTGCGGCGTGGCATTCGCGACACGCTTGCCGAAGCACCGGACATTCAGGTGACTGGCGAAGCAGGCGGGTACTCCGAGCTGCGGGAAGTTCTGCGCACAGCCGCCTGCGATGTTCTGCTGCTGGACCTGAACATGCCTGGCCGCAGTGGGCTGGAAGTATTGGCCAGCCTGCGCGAAACCCATTCCACCATCAAAGTGCTGGTGGTGTCGATGTACCCCGAGGACCAATACGCATTGCGCTGCCTCAAGGCAGGCGCCCAAGGCTACGCCAACAAGGCTGGCGACCCGGTGGAGCTGATTGCGGCTGTACGCACGGTGATGCAAGGGCGCAAGTACCTCACCGCCGAAGTGGCCCAGATGCTGGCCGACAGCCTGGCCCAGCCCACGCCCGAGGCCCCCCACGCGGCGCTGTCAGAACGCGAATTGCAGACCCTGGTCAAGATCGCCTCCGGTCGGCGCTTGTCGGACATTGCAGAAGAATTGATGCTGAGCCCCAAAACGGTGAGCGTGTACCGATCACGGGTTCTCGAAAAATTGAAGCTTTCGAACAACGCGGAACTGACGGTCTACGCGATCCGTAACCAGCTGGTGTAGCTGGTTTGACTACCTGCCGGCGGAGAACAGATCCACAGCCTGCTGCATCAACGCCAACACCGGTTGCTCGAGCATCGGCAGTGTTGCTGCAATCCCCAGCATCCCCACCGTGAGCGTGACGGGGAAGCCCACTGCGTAGATATTCATTTGCGGCGCTACGCGCGAAATGATGCCCATGGTCAGGTTGACGAACAACAGCAACGCGATCATGGGCATGGCAATCCAGAGAGCGCTGGAAAACAGAGAAGCCCCCAGTTCATGCAAGCGCATCTGCCCGAGCGCCTGCAAAAAATTGCCATCCACAGGAAAGCGGTCAAAACTCTTGACCACAGCCATCAAGATCAACAAGTGGCCATTGATGACAATGAATAGCAGCATGGACATATGACCAAAAAACCGCGCCACGGCACTGATCTGTCCATTGGAGGTAGGGTCAAAGAACGAAGCGAAGTTGAGCCCCATCTGCAGCCCAATGATTTCCCCAGCCAGCTCGACCGCCGTGAACACGAGGCGGACCGAAAAGCCAATCGCTAGCCCCACGGCCACCTGCTGCGCCACCGTGCCCAGCGCCTCACGACCGTTCACGCTGATGACGGGCTGCTCACCCAGAACACCTTGCGCGCAGAGCGCCACCAAGAACGCCAAGCCAATCTTCACCCGCATGGGGACGACGCGCATGGAGAACACCGGCGCCACAGAGAACAACGCGAGCACGCGCAAAAAGGGCCACAGGATGGGAGACAGCCACGCCATGATCTGTGCCTCGGAGAAGGTAATCACACTCCTCCTCCCACGATTTGGCTACGGCGCTTTGCAGACCCGGTTGCCTCCGCCCTGCACGTCGAACTCAGACCCAAGCCGTCCGCCGTCATCCACAGACGAGCTGGTGCCCCAGTTGCCATGGTGCTATCCGATCATGGACGGAATCGATTCGATCGTCCTGCGAATGAAGTCCACCAGGGTACTGAGCATCCAGGGCCCCGCAATGGCAAACACCACCATCGCCGCAATCAGCTTCGGCACAAAGGCCAGCGTTGCCTCATGGATCTGCGTGACCGCCTGAAAAATACTGACCAGCAAGCCCACCGCCATGACCACGCCCAGCACAGGCATGGAAATCATCAGCAGCAAGGTGAGGGCATCGCGCCCAATCGTCAGCACCATTTGTGAAGTCATGGCGGAATCCCTCAGGTGACGAAGCTGGCGGCCAACGAGCCAATCAGCAGGTTCCAGCCATCCGCCAGAACAAACAGCATGAGCTTGAACGGCAATGCCACCAGCACCGGCGACAACATCATCATGCCCAATGACATGAGGATGCTGGACACCACCATGTCGATGACGAGAAACGGGATGAAGATCATGAACCCGATCTGGAACGCCGACTTGAGTTCACTGGTCACGAAGGCAGGTACCAGCACACGGATCGGCGCCGTCTCGGCCGTCACTTTCGGGTCCAGGCGCGCGAGCCTGGAAAACAGCGCAAAGTCCGATTGCCGCGTCTGCTTGAGCATGAAGCTGCGCATGGGCGCCTCCGCCCTGTCCAGGGCCTGCTCAAAGCTGATGGTGTTGTTGGTGTAGGGAACGTAGGCGTCCTGGTACACACGATCAAGCGTCGGCCCCATCACAAAAAAGGTGAGGAACAGTGACAAGCCAATGATGACCTGATTGGGCGGTGCCGACTGCGTTCCCAAGGCCTGGCGCAGCAGGGACAACACAATCACGATCCGGGTAAAACCCGTCATCATCAGCAATACGGCCGGCAAAAAAGACAGTGCCGTAAAAAACAGCAGGGTCTGGATGGGCACCGAGTAGCTGGTTCCAGAAGGCCCATTGCCGACCACCAGCGGCAACGCGCCGGCATTTTGAGCCCACACGGAGCTTTGCGCCATCAAGCCCACCGCGGCGACTGCCCATGGACCTAGCCGCCGAGCTTCCCGCCCTATCCGTGTAGTGACCTGCTCAGACATGGGCGGACTTCCCCGCATCAGCCGACGCAACTCGCATCTCATGGGCAAACGATGGGCTTGCTGGTAGTGACGCGCCCCTCGCGTCCTCGGCCGCCTTGCCGGCCACGGGCAGCACATGAAGGCAGCTGACCTGCTGTGCAGTCACCCCCAGGACCAGCCAGGTCCGCGCGTTTTCAGGCCCCACCTCCACCGTCACGACCCGCTGCTGGGGGCCGACGGCCACTGCGGATACCACGCGTGATGCCCCTCCGACCGCCAGCGCTCCCGAGGACTGTCGTTGCTGAAGCCGGCGCACCGCCCAGGGAAGCAAAGCCATGGCCCCCACAAACAGCACTACGACCAACAGCGTCTGGGTCATGCTCCCACTATCCACGGCTCACCCGACGCAAACGTTCCGAAGGTGTGACCACATCAGTCAGGCGGATACCGAACTTGTCGTTGACCACCACCACTTCGCCTTGGGCGATGAGGTAGCCATTGACCAGCACGTCCATGGGCTCCCCCGCCAGCGCATCCAGTTCCACCACCGAGCCTTGCGCCAGTTGAAGGATGTACTTGATTGGTACCTTGGTGCGCCCCAGTTCCACGGACAGCTGCACCGGGATGTCCAACACCATGTTGATGTCGTTGACCGTGTCGCCACCCGTGGTGCCGGAAAACGGCCGTACAGGCTCGCCAGACAGCGGACCACCTTGCTCTGCATCGGCAGGCTTTTCATCCGTGCGCTTCTGCTCTTCCAGCGCCTCGGCCCAACCCGCAAACGGGTCGTCCGCACCAGCATCCTTGTTGTCTTCTTCAGTTGCCATTTTTCTCTCCCAGCCAGCTCATGTCCGACGTACGCAAGCACTCTTCAATGCGGATGGCGTACTTGGAATTGTGGGTTCCATACTGGCATTCAAAAATTGGAACCCCTCCGATCGACGCACGGATGCGGGGCTCACGGTCCAGCTCGATGAAGTCACCAGGCTTCATCGCAAGCAATTGCTCCACGGTGGCATCGGCCTTGGCCAGCTCCGCCACCAGCGTGACCTCTGCAGACTGGATTTCGCGCTTGAGCACGTTCACCCAGCGACGATCCACCTCGATGGAATCGCCCTGTGTGGACGAATACAGCACATCGCGGATCGGCTCCAGCGTGGCATAAGGCATGCAGACATGGATCGCACCAGAGAGATCTCCGATTTCCAGCTGGAACGCCGTGGACACCACAATTTCGCTGGGCGTAGCAATGTTGGCAAACTGGGGCTGCATTTCCGAGCGCTGGTACTCCAGCTCCAGCGGGTAGATGCCCTGCCATGCCTTCTTATACTCAGCGCAGATCACATCAACCAGCCGGTTAATGACCCGTTGTTCCGTGGGCGAAAAGTCACGCCCCTCGATCCGGGTCTGGAACTTGCCGACCCCCCCATACAGCGTGTCGATGATGCCGAACACCAGCGAGGGTTCACACACGATGAGCCCGCTGCCACGCAAGGGGCGGATGGCCACAATGTTGAAATTGGTAGGGACCGCCAGCTCGCGCAAAAACGCGCTGTAGCGCTGAACGGACACGGTGCCCACCGATATTTCCGGGCTGCGCCGGATGAAGTTGAACAGGCCGATGCGGAAGTTGCGCGCAAACCGTTCGTTGACGATTTCCATCGTCGGCATGCGGCCACGAACGATGCGCTCCTGGCTGGAAATATCGTAGTTGCGGACGGCCCCTGCCTCCGCCACTTCCTCCACGGACTTCTGACTCTCGCCCGTGACCCCTTCCAGAAGGGCATCGACCTCTTCCTGCGAAAGAAATGAATCACTCATGGCTGGTCCTTAACCCGTGGGCTCATTGGATGATGAAACTCGAAAAGAGTACCCTGCGCACAGGATTGCGCTCGGCACGCTTGCGCGCTGCGGGGCGCTCCTCGGCATCCCCGTCCTGTTCAGCAGCCGCTGCCGCCTTGGCACGCTCGCGCTCCGACGGAACGGAGTAGCCCAAGGGTCGCGAGACCTCACGCAATATGTCGTTTGCCAGCTTCTCTTTGCCCTCGCGCTGTAGCAGCTCCGAGGAAGTGCGCTGGGACACCAGCATCAAAATGCCACTGCGAATCGAAGGCAGGTACTGCTTGACCTGCTCTGCAGTCTTGGCGTCATCCACCTCCAAGGTGATGCCAATCTGCGCAAAACGATCCCCCCCTGGGTCAGCCAAATTGACCACCATGTTTTCCATGGGCAGGAAGGTGGGTGCGATTTTGGGCGACTCCTTGTGCGCTGCAGGTGCTCCACCGCCCTCTTCGTCCTCAGCGGCGTGGGACCGACTGGAGATGAACCATGCGGCCGCCCCACCTCCAATCACCAGCACAGCCACCACCACACCGATGATGATCAACAGCATCTTCTTGCTCTTGGCGGGTGCTGCTGCGGGAGTATTGGCTGACACGATGGAGTTCCTTGCGGTAGGGAGCAGGTGATACAGGCACTATCAAAGTGCGAGCATGACCGGGTAGCCCATTATTGGTCGGAGGTGTAACTAATAATAGCCAGAATAAAAGCCCAAAACCATGGCATTCACCGCGCTCGCCGCCCGCGCGAATGGCGGAAGGAACTGCGGACTGACCACACTACCCCGCAAATCAAACGAAGATGTCCACCGCGCGGTCCAAAGCCCCGCCGCCGCGTGCCAGAGAGGTCACCCCGGCCGGAACAGCGGACACCACTTGCGCTTGACGCGCTCCTTCGCGGGGACGCTGCTGTCCAGCCTCTCCACCACCGGTACTGTCACGCGCCGAGGTCCCTACCGACATGCCTGACAGTACCAAACCCTCGCTGCGCAACAGATCACTCAACTGCGCCATGCTCTGGTCTAGCAGTTCCCGCGTCTGTTGCTGATCGCTGCGGAACGACACATGCGCTTCGTTGCCCGACAGGGATACCGACACCTCCACCGGGTGGCCATCCCGCTGCAGCGTCAACTCGGCGTTCTGCGTTTTCTGGTTCACCCAGTAGGCTACCTGTTCGGCCATCTGCTCCTCCGCCCCCAAAGCATTAGGATCCACCAACGCTGTGACATCGGTGAAGCTACCCGCATCCGAAGGTGATGGCCCTGATACGCCTTCAGACCAGGCGCTAGTAGCTCCTGCGCCCTCTCCGTTTCCATGAGAACGCCCGCCGGCTGGCGACTCAGCTGCCTGAGCAGATCCGACCATCGCAACCACACTGTCGGCGAGCGGTACTGCCACTTCTATGCCGACAACGGAACTTGACTGAGCAACACCCGAACGCTCCATCGTTACGCCAGCAGTGCCACCCATCAAAGCCCGCTCTCCCGTGGAGGCTGACGGCGCAGCGGAAAGCCCATGCACCATATTGGACCGCCCTGCCGAATCCTTCGACGCGACTGCGCCCAGGGAGACCTCCGCAATCCCCATACTACTGACTCGTTGAGCGTTAGCACCTTGCATACGCGAGAAGGCACGTCCGAACCCGCCCAATGTGCCTTGGGAAGGTTGCTCCTTCAGGTCTGCAGACGTATCTAATTTCGCAGTCTCTGCAACC
This sequence comes from Acidovorax sp. FG42, assembly GCF_057809195.1. NCBI lineage: Bacteria > Pseudomonadati > Pseudomonadota > Betaproteobacteria > Burkholderiales > Comamonadaceae > Acidovorax > Acidovorax sp. FG42. The sequence continues at coordinate 245,314 of NZ_JBMDJM010000004.1, read as the reverse complement.
AGGCCGCGGGGAATCCCACCCAGCAATAGATCATTGAGTGCATTGCCCGGGGAAACTGCAAGTCCTTGCGTGCCGTTGAGCGTATTGCCCAGGGAAACTGCAAGACCTTGAGTGCCGGACTGCGCCACCGCTGCGATGCTCCCCGAGAACGAGTTAGCAGATTGAGACGCCACCAACGCAGACTGTCCATTGACCGCGCCAAGTTCGTTTTCGTTTTGTGTGGGATCAAGCAGGCCTTGCCATGCTGCCACGGCGGCCGCGTCAGCAGCCGCCGACGATACGGCATCCACGCCATTTTCCGAAGAAGACAAGGGAGGGTCACCCAAGGCCTCACCAAGGGAATTGCCATCCACCCCATCCCCCAACGCCGCCAGCAGCGCCAAAAAGCCGCCTCCCGCTGCGGGGTCGCCAGCCTCTGCGGTTGCGGGATGAGACGACGATTTCGCACGGGTGGCGTGGGCGGGCTGGGTGCTCTGCGAGGAAGCTACTTTGGTCGGTTCCATGTTCAATTCTCCTGGCCCGCATTGCGATACTGCAACGCGGCGCGCTCGTCGGTTTGTTTTTGATCTCTGCGCTGCTGCTGCAGAGCAAGATCGTTGCGCCTCTTCTCCACCACCTTGCGCAGGCTGGCCAAGCGAAGCTCGGCATCCAGCAGCACGCGCTTCGCAGCTTGCACCCGCGCAGATTGATCCCCCACCACACCGTTCTGAATGCTGGCCGCATGGCCCAGCCTGTTCATGAACTGGTAGTGGTGGTACATCACTTCGGGCTGCATGGCCGTATCTGCCTTCATGCCCCAACGTGACTCGGTCTCTCGGGCGTAATCTTCCAGCTGATTGAGCTGGGCACGCGCCGCCTGCTCGGCAGCCAGCGTGTCCTGCAAAACCTTGCGGGCATCGTCCCGCTTGCGGGAAGCCACTTCGACCGCGACAGAGAGGGCATCGAGACTGGACATGGCTGCCTACCTTGCCGGCCGTCAATGATCCAGCACCGCGGCCATGGCGCCTACGCTCTGGTCCATCGACGCTGCCTCAAACATGTCCTGCTGCAGAAAGCCCGCCATCTGCGGCTGCAGGCGAATGGCCTCGTCTAACGCTGGATCAGAGCCGCTCATGTAAGCGCCCACCTGCACCAAGTCCCGGCTCTTCTGGTAGCGCGAATACACCGCACGGAACCGCCGCGCCAGATCAAAATGCCCGCGAGACACCACGTTGTGCATCACCCGCGACGCCGATTGCTCGATGTCGATGGCCGGGAAATGCCCGGTCTCCGCCAAGGCCCGCGACAGCACAATGTGCCCGTCCAGAATGGCACGGGCAGCATCCGCGATGGGGTCCTGCTGGTCATCACCTTCTGACAGCACCGTATAAAACGCTGTGATGGAACCAACACCATGCAGGCCGTTGCCGCTGCGCTCCACCAGCTGGGGCAGCTTGGCAAAACAGGACGGCGGATACCCCTTGGTGGCGGGAGGCTCACCAATGGCCAGGGCAATTTCTCGTTGCGCCATTGCGTAGCGGGTGAGGGAATCCATGAGCAGCAGCACGTGCTGGCCCTTGTCGCGGAAGTGCTCGGCCACTGCAGTGGCGTAGGCAGCGCCCTGCATGCGCAACAAAGGGGGTGCATCGGCGGGGGCCGCCACCACCACCGATCGCGCGCGGCCTTCCTCACCAAGAATATCTTCCACAAACTCCTTGACCTCGCGGCCCCGCTCCCCGATGAGTCCGACCACGATCACATCGGCCCGGGTGTAGCGGGCCATCATGCCCAGCAACACACTCTTGCCCACCCCAGAGCCCGCAAACAGCCCCAGGCGCTGACCTCGCCCTACGGTCAGCAGGGCATTGATGGCGCGCACACCGGTATCCAGAGGCTCACGCACCGGGTCCCGGTCCATGGCATTGATCTGCCGCCGCCCCATGGGCTCCGATACGACATCCTGCACTGGTCCGCCGTGGTCGAGAGGCAGGCCTTGGGCATCCACCACGCGCCCCAGCAATCCCTCACCCATGGGCAGACGCAGCACCCCGGCGCGCTGCACAGGCCGGGGAGGCTCGCCCAAGCGGGGCATGGGGATATACGGTGCGGCCGGTACCACGCTGGCGCCACTGGACAGCCCATGGATGTCACCCGCCGGCATCAGAAATGCGCGGTCGGCAGAAAACCCGACAACTTCCGCCAAAACCGGCGCATGCCCCGGCATTTGCACCATGCACTGCGAGCCCACGGGCACACGGATGCCCACAGCCTCCAGCACCAGCCCCGTCAACCGCGTGAGTGTGCCGCGCGTCTCCAGCGGAGCACCTTCGGCCACGCGCGCTCGCGCGTCGTCCATGAACCGAGTCCAGGCCGAGGGTGTGTCAATGGTCATCGCCATCCCCACGCGCTTCGTCATCCCAAGGCGACTGCAGCCCCAAGGACGCAATGGCTCGCTGCCAACGCTTGTCAATGCTGCCATCGACGACGGTGCCCGCAGACTCCACCAGGCACCCCCCTGCGGGTACGGCGGCATCCGCCATCCATTGCACACCCGGTGCATTGACCTCTTCGCGCAAGGGTTCGGCCATGGCCTCCATGTCCTCCGGATTGAGCCGCACCGTGGCAGGGCGCCCCTCGGTCACGAGCATGCCAACAGCCTCTCGCACCACGGGCAACAAGGCATTGGGGTTGACCGACAGTTCCTGGCGCACCACCTGGCGCGCGATGTCGCATGCGAGCTCCAGCACCTGCTGCGCCATCTGTTGCTGCATGTCGATCAGGCTCGCGTCGAGCGTTTGCAGCACGCTCTGCAAACGCTGCGCCGCCTCCTGCCCCTGCTGGGCAATGTATTCATCCATGCGGCGCTGCCATTCGAGCGCCGTCTGCGCTTGCCCCTGGGCGAAGCCCTCTGCGTACGCATCATCACAGGCTTGCTGGACAAGGGCATGCTGCGCCGCTTCATCCAGTTCTGCGGGCAGTTCCGCCACCGGCTCCGGTTCGGGCTCAGGCTCCACCAGGTCGGAACCATCGACGGCAGAAAACTTCCATTGCTTGAAGTCGCCGACCTCCTCGCTGGGAATGAACCGCGAATACGACCGCTGGTTAGACGAAGGCATCATCACCACCGCCTCCAATCACGATCTGGCCTTCATCGGACAGGCGACGTACCGTCTTGAGGATTTCCTTCTGCTGCGCTTCGACCTCGGACAACCGCATGGGGCCCCGCGATTCGAGGTCTTCGCGCAATGCGTCTGCCGCACGCGAAGACATGTTGGACAGGAATTTCTCGCGCAGTTCAGGCACAGCCCCCTTGAGGGCCACGATGAGGGTTTCGGACGCTACTTCCTTGAGCACCGTCTGGATGGCTTTGTCGTCGAGCTTGAGAACGTCCTCGAACACGAACATCTTGTCCATGATCTTCTGGGCCAGGTCGGGGTCGTAGCCTCGAATGGACTCAAGCACCACGGCATCCATGTTGCCGCCCAGCAGGTTGATGATTTCGGCCGCCGCCTTGACACCGCCCAGCGAGCTCTTGCGGATCTTGTCGCCACCGGCCAGCACTTTGAACAACACCTCGTTCAGATCCTTGAGGGCCGTAGGCTGGATACCCTCCAAAGTGGCCACGCGCAGCAGGATTTCGCTGCGCTGGCGGTCTGTCAGGTGCATCAGGATGCCCGAGGCCTGGTCGCTGTCCAGATGGACCAGGATGGCGGCAACGATCTGTGGATGCTCGTTGCGCAACAGCTCGGCCACCGACAGCGGGTCCATCCACTTGAGGCTCTCGATGCCGGAGACATCGCCGCCCTGCAAGATGCGGTCGATGAGCAAACCAGCTTTGTCTTCGCCCAGCGCGCGCTTGAGCACGGCGCGCACATAGTTGCCTGTGTCCGACACCAGCAGACTCTGTGCCGCCGCCGCGTTGGAGAACTTGTTGATGACCTCGTCCACTTTTTCGCGCGACACCGTGCGCATGCGCGCGATGGTCTCACCAAGTTTCTGCACTTCCTTGGGCGAGAAGTGCTTGAAGACTTCTGCCGCCTCCTCTTCGCCAAGCGACATCAGCATGATGGCGGCGTCGTTGAGTCCTTGCTCGTCCATGGTTGTCGTCCTGAATGGGGGTCAGGCGGGATCGCCGTTCAGCCAGGTCTTGAGAATGTTCGCCACGGCGACCGGGTTCTCCTTGGCCAGCACGCGGGCGTCTTCCAGGCGCAGCTGTTCCGGGGTCGCAGGCAACACTTCGTCTTTGCGGCTGGGCGCGGCCAAGGCTGGGCGCTCGGGCGTCTCGGCCTCCAGGGCGTCGAGCTGGCCACCCGCCACCGGCTTGGCGGCCATGGCCTTGGCAGGCGCGGAGCCCTTGAGCGCGGGACGCACCAGCCCCATCAGAACCAGCGCAGCGAACAGAACTGCACCCACCGGCCAGGCAAAGGTCTTGGCCAAGTCCACCACCTCAGGTTGCTTCCACAGCGGGGTGTCCGTCGTTGGCACCGCAGTCACCTGGAACGGTGTATTCATCAGATTCACCGAGTCTCCACGCTCCCGATTGAAGCCAATGGTTTCACGCACCAGAGCGGTCATCTGCTCGATCTGCTCGGGCGTGAGCGCCTTGGTCACGGTCTTGCCCTTGTCCTCGGCCGACTGGTAATTGACCACCACAGCAGCGCTCAGCCGCTTGACGGCGCCGGTGCTGCCACGGACCACCTTGACGGTCTTGTCCACTTCGTAATTGGTGGTGGACTCTCGCTTGTTGGTCTGCTCCTCCGTCCCCTGTTGGCCGCCTGCGTTGGGCGCGGGGTTGGCACCGTTGATAGGAGCGGCAGAGGGAGCGGGAGGCTGGTTGGCGACAGCGCCGGGTACGCCCGTGGCTGTCTTTGTCGAGCTACCGCGACTCTCCAGCACCTGCTGGCTGCGCACAGCGCTCGAATCCGGTGTCTGGTTGGGGCGGAACTGCTCGGAGGTGGATTCGGTCTGCGAGAAATCCACCTCGGCTGTGACCTGCGCCTTGACGTTGTCGCGGCCGACCACGGGTTCCAGGATGTCCATGATGCGGCGGGAATACTGCTGCTCTAGTTGCTGCACGTACAGCAACTGCTGGGCATTGATTTCAGCGCCGGCCGTGCTGTCGGGAGACTGGGAGAGCAGTTTGCCCGTGTCGTCTAGCACGCTCACGGCGGACGGTGCCAGCTCAGGAACGCTGGAGGCCACCAGATGCACGATGCCCGCGAGCTGCGCGCGATCCAGAATGCGCCCGGGATGCAGACTCACCAACACCGAGGCCGAAGGCTTTTGCTGCTCACGGAAAAAGCCGTTCTGGTTGGGCAAGGCCAGGTGCACACGAGCGCTTTGCACCGACGACAGTGCCTGGATGGACCGGGTGAGTTCCCCCTCCAACCCGCGCTGGAAGTTCAGACGCTCCTGAAACTGCGTCATCCCGAATTTGTTGGACTCCATCAGTTCGAAACCCGCGACGGAGCCCTTGGGCAAGCCCTGTGTGGCCAGCCGCAGACGCACATCGTGCACGCGCTCTGCAGGAATCAGGATGGCGCCGCCACCCTCGGAATACTTGTAGGGGACGTTCATCTGAGACAACTGGGCCACCACGGCCCCGCCATCCTTGTCGCCCAGGTTGGAAAACAACACCCGGTAGTCGGGCTGGCGCCCCATCACGATGGCCGCAACGGCAGCAGCCACCAGCAGCGCCACGCCCGCACCCAGCCGCATGCGCTGTGCCCGGTCGAGGGCGGACAGCCGCTGCAGCCAGTTGGGGCTGGCCGGCGTCGGGAGCGGATTGAGAGGGACTTCAGCAACAGCAGACATCTTGCTTTCCATTAAAGCAGGCCCTGCAACAGACCTAGCGTGGGGTCGATTATTCGGTCACGCCCCCACAATGTTCGCTGGATAAGCCGTCCGTTTGGCCATCTATTCAGCGCGATGCATCCTGGGCCGGTAGCTAGGATACGCAGCATACTGCCATTCCCCTACGGATACCGCCATGGACCTTCGCATCTCCAGCTCAACCGCCTCGCTGACGGGCGCTGGCGTCGCGCGCCGTGCCGCAGCGCCGCAAACCACGGGCAATGAAGTCGGCTTCTCTGGCGCGCTCAAGGGCGCGTTGCAGTCGGTGAGTGCCGCTCAGAACAAGTCTTCAGAAATGCAAAGGGAGGTGCAAATGGAAAACCCCTCCGTGAGCTTGGAAGAAACCATGGTGGCGATACAGAAGGCGCAAATCGGCTTTCAGGCCACCTTGCACGTGCGCAACCGCATGGTGCAGGCGTATACCGACATCATGAACATGCAGGTGTAACAGCGGACAGATGTTGCTGCGCCTCCCGGCTAAAAAAGCGTGGCACTGCGCTAGCCCCACGCAATTGCTATCTTTTCAATAGCTTTAAAGGCATATCGGGCTAGCGCTTGATGCCAATTTGATCCAAATTCCTGAAATTTGGACTCATTCAGGTCGCCACACCCCGCCTGCTGTGTGCAGAACCCCTCGGCAAAGCACCGATCAGCTCCCGAGAGGGCCGGAGCCCCCTCACCCGACTGCTCACTCTACCAAGCCATGCCTCGTGTCAGGCCATCGCCATCGAAAAGCTCGGGCACGCCCGCAACTGCACTCAATGCATCATCTGAGGCTGACCTTCGAACAGATGTTCGAATTGGGCAAGCCAAGGCTCAGCCAAGCAACGGATTTGCGCATCGTTACGCAAGATGCGCTGCATGATGCGGGTCTTTTCACGGCGGTGCTCAGGCAGCAGTTCGTGCTCCTGGGACTTGAAGCGCAGTTGCTCGATGAGCACAGCGCACGCGCCTTCATAGCGCACCACGCTATCCCAATCCTTGAGCTTGGCGGCTTCGAGCATCTTGGCGCTGCTGTCTTCAATAGCCTTGTAGTAATCAATCAGCATGTGGGACATGGTTCAAGCCTCCGCCAGCACGGGCTGGCCTGAGGCGAGCGCATTGGCGGCATCTGGTTGTTTCTTGATTTCATTCCAGCCCTGGGCGACGGGCTCGATCAGCCTCATCACTTCCGACATCATGGCATCGTCGTTGCGCGCGTTGGCCAAGATTAAACGGTGCATGCAGTAGTCGTACAGGTCGCCCAGATTTTGCGCGATCTCGCCACCCTCAGCCCGGTCGAGCGCAGTACTCAGCCCCTCCTCAAGAATCCGGATGGCCTTGGAGATATTGTTGACCTTTCCCAACACATCGCCACGGGCCAGCGCACCACGCGCCGTGGCGATGGCGTTGAGGACACCCTCATACAGCAGTGCGACAAGCTGGTGCTGGTCGATGGTGTGCATGCTGGTTTCAACGTTGATACGCTGATAAGCGTTGGCTGCACGGGGGCTGAAGGCGCTGAACATGCTGGCAATCCTTGCGGTGGGTTTACTTTAGTTATCGGCGCACGCCGCCAAAACTGAAGCTCAAATCAACCCGAAGATTTGTTCCAGGTAGTCACTTGCTGGCTGATATAGGCATTGAGCGCATTCAGCTGGGTCATCTGTTTATCAAGGGCGGTGTAACGTGCCTTCAGGCTCGCCTCCATCCGGTCGGCCTTGTCGTTAACACGCTGGATCTCTTCGGCGTTTAGCTTGAGAGAGTTCTGAAGCAGCTTGTCTTTGCTGGCAAAAAACCCTGTGGTGGACAACAAGCCCTTTGTGACCGCATTGATCTTTTCGGCCACACCATCGTCGGTGGTTCCGCCCTCTGGTCCACGAAACATTGCCTTGACCGCATCGGGGTTCTCTAGCGCCTTGTTGAGCTTGGCGGTATTGACCTCCAGGTCTCCCGTGGGCGAGAGATTGGAAGGCCCTCCAGCGGTCACGATGCCGATATCCGACAGGCTCCGAAACGGGCCTGAACCATTGGCAACCGATTGGATCGCGTTACGCAACGCATTTTGAAGCCCAAGAGCCGTCGAATCGCCCTGGAGCAAGCCGGCCGTCTTGGTTTCTTTGTCGTACTTAGTAATGCTGTTGAGCGCTTGATTGAGCGTGTTGTATGCCTTGACGAAAGCATCCACATTGGCTTTGACCGCACTGTCGTCCTTTGCCACCGTGACTTCAACCGGCGATGTGGTGACCTTGACCGCGTTGAACGTGACGCCAGCCACCGTATTGGCAAACTGGTTGGTCGCGGAAGACACGGCGATGCCGTTGACGGTGGCCTGCGCATTGGCGCCGGCTTCAATGGTCGCCCCAGTAGTAAGGCGAGACAGGCCCAGCGCGTCTGCGTCGTTGCCGTCTCCATCCGTCACGGTGAGCTTGAAGCTGGCGTCTGCACCCGTCGCTTTGCTGCGCAACAACAAACGCTCGCCCGACGCGTCCGAAAGGATGGTCGCTGTAACGCCTACATTGGCACCGTTGATTTTCCCCGCCACATCGGACAGCTTGTCCGTTGGACCCACGGCAATGTCGATGGAATTGGCGGTGCCCCCCGCGATGGCCTGGGGCGAGCCCAATTGAAGCTTCAGGGAACCCACACCCATGAATCCGCCCACCGGCAGCATGGGAGCGGACGACATGGTCTGGGCCTTGGCGAGACTCTGCACCTCCACACTGAAGGAGGTCGCGACAGTGCCGCCCGTGGCACTGGCAGTGACGAAATCAGTGTTTGAAGAAGTCGTCGTCACGCCGTTCCAACCCGTGACGCTGTTGAGCTTGCCCACAGCGTCTTGCAAGGCGGACACCATCGATTTGAGCTGCCCAAACGTGGATATCTTCGCGCTGACGAAGCTGGCTTGGTCATTCAAGCCGTTGGTCTTGGTGATCGGGATCTTGACCGCATCAACCGATGCTTTGATGAGGCCATTGACGTCCACACTGCCGCCCAGACCAATACCTATCGATGAGAAGCTTGCCATATCGACCTCCTGAAAACGCGCCCAGTTCTTCTACCAACAGGGATTTTGAGGCAACGAAGCCCAACCATCCCGCCGATAAGCACCTGAGAACAGCATCAATCTACAGCGTTAAAACAGCCGGTGCAAACGAGACAAGGCGGAGGCGAGAAAATCGCCACCGCCTTGCGCTAAGCATCGCTGCCTACTCGTCGCTGTTATCGCAGCAGGGCCAACACACCTTGGGGCAGCTGGTTGGCTTGTGCCACCATCGCCGTGCCGGCCTGCTGCAGGATCTGCGAACGCGACAGATTCGCGGTTTCCGCGGCGAAATCAGCGTCCAGGATACGGCCGCGTGCAGCGGAGGTGTTTTCGGACGTGCTTTGCAGGTTGTTGACGGTGCTTTCAAAGCGAGCTTGCAAAGCACCGTAGCTTGCGCGTTGACCGCTGATGGCGGAGAGTGCTGCATCGACGATGGCCAGAGTGCGGTTGGCGCCATCCACCGTGCTCACATCCATGTTTTGCACCGTTTGCATCTGGCTGGCAGTGGAGGTTGCTGCAAGCAGGAAGCCGCCGCCGGCCGCTGCACCGCCCGAGTCCACCGCGCTGAACGACTTAGAGGAATCCAGCGTGATCTGACCCGTGGCCACCAGATCGTCCGTACCGAAGGACCCGGCGCCATCGGCACCGGCAATACCGGCACCAGCGCCACCAGCCAGAGCCGTGCCGTCTGCGTTGGTCACGTTGATAGTGTTAGCGGCGACCGAATCGTTCACCACCTTGACGTCATTGCCGGCCGCGTTGGTCAGCACCAGGCCCGTGCCCGTGTCATTCACCCGCGCCGTCACACCCGTCTTGGCAGCGGCGTCGTTGAAAGCCTTGGCAGCGTCGCTCAGGCCGTCGTTGTTTAGCTGTGCACCGATCGTGAAGGAAATCGTCACAGGGTTGGTATCAGCATTGTCGGAGGCCAGCTTCAGCGTGTAGGAGTTACCCGCAACCAGACCGGACAGGCCGATCTCGGTGCGCGCCGTGGCACTCACGCCAGTCTTCTCAGTCTGGGCATTCACCAGCGCCGCGACGTCCTTGGCGGAAGCGCCGGCCGCGTATGTGATGGTCTCATTACCGTATGCGCCATTGACGTCAAGGGTGCCGCCTGCGATGTTGGAATTCCCCACCGCGCCTTGTGCGACCAAGGCACCCGCCGAGCTACCCAGGGTCAGGTCACCGGAACCGCCCGTGGTGGAGGCAGCCTTGCCGCCAATGCGGTAGTTGCCATAAGCACTGGTGCTGAAGTTCGACGACGTTGCGGTGATGGTCTGGTTGGCATTGGCGCCGACTTGGAAAGCCGCGCTGGTAAACGAGCCATCGAGCAGCTTGCGGCCGTTGAAGTCGGTGGTCTTGGCGATACGGTCCAGCTCGGAGGTGAGCTGATTCACTTCGGCGTTCAGGGCTTGGCGGTCCGAAGCGGAGTTGGTCGCGTTGGCTGACTGCACTGCCAGTTCGCGCACACGCTGCAGGATGTTGCCGGACGAAGCCAACGCGCCTTCAGCGGTTTGCGCCAACGAGATGCCGTCGTTGGCATTGCGCACGGCTTGGTTCAGGCCGCGGATCTGCGAAGTGAAACGCTCGGAGATGGCCAGACCGGCGGCATCGTCCTTGGCGCTGTTGATGCGCAAGCCCGAAGACAGGCGCTGGATGGAAGTGTTCAGCGAAGCTTGGCTCATTCCCAGGTTGCGCTGGGCGGTCAAGGAGGCGACGTTGGTGTTGATGGTAGCTGCCATGGCAAATCTCCTGAAAAGAACTGACTAAATATGGCGTTGCCGCCAACCTGGGTGCCAGGCAAGCACCCGGCCATACGGTTCACAGCGCCAACGGGCCTTCTGTAGAACGGCGGGAACATTCACGTCCCGTTGCAAATGTTTTCGGTTGTCATCCCGAAAACTTTAGAGCCTTGCAAGAACTATTTGGGCGGGCAACTCGGACGGACAGCTTTGGCAGATCTCGCGGGACTCTGGCATCAGGTAATTAGTACCAGTTTCCAGCCCTGATCCGGACATCCCCCGCTCGGGCGTTATGTGAGAATTTTTCGGCCAAAGCAGTGTTTTCTGAAGCCTGCCTGTGCCGCACCGGATCGGCATCCCCACCCAAGAACGGGTCCTCCATGAACCGCCTCAGCGCTCCTCACTCTCCATCGGCGAATCCCCATGCAGCCCGCAGCGTGATCGACACAATCGGCGCCGCAGAAGCATTGCTGGCCCAGGGCGGTTCAAAGGACGCCATTGCGCTCTACCGCGAGTGGCTCAAACAAGGCCCGTCGCCGATGGACTGGGCCGCGCAGTTCAACCTGGGACTCCTGCTCCAGGGCAGCGGGAACCTAGAAGGCGCACGGCAGGCCTTTGCGGCCGCACTGGCGCAGAACCCCGACTTGCCCCAGGCACGCACAGCCTTGGCCCAGGTATCCCCGACCGAACCGCCTGGCGTCGGCAGGGTTGAACTGTTCAGCATTGCGTGGTCTCCCGAAACCTTGGTGCAGACGGATCCCGATATCGCCATCCTCGACAACTCGGCGAACCAGCGCCCAGACTGGCGCGAGTACTGGCCCATGCGCCGCTACCTGCTGGAGACGCCCCTGGATGACGACACTTTCTATGGTTTCCTCTCGCCAAAGTTCACCAGCAAGACGGGGCTGTCAGGGGCTGATGTCATTCGGTTCATGGAGGCGCACCCCCAGGCCGACGTGTTCACCTTCAGCCCGCAGGCCGATATGGGTGCGTTTTTTCTCAACGTTTTTATCCAGGGCGAAACGTTCGACCCCGGCTTGCTCGATGCGTGCGAAGAACTGCTCTCGCACATTGGGCAACCCGTTGACTTAAAGTCCCTGGTGATGGACTCCCGGCAAGTGGTGTTCAGCAACTTTATCGTCGCTAAACCCGCTTTCTGGCACGAGTGGCTGGCGCTGTGCGAGAAGATATTCGCACTGGCCGAAGCGAACGACTCGCCGCCCGCATCCCGGATCAATGCACCCACGACATACCCTGGCCAGGTGTCACGCAAGGTGTTCATCATCGAGCGCATCGCTTCTCTGCTGCTGGCCCGCGGCAGCTGGCGCTGCGCCCCCTACAGCACCTTTCAGTGCGCCTGGTCGGGCCTGCCCACTGCACGCTTCAGGCACGAGGCCATTGCCAGCGATGCACTCAAACTGGCTTACAACGAGACGCGGCATGGCGACTTCCTCAGCGCTTACGCAGAGCTGCAGCAACGCATCTTTCCGGCCGTTCCGCCCGACAGCACAGCGGCGCTCGTGCAGGTGGTGCGCGACTACCAAACCACGATTGCGCTGCAAGAAACCCACCTGGCCGTACAAGGTGACTCCGCATCACCCAAGGGGCTTATCTTCCATATCCTCGAAGACAATGAACAACCCACCGAGGTGCTGGATATCGGTTTCGGCGCCGGCAACCTGGGCATGCAAATTCGCAGCAACCCGGCGACCGCACATTGGGCGGTGGATGGCGTCGATGGTTTTCAGGCCAACTGCCATAACAAGGCTCTGATCGGCAAGGCGGTCTATCGCAACCTGTGGCAAGGGCTGGCGCAGGACATCCCCAAAGAGCAGTTCAACCGGTACCGGATCATCTGCCTGCTGGACGTGATCGAGCACCTGCCGCCGGACGCCGCCAAACAGTTGCTGCGGGATCTTCTCACCAGCATGCGCGATGATGCCTTTCTGTTCATCAGCACGCCGCTGTGGTTTTATCCGCAAGACGCCATGCAGCCCGGCGATCTGGAGGAGCACCTGATCGGGGTGCCCGCAACCTCCATGATGGCCCTGCTGCCCAAGATGTATTCCATCGCTCCGCCCCTGGTGGGAGGCTTCGTGCTGGGCAAGCGCAGTCTTGAGTTCGTCGAGTTTTTCCAGCCGACCACTGACAAAGGTTTCTCCTACGAAAAGGGGCTGGAGATTGCCCGAGCCATAGGCTGCCACCTGGAGCCAGGCTCCTTCAAGACCATGTGGTGATAAGGCGAGACTCGCATGCTAAAGACCGGAAAAATCGCAATCGCCTCCATCCAGCGCAACCGCAACAAGTACATCGTGGAGTGGATTGCCTTCCATCTGGCCGTGGGCTTCAACCAGTTCTACATCTACTGTCACAAGACCGACGACGGCATGAAGGAGACGTTGCTGGAACTCGCCACGCGCTGCCCGATTGAGGTCTTTGCGCTGGAGATGGACGATTTCCCGCAGCTATCGGCCTACCACCATGCGTGGGAGCGCTTCGGAAGCGAGGTCGACTGGATGGCCTTCATCGACGGTGATGAATTCCTCTTTCCCACGCAGGCGCAGACGATGCAGGAGGCCCTTGCGCCCTATGACGAGCGCGCGCTTTCCGCACTGGGTGTGTTCTGGAAATGCTATGGCAGCAGCGGCCATGTGACGGACCCGAACGGCTTGGTCCTGGAGACCCATCCAAGACATAGCAGCGACGACTTCCTGCCCAACCGGCACATCAAGTCGATCGTTCGTGGTGGCGAGAGGGTGACCCCCGCGCGCTCGCACCTATTCGACACGGAGCGCGGCACCTTTGATGAGAACATGCGCCCCATCACGCACGGGTGGATGCAGGAGCTCGTCCCCAGTTATGACGTGTTTCGGATCAACCACTACGTGGTGCAAAGCCGGCAGTTCTACTTCGAGGTGAAGAAGGGCATGGGAGGCGCCGATCTACAGGCCGGCTATGTGCGCTCAGACGCCTACTTCGATGAATACGATCGCAATGAAGAGGCCGACGGAATGTCGCTGCGTTTTCTGGATCAGACGCGGCAGAAGATCGCAGAGATCACTACCGCCGCCCCCCCCAGTCCCCACCCACCGCCGCCAATGAAACAGACGCCCGCCCACAATGTGGTCAACACCGACCTGATGGGGCTGATTCCAGCCGAGGCACGCCGCATCGTCGAAGTGGGCTGCATGCATGGGGCCATGGCCCGCGCCTATCGCGAGGCGAATCCCGGCGTTCACTACGTCGGTATCGACATCGACCCCGACTATGCCCACACGGCGGCGCAGTACTGCAACCAGGCCCTGGGCGCTGACATCGAAGCCCTGTCCGCGCAAGAGTTTGGACAGCTGTTCCCCAGCGACTGCTGGATCTTCGGCGACTGCCTGGAACACCTGCGCGACCCTTGGCGCGTCGTGCGGATGGTGCGCGAACGCATTGATCCCCAGGGCTGCCTGCTCGTATGTCTGCCCAACGCCCAACACTGGAGCGTGCAGATGCGTCTGGCCACCGGGCAGTTTCGCTACGAGGACTCCGGGTTGCTGGACCGGACCCACATCCGTTGGTTTACGCGCACAACCATGCTCGAGATGTTCACCCAAACGGGCTGGGCCATGGAAACCGGCTTCAGCCGACAGTTGCCTTCCCAACCTCCAAAGGCCCTGATGGACGGCATAAGGGCGATTGCCGAGGCCGCTGGCGCGGACGGCGATCAGGCCTTGACCGACGCCCAGGCCTTCCAATACCTGTTCAGGCTGCGCCCGGCCTGAGCAGAGTCGTCGGCGCAAGGAGGTTCGCCAGTTCCCGTTCCAGGTTGCGCACGAAGCGCGGCGTGTCGAACAGCACCCCACTGGCACGTTCCGCTTCGAGGTGCTCGCGCAGGCGCAGGCAGGCGCCCGGGGTGGTGGCCAACTCCACCGCCTTGTCCTCGTAGGCCTGCAGGTCGTAAGTGATCAGTTCCGGCAGGCCCGCGGCTGTGAGCAGGGCTCCGGCCATGCGTGCGGCAAAGCTGCGCCCCGAGAGCGTGAGGACGGGCAGACCCATCCACAAGGCATCATTGGCGGTGGTGCCCGCGTTGAAGGGGAAGGTGTCCAGGAAGAGGTCTGCCAGCGCGTAGCGAGCCAGGTAGTTTTCGGGCAGGGCGCGTTCTGCAAACACCAGCCGTTGCGGGTCCAGGCCACTCGCTGCGGCCTCGCGCTGCAGGTTCGCCTGTGCCCAGGGGTTGTCCGACAGCAGCCACAGCACGCTGTCGGGCACGCGTCGCAGGATGTTCATCCAGGCACCGAACACCTCGGGCGTGAACTTGTAGTTGTTGTTGAAGGAGCAGAACACGGTGCCTTGGGCCGGCAAGCCACAACCTTTTCGCGTGGGTATCGGGGCGCACAGGCGCTTGCGGTCGCTCACCTGGTACACATCCGGCATGTAAATGGGTTTTTCCGAATAGTTGCTGGCGTACTCCTCGGGGATTAAAAAGCGGTCGGCAATCACGTAGTCGATGCAGGCCATGCCGGTGGTGGCCGGCAGGCCCAGATACGTTATCTGCACGGGTGCGGGGCGCCACGCCAGCATCTGCATGCGGGCCCCGGAGGTCTGGCCCTGCAAATCGATGAGGATGTCGATTTCATGCTCGCGTATCAACCTGGCCGAAGCCTCCTCGGTCAGCAGATGAATGCCGATGTAGTGGTCGAAGGCGTTCACCACACGCTGGCGCATCGCCGAACCATCGTTGGGCGACCAGCAGAAGCCGTATACCTCGAACCTGGAGCGATCGTGCAACTCCAGCAACTCCACCGTCAGCATGGAGACCGGGTGCAGACAAAAATCCGAAGAGCAGTACCCAATGCGGATCTTTTCATGCCGGTAGCCCTCTTCCGGAGCCAGCCGCGGCAGGTGGGCCGGCAGTTTGCGCTCGGCATAGCCCCGCGCGGTCGCCAACTGGCGTTGCGGATCGTCCGACAGGCTCAGCAAAGCCAGTGCCGAGGTGGAGTCGCGCAGGAGCTGTGGATCCACGCCAGCAGGCGCATCGTAAACCGGCCAGAGGCATTGCTTGGCCCGGATAAAGATCCAGTGGTGCAGCACATCCGTCTGCCCCGGATCCAGAGCCAAGCTGCGGTTCAGGCAATCGAAGGCGTCGGCGAACTGCTTGCGCGTTTCCTGGACCCGCGCCTGGTTGTTCAAGGCCGAGATCAGTATCGGGCGCTGGTCGGCTTGGGCGGGGTCAGCGTGTTCCTGCACCTGCTTCCACAAGGCGATGGCGGCATCGGTCTGGCCCTGGCGCTCGCGCACCAGCCCCAGGTTAAAGCGCGACTGCACAAAGCCCGGTGACAACGCCAGGGATTGTTCATAGGCCTGCCCCGCGCCCTCCAGGTCGCCATCGCTGAACAACACCACGCCCAGATTGAACCAAGCAAACAGGTTGTACGAAGAACCAGGGTGACGTTGCAGCCATGTGCGGTACAGAACCGCCACGAGCCCGCGCTGGCCTCCGACTGCAAGCAAGTCGGTGTAGTGAAGCAGCTGCGGAAACTCGATCTGTCGCTGCCAGACCCGGTTGACGACGTCCGCATAGTCGGTGTTTAGGCTGTCGGTCAAGGCACTCCCCTACAAAAAATACTCTGCATCCCCTGGCCTCGGAATGCCGGGGGGTAGCAGAGCTTATGCGAAGGCCTCAGACCGTAAAGGCCTGTAAAGACTACTGGGGAATGGCCAATTGCTGGATTTGGTCTGTCGTCATAGCGCCGATCTGGGCGGGCGTCAGTGCGCTGGTCTGGTCTGTCGTCAGGCTCTTCACCTGGGTCGTGGTAAGGCTCTGCACCTGGTCCGTGGTCAGGCTCGAGATCTGGGTGCTGCCCAGGCTTGTGATCTGGTCCGTCGTCAAGTTCTGCACTTGGCCTGTCGTCAGTGCCTTGACCTGGTTGGCAGTCAACGCCTGGATGCCAGATGTGCTGACCTTCGCCAGATCCTGGGTTTCCATCGCCTGGATCTGGTTGGCCGAGAGGGAAGCCACCTGGGTGGCCGTGAGCGCGGCCGCCTGGCTCGTGGTCAGCGCCTTGATGCTGTCGGAGCCCAGATTCTTCAACTGGGCCGCCGTCAGCTCCACCAGATCCTGGGTTTCGATTGCGGCGATCTGGGAGGTAGACAACGCACCCAGTTGGGCCGCTGTCAGCGCCTTGACTTGGTCCGTGCTCAGTTGCGCGATTCCGCCCGTAGAGACTTGCGCAATCTGGTCGGTGCTCAGGGCGGCAATCTGCGCGTACTTCATGGCACCGATCTGGCCGGTCGTGAGCGCCTTGACGCCGTCGGTGGTCAGGCCCTTGATCTGGGCCGCCGTCAGCTGCTCCAGGTCCTGCGTTTCGATAGCAGCGATCTGCGCCGTGGACATGGCGCCCAGTTGGCCGGCCGTCAGCGCCTTGACCTGCGAGGTTTCAAGGTTGGCAATCTGGCCCGTGCCCAACACCTTGATCTGGTCCGTGCTCAGCGCGGTGATTTGCGCGGCCTGGAGACCCTTGACTTGGTCGGTGCTCAGGCTCTGAATCTGTCCGGTGCTCATGGACTTGACCTGGGCAGCACTCAGAGCGGCAATCTGCTCGGTGCCGAGCTTGGCCAGGTCCTGGGTCTCAATCGCTGCGATCTGGGCCGTGCTCATGCCCTTGATCTGCGCTGCGGTCAGCGCGCCAGCCTGACCGGTCGTTAGGGCCTCAATCTGGTCCGTGGTCAAGTTCTTGAGCTGTGCGGCGGTCAGTTGGACCAAGTCCTGCGTTTCAATGGCCGCAATCTGACCGGTGGACATGGCACCCAGTTGCGCGGCTGTCAGGGCCTTAACCTGGTCCGTGCTCAGTTGCGCAATACCGCCCGTGGAGATTTGCGCGATTTGATCAGTGCTCAGCGCGGCAATCTGCGCGTACTTCATGGCGCCGACTTGACCCGTGGTGAGCGCCTTGACGCCGTCGGTTGTCAGACCCTTGATCTGCGCAGCACTGAGCAGTTCAAGATCTTGCGTTTCGATGGCTGCGATCTGGGCGGTGGACATGGCGCCCAATTGGGCGGCTGTCAGCGACTTGATCTGCGAGGTTTCCAGATTGGCGATCTGGCCTGTGCCCATCGCCTTGATCTGGTCCGTGCTCAGGGCTGCAATCTGCGCGCCTTGCAAGCCCTTGACCTGGTCGGTGCTCAGGCTCTGGATCTGCTCGGTGCCCATGGACTTGACCTGTGCGGCACTCAGGGCGGCGATTTGTTCGGTGCCGAGCTTGGCCAGGTCCTGTGTCTCAATCGCCGCGATCTGGGCCGTGCTCATGCCCTTGATCTGGGCGGCGCTCAGGGCGCCGGCCTGGCCGGTGGTCAAGGCCTGGATCTGTGCCGTGTCCAGGTTCTTGATCTGGGCAGCAGTGAGTTGCGCCAGATCCTGTGTCTCGATGGCGGCGATCTGGCCTGTGGCCATGGCGCCCAGCTGGGCAGCCGTCAACGACTTGATCTGTGAAGTTTCCAGGCTGGCGATCTGGCCTGTACCCATCGCCCTGATCTGGTCCGTGCTCAGCGCGGAAATCTGGGCTGCCTGGAGCCCCTTGACCTGGTCGGTGCTCAAGCTCTGAACCTGGTCGGTACTCAACGCCTTGACCTGGGCGGCACTCAGGGCCGCCAGTTGCTCGGTACCAAGCTTGGCCAAATCCTGCGTTTCGAGGGCCGCGATCTGGCCGGTGCTCATGCCCTTGATCTGGGCTGCACTCAGTGCGCTGGCTTGGCCCGTGGTCAGCGCCTGGATTTGCGCCGTGTCCAAGCCCTTGATCTGAACGGCAGACAGCTGCTGCAGATCCTGGGTCTCAAAAGCGGCGATCTGCCCGGTGGACATTGCGCCCAGCTGGGCGGCCGTCAACGATTTGATCTGCGAAGTTTCCAGGCTGGCGATCTGGCCCGTGCCCAGCGCCTTGATCTGATCGGTGCTAAAAGCCGCTATTTGCGTGCCTTGCAGGCCCTTGACCTGATCCGTGCCCAGGCTCTGCACCTGTCCCGTGCTCAGGGCCTTGACCTGTGCGGCGCTCAAAGCCGCCAGCTGATCGGTGCCCAGCTTGACCAGATCCTGGGTTTCGATGGCAGCGATCTGGGCGGTGGTCAAGCCCTTGATCTGGGCGGCGCTCAAGCCTGCGACTTGGTCCGTCGTCAGCGCTTGAATCTGGCTCGTGCCCAAACCCTTGATCTGGGTAGCGCTCAGTACGGTGACATCATCGCCCAGCGCCTGGATCTGGTTGGAGCCCAGCCCTGCCAGCTGCTTGGCGTCCAGCAGCTTGACCTGATCGGACGTCAGCTTCTGAATGGCCTGCGTTCCCAACAAAGACAACTGCTCGGTCGTCAGCCCCTTGAGCTGATTGGCCTGAAGTACGTTGGTGTCGTAGGTCAGCATTCCCCCGGCCAGCGCATTGGCGTCGAATGCCTTCATTTGCGCGGCGCTGAAGTACACGACATCCCGGGTCTCGATCGCGGCGATCTGCGCAGAAGACAACGCATTGATCTGCGCCGTGTTCATCGCCTTGATGTCTTTGTCCGTCAGATCTCGGATCTGTGTCGTGGTCAACGCCTGAATCTGCGAAGCAGACATCCCGGAAATGATTGTCATGTTGCTGTCCTTTCGTGGAAATGGCTGCGGCTGTGCCTGACGCCAGGCTTACAGCGCCAAATTCCGCCAACAAATTTGAATCCCTCGATCTGCTGTATCGACCAACTGAAACAAAACTTGAGGAACTATTTGCGCCGGCCTAATGCCCCGTTGCAGCCCGGCCGCCGTTTCCGCCGCGCGCCAAATCCGCAGATTGGACGGCTTTTGAGCTGCTTATCAAGCCAACACCATTGCAGCGGATCTCCACAATTCCTCCCATCGTTCCCACAAAGTCCGCCGGAGGGGTAACGCTTGAACCGGCAGAAATGTTTGTTTCCAGCCTCGCAGGAGTTACGCAATGGCATCCACCATCAACACCAACATCAGCTCGTTGACCGCTCAGCGCAATCTGGGCATGAGCCAAGCATCGCTGAGCACCTCCATCCAGCGCCTCTCCTCCGGCCTGCGGATCAACAGCGCGAAAGATGATGCTGCGGGCCTGGCGATTTCAGAGCGGTTCACCACCCAAATCCGCGGCATGAACCAGGCCGCGCGCAATGCCAACGATGGCATTTCGCTGGCTCAGGTCGCTGAAGGCGCCTTGGGTGGGGCCGGCAACATACTGCAACGCATCCGCGAACTGGCGGTCCAATCCGCCAATGCCACCAACTCGGCATCCGACCGCCAAGCACTGAACGCCGAGGTGAACCAACTCACCTCAGAACTGGACCGCATTGCGAAGACGACCGAATTTAACGGCCGCAAGCTGCTCGATGGGTCGTTCACCAGCGCCGCTTTCCAAGTCGGCGCCAATGCCAACCAGACCATCACGGCAACCTCGTCCAATTTCAGCACAAACGCGTACGGGAACTACCGGATCGGCGGGACCGCCGCCACCACCACAGGGGGCACTGGAGATTTGACGCTGGGAAGCACGCCCAACGCCGTGGTCGCACAGGGCGCCCTGGGCGGATCCATCATTGGCGGCAGCACGATGACCATCAATGGCGCTTACGGGAATGTAGATATTCCCTATCCTGCCGGAGCATCCGCCAAGGACATGGCTGCGCTGATCAATGCGCAAACCGAAAAGACGGGTGTCAGCGCCACCGGGAGAACGGAAATCGGGCTGTCCGGACTCACGGCCGCTACGTCCTACACCCTCAAGCTGGCTTCGGACAATGGGGACGCGCAAGCTGTAACCATTTCATTCACCGTGGGAAACCCCATCAACAACGATGGATTGAGCGACGCGGCGAAGGCATTTAACGATGCAGCCGCCAAGACAGGCGTAACCGCCCGGGTGAATGACGAGGGAACGGGGCTGGTGCTGGTCAACGCAGCTGGTACAGATATCAAGATAGCCAACGAGTCTCTTGCTGCCAACACCATTACCGTCACCGATCCTGCAGGAGGGCCTTTGGTCGGTGGAGCAGGTGTTGCGATTCCGGGAACCGGGGGGCCGGCAACCATTCCTGCGGATGCGCTGGTGATTACAGGTCAGATTACCCTCGACTCCTCCAAGTCGTTCAGCGCAATTGACGCGGCGGGCGCAGCCGCCGGCGGGGGCTTCTTGAACATCGCCACGGCCGCAGGCAGCCAGATTCAGACGGTGCAAAACATGGATGTGAGCACCGTAGACGGCGCCAACCGCACACTGGCCATCGTCGATTCGGCCATCGCCGCCATCAGCGGGCAACGGGCCAACTATGGTGCCTTGCAGGCGCGCTTTGAAACGGCCATTGCCAATTTGAACGTGTCCTCGGAAAACATGTCAGCAGCGCGCGGACGCATTCAAGATGCCGACTTCGCAGCCGAGACGGCCAATCTATCGCGTGCCCAGATCCTGCAGCAGGCCGGCACTGCCATGGTTGCGCAAGCCAACCAAATTCCCCAAGGCGTCTTGGCTCTGCTGAAATAAATGGCCAAGGTTGTCCATGAAATCTCCATAAATGAGAGCATCCACCCATAAGATATATGCATCTGAGGCCAATTTGGCCTCTTTTTTTTACACCCGCTGCATATGGAGTTCCTGATCTATCGATAGCCGGTCATACGCTGCAATTGCATTTACAGCGTTGGTTTTGTCGGCTGCAATCCGATACATTTAGCAGCAGCAAGGTTGTCTGGCGCGCCGCCGGTAACCCAGCGTTGTCTCATCCGACCGCCTCACACATTTAAAGCATGTTCGTCATCATCGGTTACGTCGTCTGCCTGGGCTGCATCTTCGGTGTGTACATCATGCACGGGGGCAACATCAGTGTGATCCTCAAGGCGCTGCCGTTTGAGATCATCACGATCCTGGGGGGCGCGCTGGGTGCTTTTGTGGTGAACAACCAGCCCAAGGTGATCAAGGCCACCATGGCTGCGCTACCGATGGCGCTCAAGGGCTCCAAATACACCAAAGAGCGCTATATGGAGCTGATGGCGATGCTCTATGACATCCTGCAGAAGGCCCGCAAGGAAGGCCTGATGGCCATTGAGAAGGATGTGGAAGCGCCCCACGAATCCGAGATCTTCAAGAAATACCCCACTGTGGGCAGCGACCACCATGTGATCGAATTCACCACCGACTACCTGCGCATGATGGTGTCGGGCAACCTCAACTCCCACGAGATCGAGGCCCTGATGGACAGCGAAATCGACACCCACCACCAGGAGGCCCATGCTCCAGTAGCTGCGCTGGCCCGGTTGGCCGGCGCCCTGCCCGCCTTCGGGATCGTGGCCGCTGTGCTGGGCGTGGTGAACACCATGGGCTCCGTGGGCCAGCCACCTTCGGTGCTGGGCGGCATGATCGGCTCGGCGCTGGTGGGTACGTTCCTCGGGATTTTGCTGGCCTATGGCGTGGTGGAACCCCTGGGCGGCTTGGTCGAGCAAAAAACCGAGGACGCCGCCAAGGAACTGCAGTGCATAAAGTCCACCCTGCTCGCCAGCATGCAGGGCTACAACCCGGCCACGGCCATTGAGTTTGGCCGCAAGGTGCTGTTCTCCAACGTCCGCCCCAGCTTCTCGGAGCTGGAAGGGCATGTGAAGGGCAAGAAGTAGACGCCGCGGATGCAGTAGCCGCGCTACAACGCCCCCATTGCCATGGCAGAAAAGAAGCTCCAGCCCATCATCATCAAGCGCGTCAAGAAAGGCGGGCACGCGGTGCATGGGGGCGCCTGGAAGATCGCTTATGCCGACTTTGTGACGGCGATGATGGCGTTCTTCCTGCTGATGTGGCTGCTCGGCTCCACGGCCAAAGGGGAGCTGCAGGGCATTGCGGCGTATTTCGCGTCGCCGCTCAAAGTGGCGATGACCGGTGGCGACGGCGCGGGCAATAGCTCCAGCGTTATCCCCGGTGGCGGCAACGATTTGTCCAAGGTGCATGGCCAGGTGCGCCGCTCCGATGTGGAAGAAGCCAAGCAGCGCCGCATGAGCATCGATGCCGCGCGGGCGGAACGCGCCAAGCAGGACCAGGAGCGTCTCAAGGCCCTGGAGGCCAAGATTGATGCGCTGATCACGGAAAACCCGCGCCTGAACGAGTACAAGTCGCAGATCCGCATCGACATCACGCCCGACGGGCTGCAGATCCAGATCATTGACGACCAAAACCGCCCCATGTTCGACAGCGGCAGCGCGTTGGTAAAACCCTACATGCGCGATATCCTGCGCGAAATTGGCGCGGCCCTCGGCGGCGTTGAAAACCGCATCAGCCTGGCTGGCCACACCGACGCCGTGCCCTATGGCAACAGCGAAAAGGGGTACAGCAACTGGGAGCTGTCGGCAGACCGGGCCAACGCCTCGCGCCGAGAGCTGGTCTCTGCCGGCATGCCAGACGCTAAACTGGGCCGCGTGGTGGGCTTGGCCGCCAGTGATCTGCTGGACCCCAAGAACCCACGCTCCCCCTCCAACCGGCGCATCACCATCACGGTGTTGACCCGGGAGGCCGAAGAACGGCTCATGGGCAAAGGGATTCCCGAAATCACGTCCACAGAACTGTTGACTGAAAAGCGGGAAAATCCCCCCCCAAGCAGGTAACAGTTACGACTTGTCACCAAACCTGCCGCCCATGACAATGCTTACAGTAAATCTCGACTGAAAGGGTCCCAAGTGACCACAGCCCTTCGTTTTTTGATCGTTGACGACTTCTCCACCATGCGACGCATCGTTCGCAACCTGCTCAAGGAGAGCGGGTTTGCAGACGCTGACGAGGCCGAGGATGGTGTCGCCGCACTCAACAAGCTGCGCAACAGCAAGTTTGATTTTGTGGTGACCGACATCAACATGCCCAACATGAACGGCTTCCAGCTGCTGGCCGAGATCAAGAAGGACGACAAGCTCAAGCACCTGCCCGTCCTGATGGTGACCGCCGAAGCGCGCAAGGAAGACATCGTTGCGGCCGCTCAGGGCGGTGCTGCGGGTTACATCGTCAAACCCTTCACCAAGGCAACTCTGGAAGAGAAAGTGACCTTGATTCTGAAGAAGATGGGGCTATGACACCATGGACGACACACCGGACAACAGCCAGCCGGCCGCCGAAGCCGATGTTCACAACAAGATTGGCCTGCTGACCCGCCAGCTTCACGATTCACTGAATGAACTGGGGTATGCCGACAAGCTGCGCGGCTCCATGGGCGAACTGCCCGACGCCCAGAGCCGACTGTCGTACATCGCCCGGCTGACGGGCGAGGCGGCCGAGAAGGTGCTCAACCGCGTGGAGCAAGCCAAGGCGCAGCACGACTACATTGCAGCGGAAACACGCAGGGTCGTCAATTCGCTGGTCGCCGACCCGGTGGCTGCCGTGGCCAAGGGCGAGATCTTCAACTTCCTGACCGACGTGGAGCGTGTGACCAAAGAGGCCGACACACACCTCACGGAAATCATGATGGCCCAGGATTTTCACGACCTCACCGGCCAGGTGATTGCGCGCGTGGTGAATCTGGCAGCCACCATTGAAGAGCAACTGGTGCAACTGCTCATCCAGACGGCCCCGCCCAACGCCCAGGTACCCGCCGAGCCCGCCCGCCCGGCCCACCTGCAAGGCCCGGTGGTGGACCCGGACAACACGCCCGACGTGGTCACCGACCAGTCCCAGGTGGACGATCTGCTGGCCAGTCTGGGCTTCTGACACGCTGTTTTCAGCCCAATGTGCTTCAAGCGCTAGTGCAATATGCCCTAGCCGCTATCATTTTTGAAAATGCTGATGACCATCGGCCGTAGCGGGCAGACGCCCGCCAGCGACTGAAAACACCCCGGGCCTCACCGAAAAGAGGGGGCGGCAGCCCCCTTATCCACCTTTAGATTTCCAGGTCGCTCACGACAATGGCATGACCCCAGCCGTCATGCCATCATGGAATCCAGCCAAGAAAAAAGCCTCCCCGCGTCAGAGCGCAAGCTGCAAAAAGCGCGCGAAGACGGCCAAGGGGCACGCTCGCGCGACCTGTCGCACTTGGCCATTCTGGGCGCGGGCGCCGCATGCATGCTGCTGCTGGCCCCACAGCTGATGGACCGCATGCAGTGGGCCATGAGCCAGCAGCTGGCGTTCAATGCGGCCACGGTGATGGCGCCGGGCACCATGCTGTCGCGGCTGCAGGACATGGTCATCGTGGGCGTGATCGCCAGCACGGTGTTCGCCACGCTGACCAGCGCGGCGGCCCTGATCAGCGCCATCGGAGCGGGCGGCTGGATCCTCAGCGCCAAGCCCATCACCCCCCAGTTCAGCCGCCTCAACCCGATCTCGGGGCTGGCCAACCTGTTTTCCAAGCAGCAGATGGCCAACGTGGCCAAGATGGTGCTGATGACGGCCATCCTGACCTATGTGGCCTGGAAGTTCCTGGGCAACAGCATCGAAACCGTCGCCATGCTGGTGCTGCAGCCCTCGCCCATGGCCCTTCGCCAGATTGCCGACTGGCTGACTTCGGGCATGAGCCTGTTGTTGCTGGTCGTGTTTCTGGCCGCTTTAGTGGACGTGCCTTTGCAGGCGTTCTTCTTCAAAGAGCGGCTGAAGATGTCGCACGAGGAAGTCAAGCAGGAGCACAAGGAGTCGGACGGCAACCCCCACATCAAGGGCCGCATCCGCCAGAAGCAGCGCGAAATCGCCGACCGCGCCAGCGTGAGCGCCGTGCCCAAGGCCGATTTTGTGGTGATGAACCCGACCCACTATGCGGTGGCCCTCAAGTACGACGAGAAGACCATGAGTGCGCCCCAGGTGATCTCGCGCGGCACCGACCTCATCGCCATGAAGATCCGCGACGTGGCCCGGGAGCACAACGTGCCCGTGCTGCAGTCGCCCATGCTGGCCCGCGCGCTGTATGCCCATGCCGAGCTGGACCAGGCCATCCCCGCCACGCTCTACACCGCCGTGGCCCAGGTGCTGGCGTATGTGTACCGCCTCAAGGCCGCGCTGCGTGGCGAAGGCCGCATGCCCGACAGCCTGGTGGAGCCATTTGTGCCGCCTGAACTCGATCCGCTGAACCGCACCACGGTGCAAGGTGCTGCCGTATGAACACCTCCGTAAAGTCTTTGCAGCAATGGGCGGGCACCAACGCCAGCGCCTTGCAGGGCCTGTCGGCCCCCCTGCTGGTGGTGGCGATTCTGGCGTTGATGGTGCTGCCCATCCCGCCGTGGCTGCTGGATGCCTTCTTCACGCTCAACATCGCCGTTGCGCTGATGGTGATGATGGTTGCGGCCTACATGCTGCGCCCCCTGGACTTCGCAGCCTTCCCTTCGGTGCTGCTGCTGACCACCCTGATGCGCCTGTCGCTGAACGTGGCCTCCACACGCGTGGTGCTGCTGGAAGGCCACCAGGGCCCGGGCGCAGCCGGTGCGGTGATCGAGGCCTTCGGCCACTTCCTGATTGGCGGCAACTTCGCAGTCGGTCTGATCGTGTTTGCCATCCTCGTGGTGATCAACTTCGTGGTGATCACCAAGGGGGCCGAGCGCATTGCCGAAGTGTCGGCCCGCTTCACCCTGGACGCCATGCCCGGCAAACAGATGGCGGTGGATGCCGACCTGAACGCCGGCCTGATCGACGAGAAGGAAGCCAAGCGCCGCCGCGCCGAAGTGGCGGAAGAAGCCAACTTCTTCGGTTCCATGGACGGTGCCTCCAAGTTCGTGCGCGGCGACGCCGTCGCGGGCATTCTGATTCTGCTCATCAACATCATTGGCGGCTTTACGATTGGCGTGCTGCAGCACGACCTGTCGGCCAAGCAGGCGGCCGACAGCTACATCCTGCTGGCCATTGGTGATGCGCTGGTGGCGCAGATTCCCGGCCTGCTGATCTCGGTGGCCGCCGCCATGGTGATCTCCCGCGTGGGCAAGGACCACGACATGGGCCGCCAGATCGTGCAGCAGCTGTTCATGTCGCCCCGCGTGCTGGGTGTCACAGCCGGCATCCTGATCCTGCTGGGCCTGATTCCTGGCATGCCACATGTGGTGTTCCTGACCATGGGCGGCCTGCTGGGATATGGCGCCTGGATGATGTACGAGCGCCAGAAGGTACCGCCCGTCGTCGAGGCCCCACCGCCACCGGTCACCGACGGCGAAGCCACCTGGGACGACCTGCAGCCCGTGGACCTGCTGGGCCTGGAGCTGGGCTACCGCCTGATCAGTCTGGTGGACAAGAGCCGCCAGGGCGACCTGCTCACCCGCATCAAGGGCGTGCGCCGCAAGTTTGCGCAGGAAGTGGGCTTCCTCCCCCCTGCCGTGCATGTGCGCGACAACCTCGAACTCAAGCCCAGCGGCTACCGCATCACGCTGCGCGGCGTGGTGGTGGGCGAAGGCGAAGCCTTCCCCGGCATGTTCCTGGCCATCAACCCAGGCGGCATCACCACCCCACTGATCGGCACAGCCACCACCGACCCCGCCTTTGGCCTGCCAGCACACTGGATCGACGATCGGCAGAAGGAAGCCGCACAAATGGCGGGTTTTACCGTCGTTGATTCCGAAACCGTGATGGCCACCCATTTGTCACACTTGATGCAAGTGCAAGCCGCCAAGCTCCTCAGCCGCACCGAAACGCAGCAGTTGGTGGAGCACGTGGCCAAGCTGGCCCCCAAGCTCATCGAAGAAGTGGTCCCGAAAATGGTCTCCATCGCAACGTTCCAGAAGGTCCTCCAGCTGCTGCTGGAAGAGTCTGTGCACATCCGCGATATCCGCACCATCATCGAGACGCTGGCCGAGCACGCCGGTGCGGTCTCCGACCCCGTCGAGCTGGCCCGCCGCGTGCGCATTGCGCTCTCGCCTGCCATCGTCCAGCAGATCTACGGCCCCACCCGCGAGCTCAACGTCATCGCCATCGAACCCGGCCTGGAGCGCCTTTTGGTGCAGGCCCTGGGCAACACGGCAGGCCCTGCGCTCGACCCCGGTGTGGCCGACATCCTCACACAGAAGGCCGCCGAAGTGGCCCTCAAGCAGGAAGAGATGGGCCTGCCCGCCTGCCTGCTGGTTCCCGACCAGATCCGCAATGCCATCTCCCGTCTGGTGCGCCGCGTGGCGCCCCGCCTGCAGGTGCTGGCACACAGTGAAATTCCAGAGACCCACACCATCCGTATTGGGCCGATCCTTAAAGGTGCATCAGCATGAACATCAAACGCTTTACCGCCCCCACCTCCCGGGAGGCTCTGGCCAAGGCGCGCATGGCCTTTGGCGACGGCACGCTGATCCTGTCCAACCGCCCCACGGCCAACGGCGTGGAAGTGGTGGCCACGGCCGAGGACACGCTGTCGGCCTTGGATGGTGGTGCCCCCGCCTCTTCGTCCAATGCGCCCCTGCTGGCGCCCGGCACCCCGCGCAGCACCGCACAGCGCGCCAGCCAGCAGGCGGCAGCGTCGGGCCTGGGCCGCAACCCGGTCGAGGAAGACACCGAACAGCTGGCCATGAGCACGCTGTCGTTCCAGGACTATGTGCGCGAGCGTATGCTACGCCGCCGCCACGAGGCCCTGAACGGCCCGTCGGAACCCCAGACGCTGTCTGAACGCAGCCGCGACCAGGAACCCGAACGCGAGCGCATGTCCGCCCCCTCCGTGGCGCGCCACAACCCGCTGCGCACCATCCCGATGGACATCCCGCCCGAGCCACCGCGCCGCCGGCAGGAGGTTCCCAGCGCTCATCTGATCCAGTCGAACAACCAGAGCGTGATGAACGAACTGCATGCGATGAAGGAACTGATTGAGGACCGCTTCAACACGCTGGCCTGGTTGGGGCAGGCGCGCCAGAACCCGATCCAGTCCAACCTGATGCTCAAGATGATCCGTGCTGGTTACTCCCCCTCGCTGGCCCGTGCTGTGCTCGAACGCATGCCCGAGGATCTGTCGGCGGGCGAATCGGTACGGTGGCTGATGGAGGTGCTGGAGCGCAACCTCAAGACCGACCAGACCGATCCCCCCCTGTATGAACAGGGCGGCATCTTCGCCATGGTGGGCTCTACCGGCGTGGGCAAAACCACCACCACGGCCAAGCTGGCAGCGATGTGTGCACGCATCCACGGCCCCGGCAGCGTGGGCCTGATCACACTCGACACCTACCGTGTGGGTGCCCACGAGCAGCTGCGCACCTATGGCCGCATGCTGGGCATCGTGGCGCATCTGGCACACGACCGTGCCGCGCTGCAAGACCTGCTGGGCCTGCTCAGCGGCAAGAAGATGGTGCTCATCGACACCACCGGCGTGGCCCCCCGCGACCCGCGCAAGCGCGACATGCTGGACGTGCTGGACCTGCCCCATGTCAACCGCCTGCTGGTGCTCAACGCCGGTTGCCATGGCGACACGCTGGATGATGTGCTCACCGCTTTCAAGACCGACGGCTCGCAGCAAGCCATCCTGTCCAAGGTGGACGAAGCCGTGAAGCTGGGCCCCGCGATTGACGCGCTGATCCGCCACCAGATGGTGCTGCGCGGCGTGACCAACGGCCAGCGGGTGCCCGAGGACTGGGAGCGTGCCAACGCCCACCAGCTCATCAGCGCATCCATGCGGTCGCCCGCCAAGTCGGCCTTCGACCCCAAGGCGACGGACCTGAACTTCTTTTTCTCGCACTCTCCCGACACCGTGACGGAGGGGGGGCTGGTCGATGCTTGATCTGGGTTTTCATCAGGCGGCCAGCCTGCACAGCCTCACCCCGCAGGCCGAGCTGCGGCTGCTGGCCGTCGCCAGCCAGGGCAACACGGCGAATGGCCTCGAAACGCTGTGGCAAATCTGCGCCAGCCTGCAGCGGCTGGGCTACCCGGTGGTGGTGCTCGACGGTACAGCGCAGGAGTCCGACGACAGCCCCGGGCTGCTGCACCTGCTGCAACACGCGACATGGAATGACGGTGCCAGCCTGAACCTGGGCGCCACGGCGTCTTCGCTCGCCGTGATTCCGGCGGCCAAGGGGCTGCAGCACCTGAGCCGCAAGGCCGGTGACACCGCCCGATCACCCATGGAAAGCCTGTTGCCCTACTTCAGGACCTACGGCCTGATGGTGATTCACGCACCGGCGTCCACACTGGGGCCCCTGCTCACCCACACGGCCACGGTGCCGCTGGTGGTCATGGGCAGCGGCGCAGCGGGGGTGATGACGAGCTACAAAAGCCTCAAGCAGATCGCGCTGCACACGGGCTTGCCCTGTATGGTGGCTGCCTTGCTGCACAGCAACACGGCCTCCGAACGCCGCAAGGCCCAGTCCCAGTTGATGACCCTGCAGGCCTGCGCCGAACGCCATCTGGGCGGCCCCATTCGCACCACCACCATTGCCACGCAGAACCCCCAGGATCTTCAGCGTCTGGCCTTGCAACTGCTGGAAAATGCGGGCACCATGAACGGAGCGCTGGCTGCGCTGACACCCAGCAACTTGACAGGCATGCCTGCGCATTTTGTCCGGAGCCACTGACCAGAGCCTGTGATGCATCTCTACGTACCCACGTTGACCCGCACTGCCCCCAACGGTCTGGCCAGTCGCCAGCCCCGCGAGGCGGATGAAGTTCGGGCGATGGCACCCCCAAGCGGCTCCAGAACAAGATCGCATACCCGCCCTACCAGTGCATAACACCCTCTCTATGTACACCGCCAAAGGCCAGCTTGATCGCGATGCCATGATCCGCCAGCATGTACCGCTGGTGCGGAGGATTGCGCACCACATGATCGCCAAGCTGCCTCCCAATGTCGAACTGGATGACTTGATCCAGGTCGGCATGATGGGGCTGGCCGAAGCCCTGTCGCGCTACGAAGTGGCACAGGGCGTGCAGTTTGAAACCTTTGCCACCCAGCGCATCCGGGGCGCCATGCTCGACGAGCTGCGTGAGGGTGACTGGATGAGCCGCAGCTCGCGCAAGAGCCAGAAAGACATCGAGCACGCCGTGCACCGGCTGGAACAAAAGCTGGGCCGCAGCCCGCTGGAGTCTGAAATAGCCGGCGAAATGGGCATGAGCCTGGCGGACTACCAGAACCTGCTGGGCAAGGTGCGCGGTACCCAGCTGGTGTACCTGGAAGACATGACGCATGGCAACGACGACGAGGACGGGTTTCTGGACCGCCACGTCGCCGACAGCGCGGCCGACCCGGTGGAATTGCTGCGCGATCAGCGGCTCAAGACATCACTGGTCAACGCCATCAAGACCCTGCCGGAGCGCGAGCAGCACATCATGGGCATGTACTACGAACATGACATGAACCTCAAGGAAATTGCAGCCGTGCTGGGTGTGACCGAGTCTCGGGTGTGCCAGTTGCACAGCCAGTCGATTGCCCGCCTGCGTGCCAAGATGCGCGCACACTGAGCCCGCGCGTCAGGCCACGAGCCGGGCAACACAAGGCATTGCGGGGCCAACAGTTTGGATGGCTGCGCGGGCGGGCACCTCTTGCACCCCGGCCCGACCCTCCCTCAGAAAAGTCTTTGGTGCTCAGCCCGCAGAGCGGTAAATGCGCGCCACGCCTGGCGCAGCTCCGCGCGCGCCCAGGCCATCCCCGTAGGTAGAAGCTGCATTGGACGGAGGCAACAAGCCCGCGGCCTGGCGGTCGGTGACGGCGGCCAACCGGGCCAGGCTGTCACGGTGCAAAGTCAGCATGGTGCGGATGGCATCCGCACGCTTCTGCAGCGAAGCCGGTAGCGGCATGCCACGCGCGGCGGCTTGTTCGAGCGCACGCGAAAAGTCGGCCGCTGCATCGCGCAAGGCCGTACTGTGTTTTTCCAGGGAGGTAGGATCTGCCGCGAGAAGTGCGGCGGAGACTTGTTCGATCCGCTGTTCAACAGCTGAGAGAGATTCTTCCAGAGTCATGGCGCATTGTGCGACGGATTGCGCCCTCTAACAAAACGCCGATCAGCCCCGCGAGCGGGACAGGATCTCCTGGGCGTTGGACAACAATTTGTCGGCAATGGCTTCCGCGTCGACCGAAAATTCACCCTTCTCGATGGCAGCGCGCACAGCCTTGACCTTCCCTGCGTCAAAATCTGCCGTGCTGCGGGTGGTAGGGCTGAGCGCACGGGCTGCGGTGGACACAGTGACGGGCACACCGGCGGATGACGCAACCAGTGCGTCTTTCGTGGCTCCTTCCGCAGCGCTGGCGGGAGCCTTGGCTTGCTTGGCAAGCCCCGTCGGCGGCAACCCGCCCGGCAGTTCCGGTGTTTGACCTATCTTCATCGCTCTCTCCACCACCCCGTTGGATGTGGGGCATCAGTAGCAATGTTTTCGACCCATTTGGCCCGGACTTTAGCCATTTATTACCGGTGCGTCATCACAGAGTGACGTCCACCGTCCCAGAATCGTTCACAGTTCCGCTCACGATACGCCCATTCTCCATGCGTACGCGCACAGTCTGTCCAGCCGAGCCCGCCGTCAACGCCTGTCCCGCCGAGCTGACTGCATAGCCGGGCCCCTGGGCCACCACCTTGACCTGCGCACCCGCCTTGAACAGCAGCGGGGCCCGCACCATGGCCTGGCGCACCGCCTGACCCGCCACGAGCTGGCGAGCGGCGGTCTGACCCACCCAGAGATCGGGGTTGGCCAGAACGGGGGAGGCATCGGCCGCCCAATCCACCTCGGCCTCGGTGGCGTCGTTGGCAGTCAATACTGCGCCCGGCGCCACATTGTTCGTCAGCACCCAGGCGGGCCCAAACGCTTTGATGGTGACGGGTAAAAACACATTCCATGCGGTCGCGCCTTCCACACAGCGCAGCCCCAGGCGTGTACGGCCCCACAGGCGGGCACCCACAGGGAGATAAGGTTCAACGCGCGCGCAGGGCGCCAGCCGCAGGCGCGAATCCAGTGAGCCAACACTCACTTCCATGCGCAGCGGCAGTGCGGAGGACTGGTTGCGAGCCAAAGCATCGTCCAGCCAGCGCTGGGTGAGCGGGCCCAGGTCTGCCGCAGGGTCCGCCGCCGACTGGGCATGAGCGACACCGGCAGTACCCAGCAGAACCCCGGCCACACTCCCAAGCAAGCACAGCATGCGCAGCACAGCGCGGGCACGGGCCACCAGGGGCGAACGGGTCGCGCCGCGCAGTACAGCGCCGTGGCGGGCATGCATCAAAAGGGAATGGGTGGACATGGGGGCCTCCTTGGACATCGACGGGCCAGACTGCCCGCGCACAGTGCGCAGAGGAAGGCAGAGGCCATCTCACCCCTAGAACTATAGGCACGCGCCTTGAACGCAAAACCCGGAACTGCGCATCCATTTGCCACTTCTTCGCGCTTTAGAAAAAAGGCGCGGTTTCCATAATCAAGCAACGCCAAAAAGGCCCCTCGGGCTGGCGACTTTGCAACCGACGGTGTGAGGCACACATGCTTGACAAGATGACCAACCAGCTGAATTTTCACGGCAACGCCCTGGTGCTGCGCGGTGAACGCCAGCGCGCCATCGCCAGCAATATCGCCAACGCCGACACGCCGGGCTATGTGGCTCGGGACTTCAAGTTTGGCGATGCGCTGCGCGAGGCCACGGGCGTGACATCTTCGGCCACCGGCACGCCCGGCGCGGCCATCACGCGGCTGGCCACCAGCGGCTCGTACGGAACCGCGGGCACCACCGATCCGCACCACATTCCGCTGCCCACCGTGAATTCCAGCACCAGCATCGACCGGCAAGGCGCTCTCGGCTACGCCGTGCAGACGCAGCCCAGCCTGGACAACAACTCGGTGGACCTGGACCGCGAGCGCGCCAACTTCGTGGACAACGCCGTGCGCTACGAAGCCACGCTGCGGTTCATCAACGGCAACGCCAAAACCATGCTCAGCGCCATTCAGGGCCAATAACCACGCAGCCCAGCAGCGCAGAAAGCGAGCCACCCTATGTCCATGTTCTCGATCTTCAATGTGTCCGGCAGCGCCATCAGCGCGCAGTCGCAGCGGCTCAACGTGGTGGCCAGCAACCTGGCCAACGTGGATGCAGTGGCCGGTCCCGACGGTCAGGCCTACAAGGCACGCCAGGTGGTGTTCCAGACAGCGCCGATGGGCGCCGACAGCTCTGCGGGCGTCAAGGTCAGCGGCATCAGCGAAAGCAATGTGCCGGGCCGCCGCGTGCACGATCCCAGCCACCCCTCGGCGGACGCCGAGGGCTACGTGACCCACTCCAACGTCAATGCCGTGGAGGAGATGGTCAACATGATCTCCGCCTCGCGCTCGTACCAGAACAACGTCGAGGTCATGAACACGGCCAAGTCGCTGCTCCTCAAGACCCTGCAGATGGGCCAGTAATTCCCGGGAGACCCCACCATGATTCTCAGTGCCACCAACGCCGTCACGACCACCACAGACGCGTCCACCAAAGCCAACGCGGCCAGCGACCCGTCGGCCGCGCAGGACCGCTTCCTGAAGCTGCTGGTGGCGCAGTTGAACAACCAGGACCCGATGAACCCCCTGGACAACGCCCAGATGACTTCGCAGATCGCGCAGATCAATACGGTGACCGGCATCCAGCAACTGAACCAGACCATGCAGAGCATGGCGTCGCAGTTCAACTCGCTGCAAGTCATGCAGGGCACGGCCCTGGTGGGCCGCAGTGTGCTGACCGAAGGCTCCAGCCTCGCGGTGGCGGACAAGACGGGCAAGGGCGGCTTCGAGCTGGGCTCGGCGGCCACCAACGTGAAGATCGAGGTCACGACTGCAGGCGGCCAGGTGGTGGACACCATCGATCTGGGCGCCAAGGCCGCAGGCCGCCATGCCTTTGACTGGGATGCCAGCAAGTACACCGGCTCCACCGATGCACTGCAGTTCCGCGTGACGGCCGTCAACGGCTCCACCAAGCTGGACTCCACCCCGTTGAGCCTGTCCAAAGTCACCGCCGCAGGTGCCGAAGACGGACAGCTAGTGCTGAGCCTGTCCAACGGCAAAACCATCAACTACAGCCAGATCAAGGCCTTGGTGTAACACCAGCCCGCTTCGTATCGCGTCAACAGGAGAACACCATGAGTTTTCAGCAAGGCCTGTCCGGCCTGAACGCCGCCAGCAAGAACCTCGATGTCATCGGGCACAACATTGCCAACTCCAACACCGTCGGGTTCAAGGCCTCGCGGGCCGAGTTTGCCGAGATGGTGGCTTCCGCCATTGGCTCTGCGGGCGGCTCCAACGCAGGTATCGGCGTGGAAGTGGCGGCCGTAGCGCAGCAGTTCACGCAGGGCAACCTGACCATCACCGGCAACAGCCTGGACGTGGCCATCAACGGCAACGGGTTCTTCACCCTCACGCTGCCCGACGGCACCGCCGCCTACACCCGCTCCGGCAACTTCAAGCTGGACAAGGAAGGCAACATGATCACCAACGACAACGCCAAGGTGATGGGCTTCCCGGTGGACCCGGTCACGGGCCTGCGCACGGGCACCGACCCCATTCCCATGGTGTTCCCGACGGCTGAGCCGATCCCCGCCAAGCAGACCACCAAGATCACGGCGGCCTTCAACCTGGACGCCCGCGCCACCGACGCGGCTGGCGACCCCACGGCCACGCCCCCCATCCCGGCCACGCCACGCGCCACGTATGGCACCTCGATCAACGTGTTCGACAGCCAAGGTGTGGCCAAGCCAGTGAGCCTGTACTTCCAGAAGACCGCCACCGACAACACCTGGGACGTGTACGACGCGCTGGACGACCCCACGGCCGTTCCGCCCGTGGTGGCCACGCCCATCGGCCAGATCACGTTTGACAACAACGGCGCCATCACCGGCCCGGTGGCCACACCACCCGCCACCGGCTTTTCGCTGCCGCTCACCGTCAACCCCACGCCGCCCAACCCCAACAACCTGCCTGCGTACACCGTGGAAGTGAGCCTGGACAAAGTGACCCAGTTCGGCACCAAGTTCGCGGTGTCCAACCTGAGCCAGGACGGCTACACCTCGGGCGAGCTGACCGGCATCAACATCGAGAACAACGGGATGATCATGACCCGTTACTCGAACGGCGTGACGCGTGCCGAGGGCCAGCTCGCACTGTCCAGCTTCCGCAACACGCAGGGCCTGGCCTCGGTGGGCAGCAACAACTGGGTGGCCACGTTCGAGTCGGGCCAGCCCGTGGTCGGCACGGCCACCGACGGCAGCTTTGGTTCGCTGCGCTCGGGCGCCCTGGAGGACTCCAACGTGGACCTCACCGCCGAGCTGGTGAACATGATGACCGCCCAGCGCGCCTACCAGGCCAACGCACAGACCATCAAGACGCAAGACCAGGTGATGTCCACCCTGGTCAACCTGCGCTGATCGACTGAGCCCCTACTGAACCTGTACAGGACCCCGGAGAGCCCTCATGGACCGCATCATCTACACCTCGATGACAGGCGCCAACGCCGCTGCCCACCGGCAGGCGGTGCTGTCCAACAACCTCGCCAATGTGTCCACCGGCGGGTTCCGCGCCGAGATGTCCACCTTCCGCTCGGTGCCGCTGCAGGGCGACGGCGCCAAGACGCGCGTGTTTGCGCTGGAGGCCACCTCGGGCTACGTCAATACCCCCGGCCCCGTGCAGCGCACCGGCCGCAATCTCGACGCGATGGCCGCAGGCAACGCCTGGTTTGCCGTGCAGGGCCTGGATGGCACCGAGGCCTACACCCGCGCCGGCAGCTTTGAAGTGTCGGCCACGGGCCAGCTGCTCACCCCCACCGGACTGCCTGTGCTGTCGGATGGCGGCGCGCCCATCGACGTGCCGCCCGGAGCCGATGTGTCGCTCGGGTCGGACGGCACCGTGACCTCCAAGATTCCGGGCCAGCCCGCCCAGGCCATTGGCCGCCTCAAGCTGGCCACGCCCACGCCCGAAGATCCGCTCAAACGCGGCGACGACGGGCTGTTCCGCACCACCTCGGGCGACCCCATGCCCAACGACGCCAACGCCCGCATGCTGTCGGGCGCGCTGGAGGGATCGAACGTGAACCCGGTCGAATGCATGGTTGGAATGATCGCTGCATCACGCCAGTTCGAGCAGCAGATGAAGCTGCTGCAGACCGCCGAAACCAACGACAAGACCGCCAGCCAGTTGCTGAGCATGAACGGCTGATGCCGCTGCCCCACCCTGCACGCACCCGCCAAAAGGAAGCACCATGATCAACTCCCTCTGGATCGCCAAGACCGGCATGTCTGCCCAGCAGACCCAGCTCGACGTCATCTCGCACAACCTGGCCAACGTCTCCACCACCGGCTACAAGCGCAACAACGCGGTGTTCGAAGACCTGATCTACCAAAACCTGCGCCAGGTGGGCGCCAACACCACCGAGCAGAACCAGCTGCCCACCGGCCTGCACCTGGGCCTGGGCGTGCGCACGGTGGCAACCAGCCGCAACTTCATGCAGGGCAGCCTTCAGGAGTCCAAGAACAACCTGGATGTCGCCATCAACGGCAACGGCTTCTTTGAAGTGACCATGCCCGATGGCACCGCGGGCTACACCCGCGATGGCTCGTTCCAGGTCGATGCCCAGGGCCGCATGGTCACATCCAGCGGGCTGCCCGTGGTCAATGGCATCACCATTCCGGCCAACGCCACCAGCATCACCATCAGCGCCGAAGGTGCCGTGGCAGTCACGGTGCCGGGCAACACACAGCCGCAGACCGTGGGCAACCTGGCCATGGCCAGCTTCATCAACCCGGCCGGCCTGGAGCCCATCGGGCAGAACCTTTTCAAGGAATCCGCTGCGTCGGGCCAGCCCCAGCAAGGCACCCCCGGCACGAACGGCCTGGGCATCATCAAGCAGGGCTTTCTGGAAGCCTCCAACGTCAACGTGGTGGAAGAGCTGGTCACCATGATCCAGACCCAACGCGCCTACGAGATGAATTCCAAGGCCATCCAGACCTCGGACCAGATGCTGGCCAAGCTGGCCCAGCTGTGACCTCCCTTGTGACCTCTCTTTCGCCCGCGCTTTCGCCCAGGACCTTCGCCATGCGCACTTTCACACGCTCCCTTCGCCTGCTGCAGGCACTTGGCTCGCTGCGCGCGGGCGTTCCCGCCCTGGGCGCAGCACTGCTGTGCGCTGGTTGCGCCACCCTGTCGCCACCCCCTCCGGTGGACATCCTGCCCACCACCCCGCCCCCGCTGGCCGCTGCACCGCGCACCCCGCCCCCGGTGACGGGCGGACTGTTCCACAACGCCAGCTACCGCCCCGCGTTTGAAGACCGGCGCGCGCGCCTGGTGGGCGACAACGTGACCATCCAGATCGTGGAGAACGTGACGGCCAGCCAGAAGTCGTCGTCCACGGTGGATCGCACCTCCGAAGTCTCGGCTGGCGTGACGGCCCTGCCCTTCACCAGCAAGACCTTCACCGACAAGCTAGGCGTGGGCGCCAATTCGGGCAATGCGTTCTCCGGCAAGGGCGGCACCGAAAGCGCCAACACCTTCACCGGCTCCATCACCGCCACGGTGGTGGATGTGTTGCCCAACGGCCATCTGGTCATCACCGGCGAAAAGCAGATCGGCGTGAACCAGAACGTGGATGTGCTGCGCTTTTCGGGCACGGTGGACCCCCGCGCGCTACAACCCGGCAGCATCGTGAACTCGACCCAGGTGGCCAACGTGCGCGTCGAATCGCGCGGACGCGGCGCACAGAACGAAGCCCAGGCCATGGGCTGGATGGGCCGGTTCTTCAACACCGTCACGCCGTTCTGACCAGCCCGGGCGCCCTGAGTGCGCCATCACGCCCAGTACGCCCCTCCCCCTCCTCCCGGTATCTGGCGGGAGGTTGGGTGCTGCTCTATTCACTACGAATTTGATAGCTATTGGCGCATATTGCACTGGCGCCTCCGGCCGTTTTTGCTCAAAAATGGCCCGCCAGACCGCTCACAGGCCGCGTCTGCGCACCCTTTGCCAACGCGGCTTCAGACCCAGCCAATAAGCCGGTGAACCCGCTTCTTTTTGGGTTTTAGTTCTGGCCATGGCCCACCACAATGGATGCCATGAAAGCCTCGTCCCACTCCCCCCTGACCCGCACGGCGCGCGCGCTGTGGCTGCTGCTGGCCCTGGCGGCCGCAGGTCTGGCAACGCCTGCACAGGCCTTGCGCATCAAGGAAGTGGCGGCGGTGCAGGGCGTGCGTAGCAACCAGCTGACGGGCTACGGCCTGGTCGTGGGGCTGGACGGCACGGGCGACCAGACCACGCAGATGCCCTACACCACGCAGGCCATGTCCAACTACCTGCAGCAGATGGGCATCAGCCTGCCCCCCGGCACGGCGTCGCAGCTGCAGCTCAAGAACGTGGCGGCGGTGATCGTCACGGCGCAGTTGCCCGCCTTTGCCCAGCCAGGCCAGCAAATCGACGTGAACGTTTCGTCCATGGGCAACGCCAAGTCGCTCAAGGGCGGCACACTCATCGTCACACCGCTGCGCGGCGCTGACGGCGAAATTTATGCGCTGGCCCAAGGCAACATGGTGGTGGGCGGTGCAGGTGCATCGGCCGGCGGCAGCAAGGTGCAGATCAACCACCTGAGCGCAGGCCGCATTCCGCTGGGCGCGCAGGTGGAACGGGCCGTGCCCACCCCCCTGAACGAAGGCGACACCATCAACCTGGGCCTGAATGCCTCGGACTTCCAGACCGCCCGCCGCGTGGCGCAGGTGATCAACGCCAAGCTAGGCAACGGCCTGGCCACCGCGCTGGACGGCCGCACGGTGCAGGTGCGCGCGCCCATCGACCCCGGCGCCCGCGTCGGCTTCATTGCCGACCTGGAAGAGCTGCCGCTCGAAACCTCCACCCCCTCGGCCAAGGTCGTCATCAATGCCCGCACGGGCTCGGTGGTGCTCAACCAGGCGGTCACGCTGGGGCCATGCGCCATCGCCCACGGCAACCTGTCGATCACCATCAGCAGCACACCTGTCATCAGCCAGCCCAACCCGCTCTCGCAAGGGCAGACGGTGGTCACGCAAAAGAGCGACATCACCATCAACCAGGAGCCGGGCAACGTGATCCAGATGCCTGCGTCGCCACAGCTGGCCGACGTGGTCAAGGCCCTCAACACGCTGGGCGCCACGCCCGGAGACCTGCTGGCCATCCTGCAGGCCATCAAGGCCGCCGGCGCGCTCAACGCCGAGCTGGAGGTGATCTGACATGGCCCGCCCTGCTGCCGCTGCGCGCGCCATCCACCGGGAGCGACCATGGCCCTGACCCTGCCCTCGTCCAGCACCACCAGCCCGTCGAACGCACTGGCCGTCGATATCCGCTCGCTCAACTCCCTCAAGTACGAAGCGGGCACCGCCAACAGCGCACAGGTCACGCGCGAGGCGGCCAAGCAGTTTGAATCGCTGTTCATGCGCGAACTCATCAAGAGCATGCGCGACGCCACGATGAAGTCCGGCCTCATGGAAGGCGAGCAGGCCAACCTGGGCCAGGACATGCTGGACCAGCAGCTATCGGTCAACATGTCGGGCCTGCAGGGCGGTCTATCAGAAGCCATCGCCCGCCAGCTTTCGCGCCAGATGGGCGGTGCAGACACCAACTTCTCGGTGCCGTCCACGCTCAGCCTGCCGCAGGCACAGAACCGGTCGGCGGCTTCCGCCACCACTTCGTCCGTCGATACCACCCTGCCAGTGCCCAAGGGCCGGGAAGGCTTTGTGCAGCACCTCAGCGGCACCGCCGAGCGCGTGGCGCAGGAAAGCGGCATTCCCGCCAGCTTCATGCTGGGCCAGGCAGGGCATGAAACCGGCTGGGGCAAGAGCGAGATCAAGACTGCCAACGGCGGCAACTCGTTCAACCTGTTCGGCATCAAAGCCGGCAAGGGCTGGACCGGCAAGGTGGCCGAGATCACGACCACCGAATACATCAACGGCACTCCGCGCAAGGTGGTGGCCAAGTTCCGCGCGTATGACTCGTACGAGGACTCGTTCCGCGACTACGCCAAGCTCATCACCGACAACCCGCGCTACGAAAAAGCCCAGGCCACCGCCAAGACGGGTTCTGCCGTGGCCTATGCGGCCGAGCTGCAAAAGGCCGGATACGCCACCGACCCCGAGTACGCCAAGAAGCTCAGCGGCGCCATCAACAGCGCGCTGCGTGTACAGCGCGCCCAGGCGTGATGGACGAGAAGAACCGAGGTAAGCCATGAGTCTGCTCAACGTCGGCGCCCGCGCCCTGCTGGCCAACCAGGTGGCCTTGCAGACGGCAGGCCACAACATTGCCAACGTCAATACACCCGGCTATTCGCGCCAGACCGTGGTGCTGCAAACCGTCCAGGGCCAGTTCACGGGTGGCGGCTACATCGGCCAGGGCGTGGATGTGCAGACCATTCTGCGCAACCAGAGCGAGCTGCTCACGCGCCAGTCGGCCGCCGCTGGATCGACCCAGGCTGCGGACGCCATCCGCGCGCAGCGCCTGAGCCAGTTGCAGGAAGTATTCAGCGGCGGCACCCAGGGCCTGGGCGCCGCCATCAACGACATGATGAACGCGTTCTCGGACGTGGTCAGCAGCCCCAATGACATCACGGCTCGTACCGTTGTGCTCACGCGGCTGGACGAAACGGCCGCACGCATGCGCACCGCCAGCGACCGGATCAACGAGATCGAATACACCGTCAAGGAACAGCTGCAGAGCAGCGTGACCGCCATCAACAGCCTGGCAACGCAGATGGCGGCGATCAATGAGCAGATTGCCCGTGCCACCGGCAACGGCCAGAGCCCCAACGACTTGCTGGACCAGCGCGACCAGATCATCCGCGACATCAACCAGTATGTGCAGACCACCCAGATCCCGGCGGATGACGGCACCGTGGGCCTGTTCGTGGCGGGCAGCCAGCCCCTGGTGCTGGGCAGCACGGCCACCAGCCTGTCGATCGATGATGCAACGACCTTCCCGGGCAGCGGACAGTCCAAGCTGTTTTTCAACCGCCCTGGAGCCACGCCCATCGAGCTGGATGAGAACGTGCTGGGCGGTGGCAGTGTCTCGGGCCTGCTGCGCTTTCAGAACACGGACCTGAGCGAAGGGCGCAATCTGCTGGGCCGCATGGCGCTGGCCATCGGCATGACGATGAACGACCAGCAGAACCTGGGCCTGACGCTGGACGGTGTGCCAGGCAAGGACCTGTTCGCCTTGCCCACCAGCATGCCGGGCTATACCAACGGCGCAGGCGTGGGCACGGTGTCGTTCACTGGTCCCACGCAGTTTGAAGCCTCAGACTACGAGATCCGCTATACCACCGGCACGGCCGGCCAGGTGGTGCGCCTGTCCGACGGCAAATCGACCCCGTTCACCGACGCCGCCAACCTGGCCACGCTGCAGATCGACGGGCTTAACTTCAACCTGACCACGCCCGGCAACCCCGGCGAGCGCATGCTGTTCAAGCCGTTCAGCACGGCTGCCAACAACATCCAGGCGCTGGTGTATTCGCCGCGCGACCTGGCAGCAGCCAACCCCATCAACGCAGCCATGGGCACGGCCAACGGCGGCACCATGCAGTTGGGCAGCCTCAAGGCTACGGGGAACCCTGCGCTGATTCTTCCCCCAGTTACCGGAGTCCAACTAAGCTTTGCAGCGGGGCCACCGGTAACGTATACCGTCAATGGCTCCTCCAATCCGCCGTCAGGTACCTCGGGGTTACCTTATGTGTCCGGCCAAGCTATCTCCATTGATGGCTGGGAAATCACCCTGCAAGGCACACCAAAGTCTGGCGATACGGTCACTGTAGGCAACGCCACAGACCCGCAATACGGCGACTTTTACACCCGAGACGCCGGTAACGCCAAAGCCCTCATGGGTCTGCGCGACGTGAAAATGTTTGATGAGTCCACCCTCTCCGACGGGTACGCTGGCGCTATTGCCCAAGTGGGCACGCGCACCCAGAGCGCCAAGTTTGCAGAACAGCTGTCCTCCACCATCGCCGCCAACCTGGAGCGCGACCGCACGGCGGTCTCGGGCGTGAATCTGGACGAAGAGGCCGCGAAGCTGATCCAATACCAGCAAGCCTACCAGGCCTCGGCCAAGATGATCCAGATTGCGCAGAACATTTTTGATTCGCTGATCCAGGGCCTGGGCCGATGAACGGAGCCCCTAGCGTGAGGAGTTCGACATGAGCACAAACATCTACCGCGTCGGCACGGCCAACATGTATGACAACGCGCTGCGCAACCTGGGCGCGCGCCAGACCAGCCTCACCACGCTGCAGGAAAACCTGACCTCGGGCAAACGCGTGGTGCGCGCCAGTGACGACCCGGTGTCGGCCGCGCAGGCCGAACGAGCGCTCAACCGCCTGTCGCGCATCCAGACCGAGCAGCGCGCACTGGAAACCCAGCGCAATGCGATTGCGCAGGCCGAATCGTCGCTGGGCGATGCGGTGGGCCTAGTACAGAACTTCCGCGAGCTGGTGGTGAACGCAGGCAGCGCCACCCTCACCCCCAACGACCGCGCCACCATTGCCAACCAGCTGCAGGGCCTGCGTGAGCAACTGGTGGAAGTGGCCAATCGCAAGGACACCAACGGCATCCCGCTGCTGGGCGCGCTGGGCAGTGCCCTGGCACCGTTCCTGGGCCCGCTGAGCAGCAGCCCCGACTACGTTTTTGCCGGCTTGCCGGGCCAGACCTCCAGCAATGGCGTCACCATCCCCGGCACCGTGGACGGCGACGCCGCCTTCATGTTCGACCCCAACCGCGATGGCGTGTACACCGCCAGTGTCAGCGCCATCCCCAACGCCCGCCAGCTCACCACTACCCCCGTCACGCCTGTGGACAAGAGTCTGATCACTGGTGACAACTACGCCATCACCTTCAGCGCGGTGGGTCCGGGCGCCACGACCGGCACCAGCACCGCCACCTACACGCTGACCAACACTACAACTGGCATCTCGTCCCCAGCGGTCACAGTGCCAGACTACCCCACCGACAAGCCGGTCACTATTTCCGTCACCGGCATTCCGGGGCTGACCTTCGACATCAAGGGCAACCCCGACAACGGCGACATCGTCACGCTGCAACCCAGCCCCAGCATGTTCAGCACGCTGGACAGCGCCATCAACGGCATCCGCAGCGCACCCAACAGCAACGCAGCGATCCAGGCCGTGGGGCAAGCGCTGGCAAACATGGATGTCGGTCTGGAGCGGCTACACAACATCCGCGGGTTTGCCGGCGAGCTGCTCAACCGCGCAGACCGCATCACCGGCGACCAGGACAAGCGCTCCATCCAGCTGGAAGGTGACCGTTCGCGGGCAGAGGATCTCGATATGATCAAGGGCATTTCCGACTTCCAGAACCAGCAGGTGGGATATGAGGCTGCACTCAAGTCCTATGCGCAGGTTCAGAAGTTGTCGCTGTTCAACTTTATTGGCTAGCAGCCTGCGCGGCAGGGGTGTTCGGGCGTGGCGTCCGGCGCACCCGGTGCCTCCAGGCGGCAGCACCGGCTGGTGTACGCGGCGACTCCCATCCCGCGCGTGTCGGCTGGCCCCGTTTTTTGCCTGAGAGCACATGGTCCAATCCGTACTAGGTAGCCTGATCCTGGGCTACCGCCCTCTGTGGAACCGAGCCCGCAAACTCGCAGGCATCCAGCTGTACGCCCACAACGAGGCCTCGGCCACCGTCGATGGCGGCCATCTGCTGCGAACGCTGCAGGAGCTGTGGTCGGCCAGCTCGCCGCCGCTGCTGATCTCGGCACAGACCCGCCAGCTGCTGTGCGACCTGCTCGAAAACGCCCCGCGTGCTGCGCCATGG
The DNA here is from genome assembly GCF_057809195.1 of Acidovorax sp. FG42. Lineage (NCBI taxonomy): Bacteria > Pseudomonadati > Pseudomonadota > Betaproteobacteria > Burkholderiales > Comamonadaceae > Acidovorax > Acidovorax sp. FG42. The sequence goes on along the minus strand of NZ_JBMDJM010000004.1, from coordinate 201,105 downwards.
ATCGAGGTGCGCGGCGAGTGGCTGTCGGACTCGGCCATCTATGACCGCGTGAAGGCCGCGCACCAGCGAGGTCTGCGCCTGGTGTGGCGTGGCGACATGGACAAGTTGCCCGAACCCGAGATAGCCCGCTGCTTTGACAACAGCCTGCTGACACTGCGCCCCGAAGACGCCGTGGCTGCATTGCAGACCACACCGCCCCGCCCGGGCAGCGCCGCAGCCGCTGCGCCCCCACCGGCGGCCAAGCGCGCACCCAGCCCGGTGCTGGCTGGCCAGATGTACGAAAACATCGCCAGCCGGGCCCTCATGGAACACTGCCTGGACCACGGCAACGCGATGGCCCTGGCCGGCTGGCCGACCGAGGACGTGCTCTACAGCCTGCGCCACCACCCGCAGCAGCCGTCACACGCAGTGATCTTCAAGCTCATGAAGGCCATCGACGACGAGCAGTCGCTGGAGACGTTCGAAGACATCATGGGCGAGGACCCGCTGCTCGCCTACCGCTTCATGGTGTACACCAACTCGGCCGCCCTGGGCCTGCGCACGGGTATCGATTCGCTGCGCCGGGGCCTGGTGATGATGGGCTACAGCTCCATCAAGCGCTGGCTGTCCGATCAGCAGCCCCATGCCAGCACCGAGGCCAACATGCAGCCCGTGCGCGAAGCCATGGTGATGCGCGCCCAGCTCACGGCACGGCTGCTGGATGCAGGAATCGAGAACGACCTGCGCCGCGAGATCTACCTGTGCGGTCTGCTCTCCCAGCTCGACGAGCTGCTGGGCGAGCCCCTCGGCACCATCCTCAAGCGCCTGCCCCTGTCCGAACGCATCTACGACGCCACCGTGCTGCGCACCGGCCCCTACACCGGCGGCCTGCAGATGGCCTGTGCGCTGGAGACCGACGATGCCAGCGCCATTCGCCAGCTGTGCGAGACCTTCGAGATGGACCTCGAAGAGGTCAATCGCGCGCTGCTGCGGGTGTTGTCTGATCTGGAAGTGGAAAGAAAATAAGCCCTGCCGAGCGTCTGCGCTTGTCCTCCCCAAAGGCTGCCTCCCATTGACCCAGTGAGGCGCCTGCTTCGCCCGACGGGGCAGCGCTCAGCGACTCACCGGGCCTGCTCGTCGCGCACCCGCGCAAAGGTCTTCCAGAACGCCGCCTCCTGCGTCGTCGCGAAGTTGATACGCATGAGGGTGCTGGGTTTGCGCTCCGCATGGAACAGCGCACCGGGCGCCAGCAGGTAGCCTTCGTCCAGCATGCGCTGGGACAGCGCATCGGTATCCACTCCCGTCTCCACCCAGCCAAACAGGCCCACCGGCTCGGCCGCAAAGGTGCAACCCGCCCCCAGGGCGAGCTTCACGCTGCGCGCGCGTGCGGCATCCAGCCGGGTGCGGATGCGTTCGGCGTGGCGGCGCAGCTGGCCCTGCTCGATGCACAAGGCCAGGGCTTTTTCCAGCAGCGCGGGTGTGGTCAACGTGGCCAGCAGCTTGGTGTCGAGCAACTGCTCCACCAGCGCGGGCGGCGCGGCCATGAAGCCGATGCGCCAGTTGGGCGCGAGGATCTTGGCAAAGCCGCTCACGTAGATGGTGCGCTGCAGGCCATCCAGCGCCGTGAGGCGGGTGGCGTGCTCGGGCGCAATATGGCTGTAGGTGTCGTCTTCCACCACATGGAAGTTGTGCTGGTTGGCCAGCTGCAGCACACGGTGGGCGCTGCCCGGCGTGAGGCAATAGCCTGTGGGGTTGTGGAACACGCTCACGCTCACGTAGAGCTTGGGCTTGTGCACCTCGCAGTAACGCGCCATCACCTCCAGGTCCGGGCCATCGGCGCGGCGCGGCACGGGCAGGATGTGCATGCCAAGCGCCGCCAGGCGCGCAAACTCCACCGCCCAGCCGGGCTCCTCCACCATCACCGGGTCGCCTGGGCGCAGCAGGGTGCGGCTCACGATGTCGAGCGCATGGGTGGCCCCCACGGTGGTGATGATGTTCTCGGGCACCGTGTGCACGTTGAGCGTGGACAGTTTCTTGGCCAGCACACGCCGCAGGCCTGCATCGCCCAGCGGCTCGCCGTATTGCAGAGAGAAGTCCTGCAGGGCCCGTGAGTTGGTGACCTTGCGCACGGCCGCAGGCATGAAGGTGGACTCCAGCCAGTCAGGCGGAAAGACCCCCATGCCGGGCTGGGGCTTGTCGCTGATCTTGTGGAACATGCCCCGGATCAGCGCCGTGGCGTTGACGGGCGACACGCCCGGGCCCGCGCGCCCCGCCGCACGCGCCGCAAACCAGTGCGCCGTGCTCCAGTTGGCGGCCGCACTCTCCAGTCCGGGGTCCACGGGGCGGGCGTCTTCGTCGTCGGCAGCATGGGCCGCGCGGCCACTTTCGCGCACAAAAAATCCCCGGTTCTTGCGCGCCTCCACCAGCCCCTGCGCCAACAGCTGGTCATAAGCCGCCACCACGGTAGACGGGCTCACCCCGTTTTGCTGCGCGCACTGGCGCACCGACGGCAGGCGCGCGCCGGGCGCCAGCAGGCGGTTGCGGATTCGCTCCGAGATCCGGGCCGACAACTGCTCGGTGAGCGACTGGGTGGAGGATTTCATCAGCATGGCAAGGCCCCGGGTGGTGTACTGTCTTCGCAACCAATACAGATTCAATACTGCGCTGAATGACTGTACTGGTCATGTATTGGTTTGCAAGATTACATTGAACCCACACATCCGACAAGAACCCCTCTGCAATTCCCCATGAGCGTCGCCGAACTCACCGCCCTGCTGCTGTTTTGCACCGCCATGAGCTTTTCGCCGGGGCCCAACACCACCCTGTCCACTGCGCTCGCGGCCAACCTGGGCCTCAAACGCGCGCTGCGCTTCTGCCTCGCCGTCCCAGCGGGCTGGACGCTGCTCATGCTGGGCAGCGGCCTGGGCCTGGGAGCCCTGATCACCGGCGTGCCAGCCTTGCGCTGGGCTGTGACGTTGCTGGGCGTGGCCTACATGCTGTGGCTGGCTTTCAAGCTCAGCCGCGCCGGCCAGATGACGGCCATCGACACCTCGCGCCTGAACGTGACCTTCTGGCAGGGTGTGGGCCTGCAGTTCGTCAACATCAAGGCCTGGATGCTGGCCCTCACACTCAGCGCAGGCTGGGTGGTCAACGCCGCCGGGCAGCCTGCCTCCAACCCCGGGGAGCGCCTGGCCATCATCTGCGGCGTGATGATGGTGTTTGCCTTCACCAGCAACTTTGTCTATGCGCTGGTGGGCTCGCTGCTGCGCCAGTGGCTGGCGCAGGGCACCCGGCTGCTGTGGTTCAACCGCACGCTGGCACTCGTGCTGGTGCTGACGGCGTACTGGATGCTCACCCTATGAACCGCACACAGGAAAAAGAAGCCCTGCTCTGGGGCCTGGTCGGCGTCACGCTGTTCGCGGCCACCTTGCCCATGACGCGGCTGGCCGTGGGCTCCACCGATGCGCCCCAGTTGTCCCCCTGGTTCGTCACGTTCGGGCGTGCCGCCGTGGCGGGGCTGCTGTCCATCGGCTACCTGCTGTGGCAACGCGCACAGGGGCGCCTGAACCTGCCGGTGCGCGCCGAGTGGCCGCTGCTGGGCATCACAGCGTTCGGCGTGATCGTGGGCTTCCCGTTGTTTCTGGCGCTGGCGCTGCGCCACGTGCCCAGCACCCATGGCGCGGTGGTCACCGCGCTGCTACCACTGTCCACCGCCCTGCTGGGTGCGCTGTGGTACCGGCAGCGGCCATCGGCAGGCTTCTGGGCCTGCGCGGTGCTGGGCAGCGGGCTGGTGCTGGGCTTCATGGTGTGGCGTGCGGGCGGCCTGTACCTGGGCGCGGCCAACGTCTACCTGCTGATTGCCATGACCACCGGCGCCCTGGGCTACATCGGGGGGGCCCGCCTCACGCCCCGGCTGGGGGCCGAGCAGGTCATCTGCTGGGTGCTGCTGTGTAGCCTGCCACTCACGCTGCCCGTAGCCTGGTGGTTTGCGCCCGCCATGCCCTCCAGCATTGGCGCGATGAGCTGGGCGGGCTTCCTGTACGTGGCGCTGTTCTCGATGTGGATCGGCTTCTTTGCGTGGTACCGCGCACTGGCGCTGGGGGCCGTGCGGGTCAGCCAGATCCAGCTCATCCAGCCCTTTTTGAGCCTGCTGTTTGCCGTGCCGCTGCTGGGTGAACACCTTGATACCGTCACCCTGGTGTTTGCCGTGGCCGTGATCGCCACCGTCTTCATGGGCAAACGGATGCCCATTCAACAACAAGGAGCCCCCGCATGAGTGCCATCACCCCAGAACAACGACTGCAACAGTTGGGTCTGGTGCTGCCCACCGTGTCCGCCCCGCGCGGCAACTTCGATGCCTATGTGCTGGACGGCCACACGCTGTACCTGTCGGGCAAGGGATCGCCCCTGCGCAACGACATGGCGGTGGTACCCAAGGTGGGCCGCGAGATCAGCACGGACGAGGCTCGCCAGCACGCCCGCGACGTAGGCCTGCACCTGATTGCCACGATGCAGGCAGCCCTCGGAGACTTGTCGCGCGTGCGCCGCGTGGTCAAGCTGCTGGGCATGGTGAATGCGGTGCCCGACTTCATGCAGCACACCGAGGTCATCAACGGCTGCTCCGACCTGCTGGTGGAGGTGTTTGGTGATGTGGGGCGGCACGCGCGCTCGGCCGTGGGTGTCGGCTCTCTGCCGCGCGGCTTCGCGGTCGAGATCGAGGCCGTGGTGTCGATCAAGGACTGAAACCATGCATTTGCAGAACATTCCCTTTGCCACCACCGACTGGGCCAGCATTCCGCGCGAAGAAAAAAGCGCCGAAGCAGGCCAGGCCTTCTGGCGCACCCAGACATTTGGCGAGGTGCGCGTGCGCATGGTCGAGTACACACCAGGCTATGTGTCCGACCACTGGTGCACCAAAGGCCATGTGCTGCTGTGCCTGAGCGGCGAGCTGCACACCGAGCTGGCCGACGGCCGGCAGTACACCCTGACACCGGGTATGAGCTACCAGGTGGCGGACAATGCAGAACCTCACCGGTCCACCTCCCCACAGGGCGCCACCCTGTTCATCGTGGACTAAGAGCCTGTTCAAAGTCTTTTTGGAGATCGCATTGAAGTGCAATCGGGATGAGTGGATGCTTCGGATGCGCCGCATGGGCCCATGCCCATGCAAGCAACCGGGGCGTCCAATCGCCCGATTTCACTCCAACCCTGCGGGCAAGCATCTTGCCGGGCGGTCTGCGGCGTTGCGGCGCTTGCCAATAGCACAGGCTATTGGCAGCGCACCGCGCCTTGCATCCCATCCCGGCAAGGGACTTGTGCGACTCCAAAAAGACTTTGAACAGGCTCTAAGAAGATGTGAACGCACCCGCCAGGGTTGCTGCCCCCCATTTTTTGACAACAACTTTGCAACCGTAGCGGCCCAGGCGGCCACCCGCAGGAGACGAGAGTGAAACTGAACGACCTTCCCACCACCAGCACGTGGACCCTGGCACGCCGTGCCGAGCGCATGAACCCCTCAGTCATCCGCGAAATCCTGAAGGTCACCGAAAAGCCCGGCATCATCAGCCTGGCGGGCGGCCTGCCGTCGCCCAAGACCTTCCCGGTCTCCGCGTTTGCCGCCGCGTCCGCTGCGGTGCTGGCCAATGACGGCCCCGGCGCCCTGCAATATGCCGCCAGCGAAGGCTACGGCCCGCTGCGCCAGGCGATTGCCGACTTCCTGCCCTGGGACGTGAATCCCGACCAGATCCTGATCACCACCGGCTCGCAGCAGGCGCTGGACCTGATCGCCAAGATCCTCATCGACGAAAACAGCCGCGTGCTGGTGGAAACCCCCACCTACCTGGGCGCGCTGCAGGCCTTCACGCCCATGGAGCCCAACGTGGTGTCCGTGGCCAGCGACGACCAGGGCGTGCTGATGGACGACCTGCGCGCCAAGGTGGGCACGGGTGCGGACAAGGCACGTTTCCTGTACGTGCTGCCCAACTTCCAGAACCCCACGGGCCGCACCATGAGCGACGCACGACGCGCCGAGCTGGTGGCCGCCGCCGCCGAGCTGAACCTGCCCCTGGTGGAAGACAACCCCTACGGCGACCTGTGGTTTGACGCCCCGCCGCCCGCCCCGCTCACGGCCCGCAACCCCGAGGGCTGCATCTACATGGGCTCGTTCTCCAAGGTGCTGGCCCCCGGCCTGCGCCTGGGCTACATCGTGGCGCCCAAGGCCGTGTACCCCAAGCTGCTGCAAGCCAAGCAGGCGGCCGACCTGCACACCCCCGGCTACAACCAGCGCCTGGTGGCCGAGGTGATGAAGGACGGCTTCCTGGACCGCCACGTGCCCACCATCCGCGCGCTGTACAAGCAGCAGTGCGAGGCCATGCTGGCTGCGCTCGAAAAGGAAATGCAAGGCCTGGGCGTGCACTGGAACCGCCCCGACGGCGGCATGTTCCTGTGGGTGCGCCTGCCCGAAGGCATGAGCGCCATCGAGCTGCTGCCCAAGGCCGTGGAGCGCAATGTGGCCTTTGTGCCAGGGGCGGCCTTCTATGCCGACAACGCCGACCACCGCACCCTGCGCCTGTCGTTCGTGACCTCCACCGTGGAGCAGATCGCCACCGGCATCGCCGCCCTGGCTGCGGCGATCCGCGAGAGCAAGGGCTGATTCACCATGCTGAGGCTCTGGGGGCGCCTGTCGTCCATCAACGTGCGCAAGGTCGTGTGGGCCGTGCAGGAGCTGGGCCTGCCCTCGGTGCAGCGCACCGACGCGGGCGGCCAGTTCGGCATCGTGCGCGAGGCACGCTACCTGGGCCTCAACCCCAACGGCCTGGTGCCGCTGATTGAGGACGAAGACACGGGCGTCACGCTGTGGGAGTCCAACGCCATCGTGCGCTATCTGTGCGCCCGGCATTCGCTGGGCAACCTGTACCCCGAAGACCTGCCCACGCGCTTTGTGGCCGAACAGTGGATGGACTGGCAACAGACCACGCTGAACCCCGCAGGGCGTGATGCGTTCCTCCAGTGGATTCGCACCCCCGCAGCACAGCGCAACGAGGCGCTCATCGCCGCATCGGTCGCACTGACCGAGCCGCTGATGGCGTTGCTCGATGCCCACCTGGCGCGCCAGCCCTTCATGGCGGGTGAACGGTTCACCATGGCCGACATCCCGGTGGGCTGCGAGATCCACCGCTGGTGGGGCCTGCCGCAAGATCGCCCTGCACACCCCCACCTGGAGCGGTGGTACAACACGGTCAGCACCCGCCCCGGCGCCCGGGGCGTGTTGGATCAGCCTCTCGCGTGAGCCTCTCCATGCACCAGCGCTCCTTCAAGCAGATCGACGTGTTCAGCGACCGCCCCGGCTACGGCAACCCCGTGGCCGTGGTGCTGGATGCCGACGGCCTGAGCGACAGTGACATGCGCCGCTTTGCGGCCTGGACCAACCTGTCGGAAACCACCTTTCTGATGCCGCCCACCGACGCCGGGCGCGCGGCCGGGGCCGACTACCGCCTGCGCATCTTCAGCCCCAATGGCGAGCTGCCTTTTGCGGGCCATCCCACACTGGGCACCTGCCACGCCTGGCTGCAGGCAGGCCACCGCCCGCAGCAGGACGGCATGGTGATCCAGGAATGTGCGCTGGGCCTGGTCCGCATCGCACTGAGCGGCGACACCCTGGCGTTTGCCGCCCCCCCGCTCAAGCGCAGCGCCCCCAGCCCCGCGCTGGTGCCGCTGATTGCGAGCGCCCTGGGCCTGCGCCCGCAGCAGATTCTGGGTGCGCAGATGCTGGACAACGGCCCCGTGTGGCTGGGCCTGCTGCTCGACAGCGCCGACACGGTGCTGGGCCTGCACCCCGACCACGCCCGCCTGAAGGACCTGGGCCAGGACGTGGGCGTGATCCATGTGGGCCCTGCCGCCAGCAACACCGCCCAGCCCGGCGTGGTGGTGCGCGCGTTTGCCGCCCCCATGGGCAACCCTGAAGACCCGGTGACGGGCACCCTCAACGCGAGCCTGGCCGAATGGCTGATTGCCGATGGCCTCGCCCCCCGCAGCTACCTGGTGGCCCAGGGCGAATGCCTGGGCCGCGCGGGCCGCGTACACATCCGCCAGGACGATGACCACCAGCTGTGGGTGGGCGGCCGCGCGGTCACCTGCATTGAAGGCACGGTGCTGCTATGACCCCGCACCGCCCTGCCCCGCACCCCAGCGGCTGATTGCCCCCTCGGCCCCGCCAGGGCGCCGAGCCACAACCACCTGTTTGCACACCGGGCCACACCCCGGTGAGCCCCCGGCGTGCCCGGCCCACCCCGCTTTACTGCCCGCTTGATTGACCAAGGACCTGACCACCATGCACCAACGCCCCTTCCAGCAAGTCGATGTATTCACCGCCACGCCCTACCGAGGCAACCCCCTGGCCGTGGTGCTGGACGGTTCCGGCCTCAGCACCGAAGCCATGCAGGACTTCACCAACTGGACCAACCTGTCCGAAGCCACCTTCCTGCTGCCCCCCACCCCGGAAGGGCGCGCCGCCGGTGCCGACTACCGCGTGCGCATCTTCTGCCCCGGGCGCGAACTGCCTTTTGCAGGCCACCCCACGCTGGGCAGCTGCCACGCTTGGCTCCAAGCCGGCGGACGGCCCCAGGTCGCGGGCCAGGTGGTGCAGGAATGTGGCGTGGGCCTGGTCACGCTGCGCCAGGACGGCGAGCGCCTGGCCTTCGCCGCGCCGCCCCTCATCCAAAGCGGCCCGCTGGCCGAAGATGACGTGGCGCTGATTGCCCGGGGCCTGGGCGTGGCGCGCAGCGACATCCTGCACCACGCCTGGTGCGACAACGGCCCCAACTGGCGGGGTGTGATGCTGCGCAGCAGCGAGCAGGTGCTGGCGCTGAAGCCTGACGCCAGCATCCTTGGCCAGCTGGACGTGGGCGTGGTCGGCCCGCGTGGCAAGGTGGGTGTCATTGGCAGCACCGACGCCGAGGGCATCGCCTTTGAAGTGCGCGCCTTCTTCCCCGGCAACAACGGCCTGGCCGAAGACCCCGTGACCGGCAGCCTGAACGCAGCGCTGGCGCAATGGCTCATCGGCGCCGGGCTGGCCCCCGCCCAATATGTGGCCACCCAAGGCACCTGCCTGGGGCGCGCCGGGCGGGTGTACGTGCAACAGGACGGCGACACCATCTGGGTCGGCGGCAACTCGGTCACCTGCATGACCGGTGAGGTGCTGCTGTGACCGCCACCTCCACCCAGCAACCCGCCTGCGTGGACCACCTGGTCGTGCTGGCGGCCGACCTGGCCAGTGGTGTGGCCTGGTGCCAACGCACGCTGGGCATCACCCCCACGGCGGGCGGCGAACACCCGCTGATGGGCACGCACAACCGCATCTTCAACGTCTCCAGCCCGGCGCATCGGCGCGCCTACCTGGAGATCATTGCTATCAACCCAGGAGCGCCCAAGGCAATATCCACTATCGCAAGACGCTGGTTTGACATGGATGACGCCAATCTGCAGGCCCAGGTGGCACAACACGGCCCCCAGCTCATCCACTGGGTGGCGAGCGTGCCCGACGTGGCGGCCGCGTGCACCGCGCTGTCGGCGCTGGACATGGATCGCGGCGCCGTCATCACCGCCAGCCGCCCCACGCCCCATGGCCTGCTGCAGTGGCAGATCACCGTGCGGGACGACGGCCTGCGCCTGATGGACGGCTGCCTGCCCACGCTCATTCAGTGGGGCGCGGTGCACCCCTGCGACAGCCTGCCTGCCAGCGGCGTGCAGCTGGAACAACTCGCGCTGCAGCACCCGCAGGTCTCCACGCTGCAGGCGGCATGTGACGCCATCGGTGTCGGCCCCCAGGTCGCCGTCGCCGCAGGCAACGCGCCTGGCCTCACGGCACACCTCTCCACGCCGCTGGGCCCCGTCACCCTGTGGTCCTCTACCGAAAAGAAAGCCGCCGCATGAACACCCGCCTCGACCCCACCGCCCTGCTGCCCACCCTGGCCGACATCGAAGCCGCTGCCGAGGTGGTGTACCGCGACTTCGCCGCCACGCCCCAGTACCGCTGGGGCCTGCTCAGCCAGCGCCTGGGCACCGACTGCTGGCTCAAGCACGAGAACCACACGCCCGTGGGCGCGTTCAAGATCCGGGGCGGCCTGACCTACTTCGACCAGCTCGCCCAGCGCGGCGCGCTGCCCTCTGAGGTCATCAGCGCCACACGCGGCAACCACGGCCAAAGCATGGGCTGGGCCGCGCGCCGCCACGGCGTGGCCTGCACCATCGTCGTGCCGCGCGGCAACTCAGTGGAGAAGAACGCTGCCATGCGCGCGCTGGGCGTCACGCTCATCGAACACGGCGACGACTTTCAGGAAGCGCGCGAACACGCCATTCAATTGGCGGCACAGCGCGGCGCCCACATGGTGCCCAGCTTCCACCCCGACCTGCTGCGCGGCGTGAGCACCTACTGGTGGGAGTTCCTGCGCGCCGTGCCGCAGCTCGATGTGGTGTACGTGCCCATCGGCCAGGGCTCGGGCGCGTGCTCGGCCATCGCCGCCAAGCTGGCGCTGCAGCACCCCGTGCGCGTGGTCGGCGTGGTCAGCAGCCACGCCACCACCTATGCCGATTCGCTGGCCGCTGGCCATGTGGTCGAAGCACCGGTGACCACCCAGCTCGCCGACGGCATGGCCTGCCGCGTGGCCGACGCCGAGGCCCTGGCCGTGATGGCGCCCCACATCGACCACATCGTGCAGGTGAGCGACGCCGAGGTGGCCGCTGCCATGCGCGCCTTGTTCACCGACACGCACAACGTGGCCGAAGGCGCAGGTGCGGCGGCACTGGCGGCAGCGCTGCAGGAACGCGACCAGCTACAGGGTTTGCACGTGGGCCTGGCGTTGACGGGCGGCAACGTGGATGCGCCCATGTTCGGCAACGTTCTGGCGGACTGAAGCCCTCGCGGATTCAACCGAAAAAGCTACACATTTAATAGCATCGGTCGCTTTTGCGACAAGCGCCTGCAGCGGGTTCTGATCACAATCCGCCGCATGGGAACCCTCTACCTCGTGCGCCACGGCCAGGCCTCGTTTGGCGCGGAAGACTACGACCAGCTCAGCGCGCTGGGCCGCCAGCAGGCGGTGCGACTGGGCGAACACTGGCGCGCACGCGGCTTGGGGTTTGACGCCGTCATCACCGGCACGCTGCGCCGCCACACACAGACGCTGGAAGGCATTGCCGAGGGCCTGCAGACCACGCCCGATGCGCTGCAGTTGCCAGGCCTCAACGAATACGACAGCCACGCACTGATCGCCGCCATCCACCCCCAACCCCTGGGCCCGGCCGACACGCCCGAGCGCTACCGCGCGCACTTCCGCATCTTGTGCGACGCGCTGGCGCAGTGGATGGCAGGCGTCATCAGCCCCCAGGGCATGCCCAGCTGGAACGAATTTTCAGCCGGCGTGCGCAGCGCACTGGACCATGTGCGCCACCACCACGCAGGCCAGAACGTGCTGCTGGTGAGCAGCGGCGGCCCCATCTCCACCGCCGTGGGCGAGGTGCTGGGCACGGCGCCCGAGGTGACGATTGCGCTGAACATGCGCATCCGCAACAGCGCAGTGACGGAGTTCTCCATCTCGCCCAAGCGGCTGATGCTGCAGACTTTCAACACGCTGCCGCACCTCAATGAGCTTGAGCATGCGCAGTGGGTCACGCACGCCTAAGCACCGAGATTTCGGCTTTTTGAGCCTTTCAGACTGCTTGCGCTAGTGGATCATGCGCCGACAGCTATCAATAACATAGCAAATCGATTCAACCCAGGTCAGGCCCGCTCGCCAGGGTAGATAGCGGCAGCGCCTGCAGCTCCTGCAGCAGCGCCACCAGTTGCCGCGCTGCAGCGTCCACCACCGCTTGTCCCTTGTCGGCCGCGGCTGCGGCCGCGTCACCCACGGCGCCCGCCGGGTGGTAGTCCTGCATCTGCCAGCCCAGCTTGGCGCTTTTGCCGTTGCCCAGGATGGCGTAGCGCTCCGACCGGTCCTGCGAGGTGGAACGGAAATTTTTCGCGTGCTCCATCCGCACCGTGGCGGGCGCCAGGTGCAACATCATCGATGTCTCGATCTCGCCCGCATGGATGCCAAAGCGGTGCTCCTGGGCGCTGAACTGGCCCGCCACCGCGTCGGGCAGCGGCAGGCTGAACCAGCTGGCGCTGTAGACAAGGAGGTCGCAGCGCGTGCGCAGCTCGCGCGCCACGATGTCCATCACGCTCACCTGGCCGCCGTGGCCGTTGAACAGCAGCAGCTTTTGGATGCCCGCGCGGGCTACGCACTCGCCGATCTCGGTCCACAGCGCAATCACCGTGGCGGGCGACAAGGTGAGCGTGCCCGGAAAGCGGATGTGCTCCGGGCTCAGGCCCACATTCTGTGGCGGCAAAAAGAGTACGGGCAAGTCGGCGGGCAGCTGCGGCAGCGCGGCATCGATCACCCCCTGCAGCAGCGTCGCATCCACCGACAGCGGCAGGTGCGGCCCATGCTGCTCGATGGCCGCCACGGGCAGCACAGCCACCACCTGTTCAGCCTGCCCGCTGGCCTTTAGCGCCGCGAAATCACGGGTGGACAAGTCGGCCCAGAAGCGGGAAGGCAAGGGAGTCAATGCGGCAGAAGTCATGTGTGCATGGTAGCGGCGCTGTCGACGCCTGGGAAACGGCCAGCGCCGCCGCTAACATGCCACCATGACCCAAGACCTTTTCCGCCAAGACGCCTACCTGCGCGAATGCAGCGCCCACATCACCGCAGTCACCGATGCTGGCATCGTGCTGGACCAGACCGTGTTCTACCCCCTGGGCGGCGGCCAAGCCGGCGACAGCGGCGTGCTGATGCTGGCAGACGGTACGCAGATCACCATTGCCGACACCCGCAAGGGCAGAGACGCCGAAGGCAACCCCACCAGCGACATCGTCCACATCCCAGCCCCAGCGCAGGAAGACCGCGTGGCGCAATTCAAGCCCGGTACGGCTGTCACAGCTCGCATCGACTGGGAGCGCCGCCACCGCATGATGCGGCTGCACACCACCAGCCACCTGCTGTGCCACGTGGTGCCGCAGCTGGTCAACGGCTGCTCGATCACGCCCGACTACGCGCGGCTGGACTTTGCGATGACAGACCCGCTGGACAAGGAGCAACTGACGGCCGCCATCGCCACCCTGGTGGCCGCTGCGCACCCACTCACCGTGGCTTCGATCAGCGACGAAGAACTGGACGCCAACCCCGCCCTGGTCAAGAGCATGAGCGTGCAGCCGCCCCGGGGCACGGGGCGCATCCGCACCATCCGCATCGGGGGCGAAGGCGGCGCGCCGCTGATCGACCTGCAGCCCTGTGGGGGCACTCATGTGGCCAATACGTCGGAGATCGGCGGGATCGTGGTGACCAAAATCGAGAAAAAGAGTGCAACGACCCGGCGGGTGGTACTAGGCTTTGCCCAGTGATAAGCGCCCGGCCCCACTGTCAACAATCTTGAGCCACCGCAGCCCCCGGTTGCATTGGCTTACGCAGGCAGGCGGACAACGGGGACAATAGCGCCCGCGCGCAGCAGCCGCCCGGCATCCGGGTAGCGATGACCGGGCCTCCCCCGGGGCTGCGGCGCCTACCCTTGTCTGCCGCCATGCCGATCTCCCTGCGCTCCGTCTCGTTTGCCACCCTGCGCCAGCACCGCTGGTTCCGCCCCGCCGTTCGCGCGCTGGCGGGCTTGATCGCTCTTTGGCTGGTCACTTGGCTCGCCATCCCGCCGCTGGTCAAGGGCCCGCTGGAGCGCATTGCGTCCGAGCAACTGGGCCGCGCCGTGACCATTGGCGGCATCGACTTTCAGCCCTGGAGCCTCGAATTTGCGCTGCGTGACGTGGCCGTGGCGGGTGCCAATGGGGCGCCCCCGCAGCTGACCATTGGCCGCATCTATGCCGATGGCGAGCTTCAATCGCTGTTTCGCCTGGCGCCCGTGGTGGACGCCTTCACCATCGACAACCCGGTGCTGCGCATCACCCACCTGGGCGACGGCCGCTACGACGTGGACGACATCATCGCCAAGGTCACCGCGCCCAAGAACGACCCCGAGCCCGACCAAGGCCCCGCGCGCCTGGCGCTGTACAACCTGGCGCTCACTGGCGGCAGCATCGACTTCATCGACAACACCATCAGCGAGACCCACGAGGTGCGCGCGCTGACGCTGAAAGTGCCGTTCATCAGCACCCTGCCCTCGCAGCGCGAGGTGAAGGTGGAGCCCCACCTGGCCTTCACGCTGGACGGCAGCCGGTTTGACTCGTCCGCCGAGGGCACGCCGTTTGCGCAGACCGGCAAAGCCGACGCACAGATCCGGCTGGATGGGCTGAACCTTGCGTCCTACCTGGGCTACCTGCCGGCCAACCTGCCCGTGAAGGTGCAAGGCGCCACGCTGGATGCAGATGTGAAGGTGGCCTTTGAGCAGCACCCGCGCATGGCCGTGAAGCTGAGCGGCACCGTGCAAGCCAGCGGTGTGCGCATGGCCGACCGCCAAGGGGCCGACCTGCTGAGCTACGAGCGCCTGAAGATCGACATGGCCGATGTGCGCCCGCTGGAGCAGATCGTGCGCCTGCAGCATGTGGAGCTGACGGCGCCGGTGGTCACGGCCACGCGCGATGCGGCGGGCCAGATCAACCTGGCACAACTGGCGGCGCCTGCACAGCCTGCAACGCCCGCCAAGGACAAGACCACCGCATCTGCAGTGCCCGCATCTGCCGACGCTGCATCTGCTCCACTGGCCAGCGCCAGCACAGCCTCCGCCTCTGTGGGTGAAGGCAAAGGCAAAGCCAAGGCCAAAACAGCCGCCCCCGCCTGGGTGGTCGAAGTCGCCACGGCCGCCGTGCGCGGCGGCACCCTGCGCTGGGCCGACGCCACCACGCGCCCCGCCGCGGCCCTGCAGGCCACCGAATTTGCGCTGGAGGCCGCCGACATCGCCCTGCCCTTTGCCAAAGACAACGCCAAGCCCTTCACCTTCAAGGGCGGGCTCAACCTGCAGGGCAGCACGCTCAGCTTCACCGGCGAAGCCACGGACCAGAAGGCCCAGGTCAACACCACCCTGAACGCCCTGGCCCTGCAACTGGCCGCGCCCTACTTGGCCCAGGCGCTGGAGCCCACGGTGACCGGCCAGCTCAGCGGTGATGTGGGTGTGACCTGGCAAGCCCCCACGGGCGCAGCCGCACAGGCAGGTGCCACGGGTGTCACCCTCAAGGCGGGCCCCCTGGCGCTGGAGCAACTGGCCGTCAAGCAAGGCAAGACCACCTTGGCCAGCCTGGGCAAGCTGGAGATTGCGGGCGCCGAAGTGCCCCTGGACGCACGCACCGCCACGCTGGAGCGCCTGGCCATCACCCAGCCGCAACTGGCGGTGGAGCGCGGTGCAGATGGCCGCTGGATGTTTGAACGCTGGCTGAAATCGGAGAAGGCCGCCCCCGCCGCACAAGGCAGCGCCACCGCAGCCGCTGACCCAGCACCCGCCAGCAACGCCGCGCCCTGGAAGCTGCGCGTAGCCGATTTCTCGCTGCAGGGCGGCACGGTCACCCTGGCCGACAACGCCCAGCCGCGCCCGGTGGCGCTGGACGTGACCGCCCTGGGCATCACCGCCCGCAACCTGGCCAGCGACGGCAGCAAGCCCGAGGCCTTCACACTCACGGCCCGCGCCGCCGCGCCGGGCAAGGGCAGCAACAAGGCCGCGCCCGGCACGATCGACTACCAGGGCACGCTGGCCCTGCAACCCCTGACCACCCAGGGCAAGCTGGACGCCACCCGCCTGCCGGTGCACGCACTGGACGGCTACCTGGCCAGCCAGCTGTCGGTGGAGCTGCTGCGCGCCGACGTGGGCTACCGGGGCCAGGTGGCGCTGGCGCAGACGGACAAGGGAGTCAGCCTGCGCCTGAGCGGCGATGCGGTGGTCGAAGACCTGCGGGCCAACAGCACGGCCGCCTTCACCCCCAAGACCGAGGCCCAGGTGGGTGAAGAACTGCTGGCCTGGAAGAGCCTGAACCTGCGCGGCCTGGCCGTGGCCACCGCCCCCGGCACCGCGCCGCGCGTGGAGGTGAAGGAAACCAGCCTGGTTGACTTCTTTGCTCGCATCACAATCAACGAGGCCGGCCGCATCAACCTGAGCGACATTGCCAAAACCCCGGCCGAGGCCCAAGCGGCCAACGCAGCCAGCGCTGCTGCCAGCACAGCGGGACCCACCGCACCAGCTCCCGCCACAACCGCATCGGCTGCGCCAGCTGCCCCCCCCACGGCCGCCGTGGCCCAGGCCGACCCGCTGGCTCCCGTGGTCGTGTTTGGCCCGGTGAGCCTGGTCAACGGCAAGGTGCTGTTCTCGGACTTTTTCATCAAGCCCAACTACTCGGCCGACCTGTCGGAGCTGACCGGCAAGCTCAGCGCGTTCTCGTCCGAAGCGCCCGGCGGTGATCCCGCGCTGGCCGACCTGGAGCTGCGCGGCCGCGCCGAGGGCTCGGCGTCGCTGGAAGTCACCGGCAAGCTCAACCCGCTGGCCAAACCGCTGGCGCTCGACATCGTGGGCAAGGTGCGCGATCTGGAGCTGCCCCCGCTCACGCCGTATTCCGTCAAGTACGCGGGCCACGGCATCGAGCGCGGCAAGCTCAGCATGGACGTGAACTACAAGGTGCTGCCCAGTGGCCAGCTCACCGCCAGCAACCGGCTGGTGCTGAACCAGCTGACCTTTGGCGAACCCGTGGAGGGCGCGCCCAACAGCCTGCCCGTGAAGCTGGCCGTGGCCCTGCTGGCCGACCGCCAGGGCGTGATCGACCTGGACCTGCCCATCAGCGGCTCACTCAACGACCCGCAGTTCCGCATCGGCCCGGTGATCTTCAAGATCATCGTCAACCTCATCGGCAAGGCGCTGACCTCGCCCTTCAGCCTGCTGGCCAGCGCCTTTGGTGGTGGCGAGGAGATGAACCATGTGCCCTTTGCCCCCGGCAGCGCCACCCTCACGCCCGAGGCGCAGCAGAGCCTGGACAAGGTGGCGAAGGCCCTGGCCGACCGCCCCGCGCTCAAGATCACCGTGACCGGCACGGCCAGCCTGCCGGACGAACGCGAAGGCCTGCAGCGCGAGCACCTGCAGCAGCTGGTGCTGGCCGAAAAACGCCGCGCCAACCCGGCGGACACCGCCCCGGTGTCCGCCGCCGAGTACCCTGCCCTGCTCAAGGAGGTGTACCGCCGCGCTGACATCCCCAAGCCGCGCAATCTGGTCGGCCTGGCCAAGGACCTCACGGTGCCCGAGATGGAAGCCCTGCTGCTGGCCCACCAACCTGCCACCGAGGCCATGGCCGCCGAGCTGGCCACGCAGCGCGGCCAGGCGATCCGCGCGTACCTGGTGGCGCAAAAGCTGCCGGTGGAACGGCTGTTCGTGGCCGCGCCCAAATCGGGCAAGCAGCCCGAAAAGTGGACCCCGCGTGCGGATTTGAGCCTGGCGACACAATAAGCGGCTGGCTGGCGGGAGGTTCTGGGCGAATCTCCCACCAGCCAGTCCCATCGCCCCGCAGGCAGAGCGCAGGGCGCCGGAACCAATCCCGCCCCGCCCGCTCCCACACTGCACCATGCCTTCACGCCTGTTCCGCCGCCTTGCAGCCACTCTCTTTTTTATAGCTGCCAGCGCTTTATGGACTAGCGCTATCGCCCAATTGGGCACCAAAACAACCGGCCAGGGCACCAGCGTGGTCACCACGCCCTATGTGCGGGCCGAGTTGCTGGCCCATGCGCCCCAGGGCGTGGCACCCGGCCAGCCGCTGTGGCTGGGCCTGCAAATCACCCACCAGCCAGAGTGGCACACCTACTGGAAGAACCCCGGCGACTCCGGCCTGCCCACCGACTTGGCCTGGACGCTGCCCGCCGGGCTGGACGCGGGCGAGATCGCCTGGCCCCTGCCCAAGAAGATCCCTATCGGCACGCTGGCCAACTATGGCTACGAAGGCACGGTGCTGCTGCCCGTGCCCGTGACGGTGGCCAGCACCTTCGCCCCCGGCCCGCTGGCCAAGGACGCCACCATCAAACTGCGCGCCTCGTGGCTGGTGTGCCGCAAGGAGTGCATTCCTGAAGAGGGCGAGTTCACGCTGCAACTGCCCATCCAGAGCACCACGGCGCTCAACGGCGCGGCTTTCGAGGCCGCAGCCAAGGCCCAACCCCAGCCCGTGCTGGCGGGCACCAACGGCGTCGTTCCCGACAGCCAAGCGCAGATTGCGGACGACAATGTGCTCAACGTCAGCGTGCAGGGCCTGCCCGTGGCGCTGCGCGGCAAGACGCTGGACCTGTTCCCCGAAACTGCCGAGGTCATCGACAACGCCGCGCAGTGGAAGCAGGCCTGGAACGGTAGCGTGTGGACCGCGCAGATCCCCCTGTCGGCCCAGCGCAGCGCCAGCCCCAGCCTGATGCCCGTGGTGCTGGCCGAGCAGGCGGCCCCAGGCCATGGCACCGGCCCCGACGCCCGCACCGGCTACCGCGCCGAACTGAAGGTGCTGGGCACCTGGCCGCAGGGCGCGTCAGTCGCTGCGGTGTCACCCGCCCTGGAAGCCGCACTCAAGGCGAATGCAGCGCAGGCAGGCGGCGCGGCAACGTCGGCCGCAGGCTCTGGCGCTTCGTCCCTCACCCTCACAGCCGCGTTGCTGGGCGCCTTGCTTGGCGGGCTCATCCTCAACCTGATGCCCTGCGTGTTCCCGGTGCTGGCGATCAAGGTGGTGGGCTTCACCCAGCATGCGCAGGACCGGCGCGCGCACCGCATCAGCGGAATCGCCTACACGGCAGGCGTGGTGCTGTCGTTCATTGCCCTCGGCGCGCTCATGCTGGGCCTGCGTGCGGCGGGCGAGGCCGTGGGCTGGGGCTTTCAGCTCCAGTCGCCCGCCGTGGTTGCATCGCTGGCGGCGCTGTTCACGCTGATCGCGCTCAACCTGGCAGGCGTGTTCGAGTTCGGGCATTTCCTGCCGTCCTCCGTGGCCAGCCTGCAGGCGCGCCACCCGGTGGCCGACAGTTTTCTGACCGGCGTGCTGGCCGTGGCCGTGGCGTCGCCATGCACGGCGCCGTTCATGGGTGCATCCATGGGGCTGACGGCCACGCTGCCCGCTCCCCAGGCGCTCGCCGTGTTTGCGGCGCTGGGGCTGGGACTGGCGCTGCCGTATCTGGCGGCCAGCTTTGTGCCCGCCGTGGCGCGCGCCCTGCCCCGCCCCGGGGCGTGGATGGACACCTTCCGCAAGCTCATGGCCTTCCCCATGCTGGCCACGGTGGTCTGGCTGGTGTGGGTGCTGGGCCAGCAAAGCGGCATCGATGGCGCGGGTGCGCTGCTGATCCTGCTGGTGGGGCTGTCGCTGGTGGTGTGGGCCCTGTCGCTGGCAGGCCGTGCGCGGGTGTGGATGGCCAGCGTGTCCATCGCGGCGATGGCCTTGCTGGTCTGGTCTTTTGCGCCGCACATCACCAACGTACCCACCACGCAAAGCGCTACCCAGGCGTCGTCGGCCACCGGCTGGCAGCCCTGGGCCCCCGGCGCGGCCGAGCAGATCGTGGCCGGTGGCCGCCCCGTGTTTGTAGACTTCACTGCCGCCTGGTGCGTGACCTGCCAGTACAACAAGAAGACCACCCTGGCCCACGCCGATGTGCTGGCCGACTTGCAGACCAAGAACGTCGCCCTGCTGCGCGCAGACTGGACGCGCCGCGACCCTGCCATCACTGCCGCCCTGGCATCGCTGGGCCGCAACGGCGTGCCTGTGTACGTGTTCTACCGCCCTGGCAAACCGCCGGTGGTGCTGACCGAGGTGCTCAGCGTGGACGAGGTGCGCGCCACCATTGCCCAGCTGTAGCCCTCCCTGCTTTCGGCCACCCGCCAACCCTTCAGGAGACCCCGCCATGAAGCTGCTTCGCCGTACGTTGATCGCCACCGCTGCCCTCGTCGCCCTGGGCGCCCAGGCAGCCGCCACCGTGGGCCAGCCCGCGCCCGACTTCACGCTCAAGGACACGTCGGGCAAGACCGTGCGCCTGTCGGACTTCAAGGGCAAACACGTGGTGCTGGAATGGACCAACCCCGGCTGCCCCTTTGTGCGCAAGCACTACGACAGCGGCAACATGCCCGCCACTCAAAAAGACGCCACGAGTAAGGGCGTGGTGTGGCTGTCCATCAACTCCACCGAAAAAGCCAGCAGCGACTACCTGGAGCCCGCCAAGCTCGCAGCCTGGAAGACCGAGCGCAAGGCCGCCCCTACTGCCGTGCTGATGGACGAGGAAGGCACCGTGGGCAAGAGCTACGGGGCGCGCACCACGCCGCACCTGTACATCGTCAACCCGCAGGGCCAGCTCATCTACGCGGGCGGCATCGACAGCATCCCCTCAGCCCGCCCGGCCGACATCGAGAAGGCCACCAACTATGTGAAGGTGGGGCTGGCCGAGGCGCTGGCAGGCAAGCCGATCTCAGCGGCGACGACGGCGCCGTATGGGTGCAGCATCAAGTACAAGTCACCGGCCTGACCTGCCGCTGGGAACCCGAGGGCATGCGTACACTGTTTGCATGCTCCACACCCCCGACACCATCAGCACCCTGCGCCACCTGCTCACCGCCTGCCGCACCATCGCGGTGGTGGGCCTCTCGCCGCAGTGGCACCGCCCTAGCTACTTCGCCGCCAAGTACATGCAGGCGCACGGCTACCGCATCGTGCCCGTCAACCCGCTGGTGGCGCGTGAGGGCGGGCAGATCCTGGGCGAGACGGCCTACGCCAGCGTGACCGAGGCGGCTGCCGCGCTGGCAGCGCAGGGCCAGAAGATCGACATGGTGGACTGCTTTCGCAAGAGTGAGGACATCCCGCCGCTGGCCGACGAGGCCGTCGCCATCGGCGCACAGTGCCTGTGGCTTCAGCTGGGCGTTTTCAACGAGGCCGCAGGCCTGCGCGCCGAGGCCGCCGGGCTGCAGGTGATCCAGAACCGCTGCGTGAAGATCGAACATGCCCGGCTGTTTGGTGGCCTGGGCTGGATGGGCGTGAACACGCGCGTGATCAGCGCCAAGCGCCTGCGGCAGCTGCCTTACTAGCAAATTAATAGCTGCCAGCGCATATTGCACTAGCACTTGCGGCCTATTTCATTCAAATTCCTTCACCCAACCCCCTGCGCAGCACTGCGGGCTGCGCCACCGCCATGACAGAGCCCACATCCAACGGTGCCGACCGCCACTTCGGCTTTGGCACCCGCGCCATCCACGCCGGTGCCCAGCCCGACCCCGTGACCGGCGCCCGCGCCACGCCCATCCACCAGACGACCAGCTTTGTGTTCGACAACGCCGAGCACGCGAGCAGCCTGTTCAACCTGCAGACCTTTGGCAACGTCTACAGCCGCATCAGCAACCCCACGGTGGCTGTCTTCGAGGAGCGCATCGCCAGCCTGGAGAACGGCCGCGCCGCGCTCGCCTGCGCCAGTGGCATGGCCGCGCAGATGGCAGCGCTGCTGGCCATTTTGAAAACCGGTGATCACATCGTGGCGGCCAGCACGCTCTACGGCGGCACCGTGGGGCAGCTGGGCGTGGGCTTCAGCCGTCTGGGCATCGAGACCACGTTTGTGGACCCGGCCGACCCCGAGAACTTTGTGCGCGCCATGCGCCCCAACACCCGCGCCGTGTACGGCGAGACCATCGGCAACCCGCTGGTCAACGTGCTCGACATCGCGGCCGTGGCCGAGGTGGCGCATGCGCACGGCGTGCCGCTCGTCATCGACAACACGGTGGCCAGCCCGTACCTGTGCAACCCGCTCGCCCTGGGCGCCGACATCGTGGTGCACAGCGCCACCAAGTACATCGGCGGCCACGGTACGACCATGGGTGGTGTGGTGGTGGAAGGCGGCAAGTTCCCGTGGGACAACGGCAAATTCCCCGAGATGGTGGAGCCCAGCCGCGCCTACCACGGCGTGAAGTTCTACGAGACCTTTGGCGACTTCGGCTACACCATGAAGGCGCGCATGGAGGTCAACCGCACCTTCGGCGGCGTGCTGTCGCCCATGAACGCGTGGCAGCTGCTGCAGGGCGCCGAGACGCTGCACCTGCGCATGCGCGAGCACTGCCGCAATGCGCTGGCCGTGGCGAAGTTTCTGCAAAGTCACCCGCAGGTGGCGTGGGTCAACTATCCGGGTCTGGCGGACTCGCCGTACTACGACCTGGCGCAAAAGCAGTTCCGCGCGGTGGACGGCACACCGGGCGCCTCGGGCATCCTCACGTTTGGCGTGAAGGGAGGCGCAGCAGCGGGTGAGAAGTTCATCGACGCCTGCGAGTTTTTAAGCCACCTCGCCAACATCGGCGACGCGAAGACGCTGGTAATTCACCCTGCATCGACCACGCACCGGCAGCTCAATGAAGAAGAGCTGGCCCGCGCGGGGGTGAGCGCGGACATGGTGCGGCTGTCGGTAGGCATTGAAGACCTGGATGACATCCTGTGGGACGTCGACCAGGCGCTGGGGCGCACCTGAAAGGCAACCCAGCGATGAACCTGATCCTGGAAGATTGCCCGCAGGTTCCTTACTACACCAATATGCGATGGGTGCTGGATGCATTGGGGCTCAACGCCAACGAATTCGACTGGTTTGTGAGCGATATCGAGCATACGGCTGGTGATGCCTTTCGCACGGAGGACCATTGGATATCTGGTGCAGATCTAGAGCGAGCCCTTCGCTACAACGACATTCAATTTATCTGGGCCGTTTTCAGCGCAGTCTCCAAGGGCAGCTCTCGACCGCCCATCCACGCTTCCCCGTATGCAGATGGCAATGCATCTTTTTGGACCAATCCGCCTGTACGTCCCCAACTCAGTGGCGCGAGCTTTGAGATCGTGTGCTGGGATAGCAGCGCAACCATCTTGATAGAACTTCCAGAAGCGGCTGCGCGACGGTTTTGCCAAAGGTTCCCAGGCGCTAAGGCGCTAGACAACGCGCGCAGCTAGTCAATCCATCAGCGGGCTACCGGCGCCCCCAGCCGCTGCGACAAGCTCCGCGCCGCCTCCCGCAGATGCTGCGCCGCCGGGCTCGCAGGCCCCGTCTGCAGCGTCGCGCTGGGGCCGATCACGGCGATGCACAGCACCAGCTGCCCGAACCCGTCGAACACCGGCGTTGCCAGCGCGCTAATGCCGGGCAGGAGCTGGTCGGTCACTTCGCTGATCTGGTGCTGGCGCACGGCCTCCAGCTCGGCCGCAAACGCGGGCTCGTCCAGCGCGCCCGCAAACCCTTCGGCCGCCAATGCGGCGGCAGCGCGCTCGCGCGGGCCGAAGGCTGCGAACACCTTGCCCGTGGCCGTGTGCCGCACCGAGGCCGTGGTGCCGTGGCGCATGGCCACGTACACGGCAGTGGGGCCTTCTTCCACCCGGATGATGGTGGGGCCGTTGTCGCCCCAAACCGAGGCCGACACGGTGTAGCCGATGCGCTGGGCCAGCGCGGGCAGCTCGGCAATGGCCAGACGCACCGGGTCTACCTGCTGCAGG
Source organism: Acidovorax sp. FG42 (assembly GCF_057809195.1). Classification (NCBI taxonomy): domain Bacteria; kingdom Pseudomonadati; phylum Pseudomonadota; class Betaproteobacteria; order Burkholderiales; family Comamonadaceae; genus Acidovorax; species Acidovorax sp. FG42. The sequence continues at coordinate 177,668 of NZ_JBMDJM010000004.1, read as the reverse complement.
CTGATCAGGCCCAGCTGCATGGCCAAGGGGCCCAGGCCGTAGTGGCCGCTCACGGCGTCTTGCTCAATGAGGCCCAGCTTGCCAAAGCTCACCAGGTAGGGATGGGCCTTGGCGGCTGTCATGTCCGCTGCGCGGGCCAGGTCCTTGAGCGCCATGCGCCGACCGGTGCGCGCCAGCACCTTCAGCAGCTGGCCACCCACCTCCACGCTCTGGATGCCGCGCGGGCTGCGGGGCGTGTCTTCGTCGTCGGCGGGGGGCAGATCGGGAGTCGTGGTGGGCATGGGGCGATTGTCCACGCAGTGCAGCATCCACACGTCCTTCGGGTTTACACCTAAACAAATGCGTTAGACATAAACAAATTTCTTGCCTAACATCAACACATTCCGTTTAGATAAACGCATTCACCATTAACAAATCACCACCATGAGCACCGTCAAAACCTTTGCCTCCGCCGCCGATCTCGAAGTGAAGAAGGTGAGCTTCGACAAGCTCTCCGACCACGCCTATGCCTACACGGCCGAGGGCGACCCCAACACCGGCATCATCATTGGCGAAGACGCGGTGATGGTCATCGACACCCAGGCCACGCCCGTGATGGCGCAGGACGTGATCCGCCGCATCCGCGAGGTGACGGACAAGCCCATCAAGTACGTCTTGCTCTCGCACTACCACGCAGTACGGGTGCTCGGTGCCAGCGCATACGGTGCCGAGCACATCATTGCCAGCGAAGACACGCGCGACCTGATCGTGGAGCGTGGCCAGTTCGACAAGGACAGCGAGATCGGCCGCTTTCCGCGCCTGTTCCAGAACGTGGAGAGCGTGCCGGACGGCCTGACCTGGCCCACGATGACCTTCAACAAGAAGATGACCCTGTGGCTGGGCAAGCTGGAGGTGCAGATCCTGCAATTGGGCCGGGGCCACACCAAGGGCGACACGGTGGCCTGGCTGCCGCAGGAAAAGATCCTGTTCAGCGGCGACCTGGTGGAGTTCGACGCCACGCCGTATGCGGGCGATGCGTACTTCCAGGACTGGCCGCAGACGCTGGACAACATCGCGGCGCTGAAGCCCGAGAAGCTGGTGCCCGGGCGCGGCGCCGCGCTGCAGACGCCCGAGCAGGTGCAGGAGGGCCTGGCAGGCACACGCGCCTTCATCAGCGACCTGTACGAGAGCGTGAAGGCCAGTGCGGCCAAAGGCGAAGACCTGCGCAAGGTGTACGAGGCCACGTTTGCCCAACTGCAGCCCAAGTACGGCCACTGGGTGATCTTCAACCACTGCATGCCGTTTGACGTGACCCGGGCCTACGACGAGGCCACGCAATACCCCGACCCACGCATCTGGACCGCTGAACGCGACATTCAAATGTGGAAAGCCCTGGAAGGCTAGGCCGCTGAGGTCGGAGGAGACACAACAATGAACCCCAGAGACATCCCCCCGGAGGCCTTCCACGCCAGCGGCGCCGAGGTGCAGGCCCTCGATTTTGGTTATGTACGCTCGCCCGACCAGGACCGCGCCACGCCCGCACAGCACCCCATCGTGGTCATTGGCGCGGGCCCCGTGGGCCTGTCGCTCGCCATCGACCTGGCCCAGCGCGGGCAGCGTGTGGTGGTGCTGGACAACGACCACAAACTCTCCATCGGCTCGCGCGCCATCTGCTTTGCCAAGCGCACGCTGGAGATCTGGGACCGCCTGGGTGTGGGCCAGCGCATGGTGGACAAGGGCGTGTCGTGGAACCTGGGCAAGGTGTTCCTCAAAGACGAGCAGCTGTACGAATTCAACCTGCTGCCCGAAGAGGGCCACGAGCGCCCCGCCTTCATCAACCTGCAGCAGTACTACGCCGAGGCCTACCTGGTGGAGCGTGCGCTGCAGTTGCCGGGCATCGACATCCGCTGGCACAACAAGGTGACGGCCGTGCAAAGCCGCGCGGACGGCGCACTGCTGAGCATCGACACGCCCGAGGGCGCCTACCAGATCGACGCGCAATGGCTGGTGGCCTGCGACGGCGCACGCTCGCCCACGCGGCAGATGCTGGGGCTGGAGAGCAAGGGGCGCATTTTTCAGGACCGCTTTTTGATCGCCGACGTGAAGCTGGCGGATGAGGCGAACTTCCCCACAGAGCGCTGGTTCTGGTTCGACCCACCCTTTCACCCGGGCCAGAGCGTGCTGCTGCACCGCCAGCCCGACAACGTGTGGCGCATCGACTTCCAGCTGGGCTGGGACGCCGACCCCGAAGAAGAAAAGAAGCCCGAGAACATCATCCCGCGCGTGCAGGCGCTGCTGGGTGCGGAGGCGCAGTTCGAGCTGGACTGGGCCAGCGTGTACACCTTTGCCTGCCTGCGCATGGACCAGTTCGTGCACGGCCGCGTCATCTTCGCGGGCGACAGCGCTCACGGTGTGTCGCCCTTTGGCGCACGGGGCGCCAACAGCGGCGTGCAAGACGCGGAGAACCTGGCCTGGAAGCTGGACTGGGTGCTCCAAGGTCGCGCGAGCCCCACGCTGGTGAATACGTACGGCCCAGAGCGCGAATACGCCGCCGACGAGAACCTGTGCAACTCCACCCGCGCCACCGACTTCATCACGCCCAAGAGCGAGGTGAGCCGTCTGTTCCGCGACGCAGCGCTGCACCTGGCGCGTGAACATGCGTTTGCACGGCGCATCGTCAATAGCGGTCGCCTGTCGGTGCCTGCCACGCTGCGCCAGTCGCCACTGAACACGCCGGATACCGACACCTTCGTGAGCACGCAAGTGCCCGGCGCCGTGCTGCTGGATGCGCCGTTGATGAAACAGGGCCAGCCCACCTGGCTGCTGCGCGAGCTGGGGCCGGACTTCACGCTGCTGGTGTTTGGCCCGGCCCCTGCTTGGGCCCGTGACCTGCCCGGTGTGAAGGTGCTGCAGATCGGCATCGACGTGATCGACCACCAGGCGCTGGCCGCCCAGCGGCTGGATGCGCTGCCGCGCACCGTGTACCTGGTGCGGCCCGACCAGCATGTGTGCGCACGCTGGCGCACGCCCACCGAAGCAGCGGTGCGCAGCGCACTGGCGCGTGCAACGGTCGCGGCCGCCTGACGAGGATGACGACAAGGAACATGCCCATGCTCAACACCCAACCGAACCTGCAGGCCTGCGACGACTTTTATGAAGCGCTGATTGCGGCGCACCAGGGCCTGTCCACGCCCGAGAGCCACGCCATGAACGCACGCCTGGTGCTGCTGCTGGCCAACCACATCGGCGAGCAGGCCACGCTGCAGCACGCGCTGCAACTGGCGCGCGGCAGTGCCGTGCCCACGGCCGACCGGCGCACCACCCCGGCCATCACGCCCGTGGTGCCTACCCACGCGGTGGCGGCCTAGCCCGCACCTTTTCACCTGGCACAGACGGTGCGGGGTCCGACCCGCCTTGAACCTTGACCACCACGGAGACAACACCACCATGCAGCGCAAACACTTCCTCGCCACCCTCGCGGGCCTGGCCCTGGCCACCACCCTGCCCCTGGCCCACGCCCAGGATTCCAAGCCGCTCGAATGGGTGGTGGGCTACGCCGCAGGCGGCGGCTCGGACATCGTGGCGCGCACCATTGCCGAGTCAATGTCGGCCACGCTGGGCCGCACCATCATCATCAACAACAAGCCCGGCGCAGGCACCAACATTGCCGCCGAGTACAGCGCGCGCCACAAGGACTACGGCAACCTGATGTTCTCGGCCGACTTCGCCACGCTGGCAGCCAACCCGTTCTTGTTCAGCAAGCTGAGCTACAACGCCGAAAAGGACTTCCAGCCCGTGGGCCTGCTGGTGCGCTTTCCGATGTTCCTGGTGGTGTCCAACAGCGTGCCGGCCAAGAACCTCAAGGAGTTCATGGCCTGGGCCAAGGGCATGCCCGATGGGGTGAACTGGGCGTCCGCCGGCCCCGGCAGCCCGCACCACCTGGTGGGCGAGCTGTTCCGCGAGCAGAGCGGACTCAAGCTCACGCACGTGCCGTATCGCGGTGCGGCCCCGGCCATCCAGGATGTGATCGGCGGCCAGGTGTCCGCGATGTGGATCGACAGCGCGACGGTGTACCCGTTCCTCGCGGGCAACAAGGTGCGCGCCATTGGTGTCGCCAGCCCGCAGCGCGTGGCGACCATGCCCGATGTGCCCACGATTTCCGAACAAGGCTTGCAGGGGTTTGAAGGCTTTGCGTGGCAAGGCCTGGTGGTGCCCACCGGCGCACCCGCCGACGTGGTGGCCAGCTTCAGCAAGGCGCTGCAGACGGCCCTGGCCGACATGCGCACCAAGGCGCGCCTGCAGGCCCTGGGTGTGGAGCCCATGCCCGGCACCGCGGCCCAGATGGGCAGCTTTGCGCGCGCCGAGCGGGAGAAGTGGGGGCGCGTCATCACCAAGGTGGGAGTCAAGCTGGACTAAGCCCCTGCGCCGCCTTCGGCCCTGCCCCCCACAGGACGCGGGCCGAATACGGGGCTCAGCGGCTGCGCGCCAGCCTTCGCTTGCGGTGCAAGGCGGGTGCGAGCCACAGCAGCTGCACCGTCACATAGCCCAGCACCGCCAGCAGCAGGCCCAGGGTGGGCAGGCCGATCAGCAACGGCGTGCCCAGCGCCTGCATCCAGGTGCCTAGGGCCTGCACCGTGAACTCCCCGCCCGGCGCCACGCTGCTCCAGGCGGGCAGCGTCTGCACGCCGGGCATCACCAGCGCTCCGAGGTAGAAGGCCATCACATACAGCGGCACGGTGGTGAGCGGGTTGGTATAGAAGGTGGCCACGCCCCCGGCCACCACGTTGCCGCGCAGCCAGGCGCACACCAGCAGCGTGCCCGGGATCTGCAGCGGCCCGGGGATCAGGCCGCAGAACATGCCGGCCGCCACCCCGCGCGCCAGCGGCTGGCGCTGAAAGCGGAACAGCGCGCGCTGCTCCAGCCAGGGCTGGAACTGCGCCAGCCAGCTGCGGTCCAGCAGCTGCCGGGCCCGGGGCTCCAGGGCCCGCAGCCAGCGGCGCAGGCGACACAGCGGCTGCATCATGCGACGAACGCTACTGCGGTGCCAGCGCCCCACAAGGTGGTCAGGCCCACCAGCAGGCGCACGTCGCGCGGCTCATTCTCCGCACGGTAGGCCATCGCGGTGGCCCCCACCAGGCCCAACAACATGCACAGCATCACCGATTCGATCAGATCCATGGCTCGGGTCTCCCGGTTCGGCAGCGATCAGGCCTTGGGGGGCAGTGCGGGTGGGGCGCCCTTGGCCGCCTCGCCCGAATTGCGCAGCGACAGGAAGATCGACCCGGCGATCAGCGTGGCCGTGACCAGCAACGCATAGCCAATCGGAATCTTCACAAAGTCGATGAGCAACATCTTGCCGCCGATGAAGACCAGGACCAGCGCCAGACCATAGGCCAGCAGGTGGAAGCGGTCGGCCAGGTCAGCCAGCAGGAAGTACAGCGCACGCAGGCCCAGGATGGCAAAGATGTTGGCTGTGAGCACGATGAACGGGTCGCTGGTGATGGCGAAGATGGCCGGGATGCTATCCACCGCAAAGATGATGTCGGTCGTGCCGATCAGGATCAGCACCACGAACAAGGGCGTGTAGTGCTTGACGCCGTTGATCATGGTGGAGAGCTTTTCACCATCGAACTGGTCGGTGATGCGGATGCGCTTTTTCAGGAACTTGAGCACCGGGTTGGTGGCAATGTCAGGCTCCTGCCCGGCGGCAAACCACATCTTCACGCCCGTGACGACCAGGAACGCACCGAACACATACAGCAGCCAGTGGAAGGTGGCCAGCAGCCAGGCGCCTGCCAGGATCAGCAGCGTGCGCAGCACAATGGCGCCGATGATGCCGATGATGAGCGCGCGCTTCTGGTACTGCGGCGGCACGGCAAAGTAGCTGAAGAGCATCAGGAAGACGAAGATGTTGTCAACCGACAGGCTCTTCTCCACCAGGTAGCCGGTGATGAACTGCATGGACACCGTGTTGGCGACCTCGCGGCCCTGGCTGCTGTCCAGGTACCACCACAGAATGGCCACGAACACAAAGGCCAGCGAGAACCACAGCAGGCTCCAGCGCGCGGCCTCGCCCATGGTGACCTTGTGCGCGCCCTGGCGCTCCATGACCAGCAGGTCCACGCCAATGGCGATGACCACGAAGACGGCAAATCCCGCCCACATCCACCACGTTCCGATTGTTTCCATCGAGTTTCTCCAAAGATGCCCTCACACGCCCAGACCAGCCGGGCGCCCAAGCCCCGCACTGTAGGGGCCGGTGTACTTCTTTAAAACCTGTGATCACAGTAGTATTGGTTCGGTTTTTACGAACCAAACACCTTCCCTCGACTTCTCCCCTCGAAAAACCCCATGAGCCAGAGCTTCAACTACCGCCATCTTTTTTACTTCTGGGTGGTGGCCAAGGAGGGCGGCATTGCCCGCGCCGCCGAGCGGCTGGACATGGCCGTGCAGACCATCAGCGCCCAGGTGCGCGAGCTGGAGAAGTCGCTGGGCGTGAGCCTGCTGCGCACCGAGGGCCGCAACCTGGTGCTGACCGACGCGGGCGTGGCCGCGCTGCACGAGGCCGACCACATCTTTGCGCTGGGCGAGCTGCTGCCAGTGCGCGTGCGCGAGGCCGCAACAGGCCAGACGCTGCGGCTGAACCTGGGCATCTCCGACGGCATTGCCAAGCTGGCCGTGCACCGGCTGCTGACGCCCGTGCTGGACGAGCCCCACCTGCGCCTGCTGTGCCACGAGGGCGAGTTCCAGCCCCTCTTGGGCGAGCTGGCGCTGCACAAGCTGGACGCCGTGCTGGCCGACCGCGCCGCGCCGCCCAACCCGGCCTTGCGCACCACCAGCCAGCTGCTGGGCAGCAGCGCCATCGCCTGGTATGCGCCCCCGCTGTGGGCCGAGGCGGCGGCCAACAACTTTCCGCACAGCCTGGCCGTGGTGCCCGTGCTGCTGCCCACCGACCACGCCGCCATGCGCGCGCGCATCGACCACTGGCTGGAGCGCGAACGCATCCGCCCGCACATTGCCGGGGAGTTTGAAGACAGCGCGCTGCTGAGCACCTTTGCCGCCACCGGCATGGGCGTGATGCCCGCACCGGTCTCGCTGGGCGAGCACCTGGCCCAGACCCACGGGCTGGTGCAGGTGGGCACCGCGCCCGACGTGCAGGAGCAGTTCCACCTGATCTACAGCGCGCGCAAGGTGATGCACCCGCTGCTCACGCGGCTGCTGGAGGCGGGACAGGGTGGATCGCTACTGAATTGATAGCTACCCGCGCATATTCATCTGGCGCTTGGGGTCAAAAATACTAAAACTTCAGCGCTGCGGCATGTCCTTCACCGAATACCCCAGGCTCACCGTCGCATCGTCGGGGATGGCGGGCATGGACGCATTCCACGCCTCCCACGCGGCGCGCATGGCCCGCAGGCGGTCGGGCTCCACGGGCGCGCGGTTGGCGCGCTCGCGTTCGTCGTCGGCCAAGTTGAACAGGTAGTCGTTGCCGTCTACGCGCAGGTACTTCCACACGCCCTGGCGCATGGCGCGCTGGCCCCGGTGGTTCATGCGCCAGAACAGCGGGGGCTCGTCGTGCAGGCTGGCATCGCGCAGCAGCGGCATCAGCGAGCGGCCGTCCAGCGGGTAGTCCGCATGTGCGGCGGCGCCTGCGGCGTCGAGCATGGTGGCCGACCAGTCCATGGTCATGCAGGTCTGCGCGCTCACGCCGCCCGGCGCAATCACCGCAGGCCAGTGGGCGATCCAGGGCACGCGGATGCCGCCTTCGGTCAGGTCCATCTTGCCGCCCACCAGCGGCCAGTTGTCCGAGAAGCGCTCGCCGCCGTTGTCGCTGGTGAACACCACCAGCGTGTCGCGCGCCAGGCCCTTTGCCTCCAGCAGCGCCATGATGCGGCCAATGCCCTCGTCCATGTGGTGGATCATGCGGCGGTAAGTCTCGATGTTGCCGCCGTGCAGGTGGAACAGGTTCGTCTTCACCTCCTGCGCCAGCGCCTCGTCGTCGCGGGTCTCCCAGGGCCAGTGGGGCGCGGTGTAGTGCAGGCTCAGGAAGAACGGCGTGCCGGCCTGTGCGCCCGGCGCCATGCGCTGCACATAGTCGAGCGCGTGGTCGGTGATGAGGTCGGTGAGGTAGCCGTCCTGCTGTTTTTCCTCCTCGCCCAGGTACAGGTCGTGCTGGCCGCCCGAGCTGCAGTGCGTGAAGTAATCCACCCCGCCCGACATGGGGCCGAAGAATTCTTCATAGCCCGAGCGCAGCGGCCCGAACGCGGGCGGGTAGCCCAGGTGCCACTTGCCCATCAGCGCCGTGCGGTAGCCCGCTGCACGCAGCAGCGAGGGTAGCGTGGGGTGTTCGGGCGGCAGGCCCAAGGTGGTGCTGCCCCGGCTTTTGCTGTTGATAGGCTCCTCGGCCGCGCCGCGCAGGCGGTACTGGTAACGCGCCGTCATCAGCGCAAAGCGCGTGGGCGAGCAGACGGGCGAATTGGAATAGCCCTGCGTGAGCTTGAGGCCGTTGGCCGCGAGTTGATCGAGCACCGGCGACACGGGGCCAAACGCTGCGTCGCGCCCGCCGTAACAGCCCAGGTCGGCATAGCCGAGGTCGTCGGCAACGATGAAGATGATGTTGGGGCGGGGGTGCGTGTTCATCTTTGAGATCCAATGTGACTAAACATGGGCTGCGACCTGCGCAACTGGCACGGCCCACGCGAGGGGCGGCTAGCAAGGGCCGCCCCGCAGCGAGGCCGCCGTCCCCCTTGAGGGGGAAGCGGCGCAGCCGCTCAGGGGGTGCTTCCTATCAAGGCTTGAAGCCCGAACGCTGTACGACTGGCGCCCATTGCGCACGATAGGCATTGAGCATGGCTTCGGTCTGCGCCATGGTCGCCACCACGGGCTCCATCTTGGCGGTTGCGAACTTGCGCTGGGTGTCGGGGTCTTTCATCACCTCATGGATCAGGCTGGCCAGTCGCTCGGCCTGCGCCTTGGGCATGCTCATCGGGGCAAAGAAGGTGTTCCAGCCAGTGGCGGCCAGGTCCATGCCGGCTTCCTTGAACGTAGGAATCTGGGGCGCCAGCGCGCTGCGCTTGGCGCTCGACACGGCCAGGATGCGGATCTTGCCCGCCTCGTGCTGGGGCAGCAGGGTGTCAAACGTATCGAACGCTACGGGCACCTGGCCGCCCAGCAAGTCATTGAGCAGCGGCGCCGAGCCCCGGTAGCCCACCACCTCGGCGCGCACCTTGGCGGCGTCGCCCACCATCAGGCCAAAAAAGTGCGGCAGGCTGCCCGTGGCGGGCACGCCGAAGTTGGCCTTGTCCGGGTTGGCCTTGAGCCAGGCCATCAGGTGCGGCAGCTCCTTGACCGGCACGGCGCTGCCCACGGCCACGCCGAATTCGTAGCTGTTCACGTGGCTCACAGGGCGGAAGTCGCGCTCGGGGTCATAGCCCGCGTCAGGGAACACCAGCGGCGCCACCAGCATCACGGCAGGGTTGGCCAGCAGCAGCGTGGGCTGGTTGGCGGGCGCGGCTTTGACAGCCTGGGCTGACAGGCGGCCGCCCGCGCCGGTCTTGTTCTCCACGATGACAGGCGTGCCAAGCTTGGCGCCCAGCTTGTCGGCCACGATGCGGGCCACGCGGTCGGTCGCGCCGCCGGGGGCGTAGCCCACCACGATGCGCAGCGGGGTGTCCTGCGCCTGGGCCAGGGTGGCGCACAGGGCGAGCGCGGCGGTCAGCACAAAAGCAAGGGGTTTGCGCATGGTCGAAATCTCCAGGGGGCGATGGCAGGGCCCGCACAGCCGCGCGGGGGGGTGGATGGCCGGACTGTATTGGCCACACAATCAATTGATCTAATCAATCATTGCCCGGAAATACCCTGATGCCTGCGCCAGCACCGGCCCCCCATCCGCCCGCCGCGCCCGGCGACCGGCTGACCCACCCGCAAGCCGCCAACGACCTGCTGATGTACCGCCTCAACCGCCTGATCGCGGTGGCGGGCAGCCTCGTGGTGCGGCTGTGCGAAGGCGGCTACGGCATCACCCGCCGCGAGTGGGGGCTGATGATGATGCTGGCGCAGCACCCCGGCATGCCCCCGGCCGAGCTGGCCCAGCGCCTGGGGCTGGACCGGGCCCGCACCTCGCGCGCCATCACCTCGCTGCTGACCAAGAAGCTCATCACCCGCGACGCCATGCCCGGCGACCGGCGCCAGGCCCGGCTGTCGCTCACGGCGACGGGCCAGGCCGTGCACGACGAGCTGTTTCCGCAGGTCAAGGCGCTCAACCAGGAGCTGCTGGCCGGGCTGGGTGCCGAGGCGGTAGCTGGGCTAGACCAGGCCCTGGCCGACATGCAGCGGCGTGCCGAAGCGCTGGTCGCCACCCGCACCGACGTGCCGCGCACCTACCGGCTGCGCGGTGGACGGCATGTGGATTGAGGGGGTTTGCAGGATGGAGTTGCCCCAAAACGGGGAACCGGCGATATCCTCAAACCCGCCCTGAGCCACCCGCCCACGGCACGCATGCGCTCCCCTTGTCCCACAACGACCCACGCACACCCAACGCCATCCTTCATGTCCCAGCACTCGACCTCTTTGTGGAGCCCCCTGCGCCAACCCGCGTTCCGGGGCCTGTGGATTTGTGGCGGCATCTTTTTTGTGGGCAGCGGCATGCAGACCATGGCGGCGGCCTGGCTCATGGTGGAGCTCACCGGGTCGTCCTTTCTGGCCGCGCTGGTGCAGACGGCTGTGTTCATGCCCATGTTCTTGCTGGCTCTGCCCGCCGGGGTGCTGGCCGACACCACCGACCGGCGGCGGCTGATCTCGGGGGCGCTGCTGGCGCAGGCGGGGGCCAGTGCGCTGCTCACACTGCTGGTGCTGGGCGGCTGGGGCGGGTCGGCCTCGGTGCTGTTTCTGGTGTTTGTGTGTGGCTGCTGCACGGCGGTGCTGACACCCGCGTGGAACTCCTCGGTCATCGACCCCGTGCCGCGCGACGAGTGGCCCCAGGCCATCACCGCCGTGAGCATTGCCTACAACGCGGCGCGCGCTGTGGGCCCCACGCTGGCGGGGCTGGTGTTTGCACAGCTGGGCGCGGGTTGGGTGTTTGCCATCACCGTCACCACCACGCTGGTGATGTGGGAGTCCATCCGCCGCTGGCCGCCCAAGGCGCACCCACCTTCCAAGCTGCCCGCCGAGCGCCTGTGGGGCGGCACCCTGAGCGGTCTGCGTTTTGCCTGGCACTCTCGCATGATCCTGGCGCAACTGGTGCGCGTGATGGCCTTTAGCGCCGCGGGCTCGGCCCTGTGGGCGCTGCTGCCGGTAATTGCACAGCGCCTGGGCACGGGAGCGCCGGGTTTCGGTTTGCTGATGGGCTGCCTGGGTACGGGCGCCGTGGGCGTGGGCCTGGTGCTGGGGCGGCTGCGTGCACGCTTTGGCATGGAGGTCATCGTGGGTGTGGGCGGCGTCGTGTTTGGCATCGCCATGCTGGTGGCAGCACTCACCCACATTACCTGGGTGGTCTACATCGCCATGCTGTTTGCAGGCGCGGCCTGGATGTCGGCCATGTCCACCTTCAACACCGCCACCCAGGCCAGCGCGCCGCAGTGGGTGCGCTCGCGCGCCGTGGCCATGCACATGGTGGCGGCGCTGGGTGCGTTTGCGATGGGCTCGGCCTTCTGGGGCGCGGCGTCGGACATCCTGGGCCTCACGCCCACACTCTGCGTCGCCGCCGCATTGATGGGCGTCGGCCTGCTGCTGGCCCGCCCCATGCCGCTGCGCATGGGTGCGCTGCACGAGGTGACCCAGGCCACGCCGTGGGACGAACTTTTCATCGAGGCCGAGCCGCTGCCGGAGGCGGGCCCGGTTGCGGTGGAAGTGGGCTACCGCATTGCCCCCGGCACCGACGCCGCCTTCCTCGACACCATCAGCCGCATGAAGGCCCCACGCCGCCGCGACGGCGCCACCTTCTGGCGTGTGTACAAGGACCTGGGCGAACCCTCGCGCTATGTGGAGCGCTTCATCGTCGAGTCCTGGGCCGACTACCTGCACCAGCGCGCCCGCGCGACCATGGCCGACCAGGCGCTGGAGACGGAAGTACGGGCGTTCTTGGCGCCGGGCGAAGTGGTGCGGATGTCGCACTACATCGCGGAGCGGTAGGCACCCTTGAGCCGACCCACCGTGGTTCCGGCTTGATGCGCGTCAATTTCCGCAGCTGGATCGGGTACCGACATCGGCGGTCGGCCTGCGACAATCGCAGGATGACCTTCGCCCCCCTTGCCAACGACACCTTCCTGCGTGCCTGCCGCCGCCAGGCCACCGACTACACGCCCCTGTGGCTCATGCGCCAGGCGGGGCGCTATCTGCCGGAGTACAAGGCCACGCGTGCCCAGGCGGGCAGCTTCATGGGCCTGGCCACCAATGTCCAGTACGCCACCGAAGTGACCTTGCAGCCGCTGGAGCGTTTTCCGCTCGACGCGGCCATCCTGTTCAGCGACATCCTCACCGTGCCCGACGCCATGGGCCTGGGCCTGTCGTTTGCCGAGGGGGAAGGCCCGCGCTTTGCCAAGGTGGTGCGCGACGAAGCCGCCGTGGCCGGGCTGGCCGTGCCCGACATGGACAAGCTGCGCTACGTGTTCGATGCGGTCACCAGCATCCGCAAGGCGCTCAACGGCCGCGTGCCGCTCATCGGCTTCTCGGGCAGCCCCTGGACGCTGGCCTGCTACATGGTCGAAGGCAAGGGATCGGACGACTACCGCCTCGTCAAGACGCTGATGTACAGCCGCCCCGACCTGATGCACCGCATCCTGGCCGTGAATGCCGACAGCGTGGCCGCCTACCTCAACGCCCAGATCGACGCGGGCGCCCAGGCCGTGATGATTTTTGACAGTTGGGGCGGCGTGTTGGCCGATGGCGCTTTCCAGGAATTCAGCCTGGCCTACACCAAGCGTGTGCTTGCCCAGCTCAAACGCACCGGCGTGGATGGCACCGACGTGCCGCGCATCGTCTTCACCAAGGGCGGCGGCATCTGGCTCGAAGACATGAAGGACATCGACTGCGAGGTGCTGGGCCTGGACTGGACGGCCAACCTGGGCAAGGCGCGCGCCATCGTCGGCGGGCAGGTGGGCGGCCCCGGCAAGGCACTGCAGGGCAACATCGACCCCAATGTGCTCTTTGCGCCGCCTGCGCAGATCGTCACCCAAGTGCATGCCGTGCTCGACAGCTTTGGCAAGCCCCACACCGACCGCAGCACCACCGGCCCCACGCACATCTTCAACCTGGGCCACGGCATCAGCCAGTTCACCCCGCCCGAGCATGTGGCGGCGCTGGTGGAGGCGGTGCATAGCCACTCGCGCGCGCAGCGCCAGGGCTGATCGCCCGGGCGAGTGCTCCAGACCGCGCGGCGCACCCGGCAGGGACCAGGTGATGGCAATGGAACATCCCGCACCGCCGCCAGCGGAGCCACCCACCGGCCCGCAGGCGCTGCCCGCCTCGGCCCTGCAAGCCCCACCCGGCGCGCTCGCGGACTGCGTGCGCGCCTTTTTCTGGCGCGACCTCGGCCGCCAGCCGCCCCACACCCCGGCGGACACGCGCGTGCCGCCCAGCCCCTACCCCGGCATCATCTGGCTCACGCGGGGCACGGCCCAGCTTGTGGAGTGTGCAGGTACGGCCACGGCAGCGGCCCTACCGGCCATCACGCTGTCGGGCGCACACCGCCATCCTTACCACTCGATCTCTTCCCGCGATGGCGATTCGTTCTGCCTGGCTTTCCAGCCCGGCGCGCTGGGGCTGCTGACAGGGCAGGACCTGGCGCCGCTGACCGACCGCATCACGGACGCGGTGACCTGGCTGCCCGAGGAGTGGCACCCCTTCCTGGCGGCCGTCCACACGGCGCCCGACCATGGCGCGCGCCAGGCGCTGTGCGTGGACTTTCTGGCCCCGCGCTGGGCGGCAGTGGCCGACCGGCACGCCGCCTGGCTGCAGGTTCTGCACCAGGCATGGCGGCGCGGCGCACGCCAGGCCCTGGCCTCCACGCTGGACTGGACGCCCCGGCACCTGCAGCGCCGCACCCGGCAACTGGCGGGCCTGCGGCCTGGCGAGATAGAACGCATGCTGCGTGCCGAACATGCACTGCTGGCCATGCGCGACGGCAACGCCGGGGCCCTTGATGCCGCTCTGCGCCACGGCTACGCCGACCAGGCGCATTTCAGCCGCGAGGCGCGTGCATTGTTCGAGAGGCCCCCTGCCGCACTCAAGGCCCACACCCAGCGGCCGGGCGACGATGCGGACTGGCTGCTGCGGCGCAGTTAAACCACCCGCCGTTTACCGCTGGATCACCCGGGGCCGCTTGATCTTGGCCTGCAACTGCAGGATGCCGTAGAGCAGCGCCTCGGCTGTGGGCGGGCAGCCGGGCACATACACATCCACCGGCACGATGCGGTCGCAACCCCGCACCACCGAGTAGCTGTAGTGGTAGTAGCCACCGCCGTTGGCGCACGAGCCCATGGAGATCACATAGCGCGGCTCGGGCATCTGGTCGTAGACCTTGCGGATAGCGGGCGCCATCTTGTTGGTGAGGGTGCCCGCCACGATCATCAGGTCGCTGTGGCGCGGGCTGGAGCGCGGGATGATGCCGAAGCGGTCCAGGTCGTAGCGCGCCATGGCGGCATGCATCATCTCGACCGCGCAGCACGCCAGGCCGAAGGTCATGAACCACAGGCTGTCCGTGCGCGCCGCTTGCACCACCTCGTCCAGCCGGGCCAGCACAAAACCGTCGCGCTCCATGGTGGGCGCCTCTGCCATGGGGGAAGAAGAGTAAGTAGCCATGGCGGCATCGTCGCCACAAGCCGCTGCGCCGTCTTGAAGCAAAGCGACATGGAGCGCTGTGACACCCGGGACGCCAGAGACTCCGGGCCCTGCGACAATCCCCGGGCATTTCGTCGCAGATCCAGGCGCCTCGCCAGCGCACTTATGCACAAAAATGGAGCATCCTCACGCCCGGCATGACAGCAGACTGCAACTTGCCAAAAAACCTTGCCAACGCACTAAGTCGTTGATTCATAAGGATTTAAATCCCCTGCTTTTTTGACAGGCAATCCAGCCAAAGCACGATTTGACAAGGACTTGCGGGGCAAACCCAAGGGATATCAACAAAGTTATCCACAGGAATTCTGGATTTCTTACAAATACCCTGTCAAATCAACCACTTGCAGCCCAAACCGAAGAAATGCATGAACATCTGATGACGGCACTAGCACAAAAAGGGGGCTGCCTGTCCTCTTGACGAACCCATGCTGTCCGACTTATGCACACAAAACGTGATGCAGCGCAACATCGAGACGCCGAATGGGCTTAGCACAAAAATCGAAGCTAAATTTCTTCAGATGATTGATTCATAAGGATTTTTTTGGAGTGCCGCATTTCCGGGCAATCTGTTCGCAGCCAGTATTCATGCGGCTTGGGCGGGGGTCCAGGCGGGATGTCAACAAAGTTATCCACAGAAATCCGGGATTACTCACACACCCTCGACAAATCAAGCACTTAGCCGCCAAAGCTCCAGATCACATCCACAACGCGCACTAAGCTCGCCAGCCACCCCATAGCCCGTGTCTATGCCCACCCACATCGTCCACGTTGCCCTGCAAACGCCCTCGCACAGCGGGGTCGGCGACCTGCTGAGCTACGCCAGTGAGCGCCCGCTCTCACCCGGAACGCTAGTGCGTGTGCCCCTGGGCACGCGCGAGGTGCTGGGCGTGGTGTGGGATGCCGACGAGGCCCCTGGCGAGCTGCCCGATGGCGCCACCCTGCGCCCCATCGCCGGCGTGCTGGAGGGTGTGGCGCCCCTGGATGCGCCGTGGCGCCGACTGGTGGGGTTTGCGGCGCGCTACTACCAGCGGGCCTTGGGCGAAGTGGCGCTGGCCGCCCTGCCCCCCCAGTTGCGCGACCTGCGCCCCGAGCAGTTGGCGCGGCGGCTGCGGCGCCCGGCCAAGGGCGCTGGAGACGCCTCAGGCACTATTGAAAACATAGCACTCACCGCAGAGCAGGAAAGCGCCAGGGCCCGAATTTCTGCAGAAAAAGGACCCTTCCTGCTGTTTGGCAGCACGGGCAGCGGCAAGACCGAGGTGTATCTGCGCTGCGTGCAGGAGATGCTGGAGGCCGACCCCACCGCCCAAGCGCTGGTGATGGTGCCCGAGATCAACCTCACGCCCCAGCTGGAGGAGCGGTTTGCAGGCCGCTTTGCGCCGCGCTTCGGCCCCTGCGCCGTGGTGTCGCTTCACAGCGGCATGACGAACCCGCAACGCCTGGCCAGCTGGCTGGCCGCCCATGGCGGCAGCGCACGCATCGTGCTGGGCACGCGCATGGCGGTGTTCGCCAGCCTGCCGGGATTGAAACTCATCGTGGTCGATGAAGAGCACGACCCCAGCTACAAGCAGCAAGAAGGTGCGCGCTACTCGGCCCGCGACCTGGCCATCTGGCGCGGACGCGAGCAGGGCGCGAAGGTGATCCTGGGCTCGGCCACCCCGTCGCTGGAAAGCTGGCACGCCAGCCGCCCGCCCACGGCCGAGGACCCCGAGGGCGGCCGCTACGTGCGCCTGCACATGCCCAGCCGCATCGGCGCCGGAGCCCTGGCCCGTGTGCGCCGGGTGGACATGAACCAGCAGCCCCGCCGCACCGTGTTCAGCGCGCCGCTGCTGCAGGCCATCACCGAACGCGTGGCGCGCGGCGAGCAGAGCATGATCCTGCTGAACCGCCGGGGCTACGCGCCCGTGCTGCACTGCGTGGACTGCGGCTGGAAGAGCGACTGCCCACACTGCAGCGCGCACCAGGTGTTCCACAAGACCGACCGCACCCTGCGTTGCCACCACTGCGGCTACACGGTGCGCGTGCCGTTTCACTGCCCGACCTGCGGCAGCCCCGACATCCACCCCATGGGCAAGGGCACCGAGCAGCTGGAGGAGCAGCTGGGCACCCTGCTGCGGGAGGTGCTGCGGCCCGACCGCACGCCCGCCCGCATCGCCCGCATCGACGCCGACACCACCAAGGCCAAGGGCGCGCTGGAGGCCCAACTGGCGCAGGTGCATTCGGGCGAGGTGGATGTGCTGGTGGGCACGCAGATGATTGCCAAGGGGCACGACTTTCGGCGCATCACGCTGGTGGCTGCGGTGCAGCCCGATGGCGCACTCTTCAGCAGCGACTTCCGCGCCGCCGAGCGGCTGTTTGCGCTGCTGATGCAGGCTGCAGGCCGCGCCGGGCGCGACGCTGCCTACATGGCCGCCCAAGCGGTGCACGGCACGCAGCCCGAAATGTGGGTGCAGAGCTTTCACCCCCAGCACGCCGTGTTCGAGGCGCTGCGCAAGCACGACTACGAGACCTTCGCCGCCCAGCAGCTCAAGGAGCGCGAAGAGGCGGCCATGCCCCCGTTCTCGTACCAGGCGCTGGTGCGGGCCGATGCGCGCACGCAGGAGGTGGCGCAGGGCTTTCTGACCGCGGCCACCGCCGCCGCCCACGCCGCGCAGTTGCCCGGTTTGCCCGACGGCACGGTGATCCTGTTCCCGCCCGTGCCGCTCACGATCCAGCGCGTTGCCAATGTGGAGCGCGCCCAGATGCTGATGGAGAGCAGCAGCCGCGCCACCCTGCAGCGCTTTCTGGCCGCATGGCAGCCGATATTGCAAGCCACGCGCAGCCAGCCGGAGCACAAGGGGTTGATCCGCTGGCTGGTGGACGTGGACCCACTAGCCATCTAAGTCCGCCCGGCAGGCCCACACAGCGGCCTCAATACAAAGCAACGGGGGCTGCGCTTTTCAACGCAGCCCCCGTCTCGTCAGAGCGTGGTTCGCCGGTTACAGCGCGCCGTCACCCAGCACGATGCCTTCACGGCGGGGGTCCACCCCGCCTTCCAGCCGGGTCTGGCCGTTGCGGTTGACCCGCATGATGGTGGACACGCCGCTCGACTGCGCGGCGTTGTTCACCGTGTGGCCCTTGGCCTTGAGGCCGTCGATCAGCCCGGTGAGGTCCAGCGCCGTGTTGGCGCCGTCCACGTTGGTGGTGGGGCTGTTGGTGGCGCCAAAGTTCACCAGCGACGTGGCTTGCTGGGCATCGAGGTTCCAGTCCACCGCGCCGACCACGGTCTTGAGCACGTACTGGATGATGGTGCCGCCGCCGGGCGAGCCCGTGGCCATCACGAAATCACCCGGCTCCGTGCCCTTGAACACCAGCGTGGGCGCCATGGTGCTGCGGGGGCGCTTGCCGGGCGCCACGCGGTTGGCAATGGGCACACCGGCGCCGTCAGCCGGCTGGGCCGAGAAGTCGGTGAGCTGGTTGGTCAGCAGAAAGCCGCCCACCATGTGGAACGAGCCCATGCTGGACTCGACCGTGGAGGTCATCGACACCACGTTGCCGTAGGCATCCACGATGGAGAAGTGCGTCGTGCCGCGCTCCACCGTCTTGTCCACGCCCAGAGGCACATCGCCCAGCGCCCCTGCCGACGCCGTTCCCAGCGACTTGCCGTCCGGCTGGATCAGCGCCGCGCGCTGCTTGAGGTAGGCCTTGTCCAGCATGGTGGACACGCCCTTGCCGGGCAGCGGGATGAAGTCGGTGTCGGCCACGTACTTGTCGCGGTCGGCATAGGCCAGGCGCTCTGCCTCGGACACCAGGTGCACGCCCATGACGCTGGGTACGCCGCCTTCGTTGGTGGGGTTGGTGGGGCCGTATTTGGAAAGGTCGAAGTTCTCCAGAATGCCCAGCGCCTGCGCAATGGCGATACCGCCCGATGACGGTGGCGACATGGTGCAGACGTAGTAGCTTGCGCGGTAGGTGGTGCACACCGGTTCGCGCTTCTTGGCCTGGTAGTTCTTGAGGTCGTTCACCGTCATCAGGCTGGGGGTGATGGGCGTCTTGGCCGCATCGTCGCCCACCGCCTGGGCCGCCTTGGCCACGATGGCTTCGGCCAGGGGGCCAGAGTACAAGGCGTTGGCGCCGCCGCTGGCCAGCGTGCGCAGCGTCTGTGCATACGGCAGGTTGGTCGTCACGGTGCCGGTGGCCTTGGGTGTGCCGTCGGCATTGAAGAAGGCGGCGACCGCATTCGCGTCCAGCGCCAGGCTGGCGGCGTTGCCCTTGATGGCGTCGCCCATGCGGCCCGGAATGCGGTAGCCGTTGGTGGCCAGCTGAATGCCTTCGTCGAACAGCTTGTCCCACCCCAGCTTGCCGTGTTCCTTGTGGGCCATGTCCAGCATGCGCATCACGCCGGGCACGCCAATGGAGCGGCCGCTGCGCCGGGCGCTGGGCACGGGTGCGGGGGACGAGGCGTCGCCCTGGTCCTGGCGCACCAGGTAGTAGCCATTGGCGGCAGCAGGGGCGGTCTCGCGGCCGTCGTATGCCACAACCTTCTTGGTGTTGGCGTCGTAATACATCATGAAGGCGCTGCCCGCCAGCGTGCTGGACTGCGGCTCCACCAGGCCCAGCACGGCCTGCACGGCCACGGCAGCGTCCACCGCCGTGCCGCCGGCTTTGAGCACGTCACAGCCGGCCTTGGTGGCCAGCGGGGTGTTGGCCACCACCATATATTTGCTCGATTGCTTGGCCTTGTAGCCCAGGCGGTAGCCCGATGCCGCCTCGGGCGCGGCCGGGTCGCCCGCCACGCCAGAGCCCACCACCACGGCCGATCCGGAGCTGGACACCACCGAGCAGCTCTGGGCATTGTTGTCCACGGCCAGGTCGTTGTCCGAGCCGCTGCCGCAACCCGACAGCACCAGCGCAACGGCCACGGGCGTGAGTGCCCACAGCGCGATATTCCTCTTCCTCATAGTGAATCTCCTGTTGTTGTCCGTTCGTGGGCATGGATTGACCACGCCACATCGTCGGCGCAAAAGGCATGCCATGTCGAATGTTTTTTCGTATCGTTTTCTCAAGGCAGCCATCTCAGGAAGGCAACGACAGGCAGGCCAAAGCGGCGGCACGGCAGCGGGATGGTCACGTTGGCTGGGCGACTCCCACGCGCGATCCCCGCATGAAACTGGGAGCAAATCCGGCGGTAGCGCTAGTGCATCATGCGCTGGCAGCTATCATTTTTGAGAGTCCGAGCCCCCACCCTGGCTTTGAGCCCGCACCTACACTGCCCCGTACCGCAGCAGGAGACCCCATGACCCCCGAACAATTTGCAGACGAACTGGCCCGCGAGGGCTTCGAGCCCGCCGTCACCGTGACCCGCGAGGCCGGCGGCATGCTGGGCGACCACACGCACCCGTTCGAGGCCAAGGCGCTGATCCTGTCGGGCGATATCCGCATCGCCACGGCTACGTCAGAACGTGTGTACCAGGCGGGCGATGTCTTTCACCTGGCGGCCGAAGAGCCGCACTCGGAGTTCTACGGAATGCTGGGCGTGCAGTACCTGGTGGGACGCAAGACGCCGGCAGCGGCCTGAGCCCACCGCACCGCAGCGGCCTGGCGGCTCAGGTCAGCAGCGCGACGGCGGCAGAGAAGCTCAAGAACGCCAGCGCGGTGGACACCAAAATGATGCGCGCCACACGCCCGTTGTTGGCGCCAAACTTCTCGGCCAGCAGCGACACGTTGCTGGCGCTGGGCAAGGCTGCGAGCAGCACCATCACCGTGAGTGCAAACGGCGTGAGCGGCACCCCCAGTGCCATGGCCGCGGTGCCTGCACCCCACACCAGCAACGGGTGCGCCAGCAGCTTGGCCAGCGCCACCGGCACGTAGTCGCGCGCGGGCACCTGTTCGTGCTGGTTCATCTGCGAACGGGCCAGCACCGCGCCGATGGTGAACAGCGCGACGGGCGAGGCCGCATCGGCCAGCATGGCGATGGTCTTGTCCACCGGGCCGGGCAGCTTGAACTGCAGCGCCGACGCCAGCGCCCCCAACGCAATCGACCAGGGCATGGGGTTGGTGGCCATGCCCCTGAAGGCGTTCTTCAGCGCCACGCCCACACCGTGGGTGCCCGCACCATCCAGGCGCGAGAGCGCGATGCACAGCGAGCTGGTGATGACCATGTCCACCACGATGGTGACGATGGCCGGGCCCGCGCTCTGCGCGCCCAGGAGGGCCACCAGCAGCGGCACGCCCATGAAGCCGGTGTTGGGGAAGGCCGCAACGAGCGCCCCAAAGGCGGCATCGTTCCAGCCGATGCGCGCGTTGCGCGTGAGCGCCACCGTGGCCCCCACCATCACGAGCGCACACAGCACATAGACGCCCGCCACGGCTGGGTCCAGCAGTTGCCCGATGGGCGTGCTGGCGCCAAAGCGGTACAGCATGCAGGGCAGCGCAAAGTACAGCACGAAGGCGTTGAGCCCCGGAATGGCCGGCTGCGGCAGCACGCCGCGCCGCGCGGCAAGGTAGCCGCAGAGCACGAGCGCGAAGAAGGGAAAGGTGATGAGCAGGACGGACAGCACGGCCCGATTGTGCTTGTTGCGCCTGCAGCCAGGGCCTGCAGCCCACTAGGTGGTCAGCGCAAAGTCAGGTGGGTGGGCTCGCGGGTGGCGAGCGCAGGCACCCGCTTTTTGTTATTGCTTGCGCTGGATGATGAGGTTGCGCTTGGCATCCTCGGGGTAGGCAAAGGTGATGGCACCGTTCTTGACCATGCCCATGACCAGCATGTTGCGCGTGATCGCGTCCTTGTCCTGCGCGCTGAAGGGCTTGTCGTAGGTGGTGACCACGCCGTAGTAGGTCTTCATCTTGCCCTCCAGCGACTCCTTGATGGCCTTGCCGTTCAGGTTGCCGTCGCGGATGCCGAGGAAGGAATACATCAGCAGATAGGTGGCGTCGTAGGCGTTGGCTGCTGCCATGGGCACGGCCACCTTGCCTTGGTACTTGCGGGTGTAGCTCGACAGGAACGATGCCCGGCGCTCGTTGCTGGGCTCGGCGATGAAGGTCTGCACCATAAGCGCGCCCTCGGCCGCGTCCTTGGCGCCTTCGAGGAAAAACGGGAAGGACAGCGGCCACGGCCCCACCTGCGGCACCTTCCAGCCAATGGCCTTCTTGCCGTTGGCAATGGTGGCGTTCTCCGGCCCCACGGTGTAGCTGTAGACCACGTTGGCACCCGCGTTGCGCGCCGCAGTCAGCTCGGCCGTCAGGTCCTTCACCCCCAGATCAAAGCGCGCCACATGCACAGGCTTGAGGTTCTTGGCTGCCAGCGCGGCTACCACGTCGTTGTAGCCGCCTTCGCCATAGCCGGTCTTGTCGGCAAAGATGGCGACCTTGTCCCAGCCGCGTTTGACGATGTCGTCCACCAGGAAGGGCGCTTGGATCGCGTCGCGCGCCTGCACGCGGAAGATGTAGCTGTCGGGCGCGGGGTATTTGGCCGTGACGGCCGTGCCCGTGGCGCAGGGCACGATGAGCGGGCTTTTGGCGTCCTGGAACAGATCGATGGCCTTGAGCGCCACGCCGGTGTTGCAAAAGCCGATGGTGGCGACAACCTTCTCGGCCAGCAGCTCCTGCGACACCTTGCGGCCCTGGTCGGGGTCGGCCCTGTCGTCCTTGACGACCAGCTCCAGCGGGCGGCCCAGGTAACCGCCCACGGCATTGATCTCATCCACCGCCAGCTTGATGCCATTGAGCATGGGCACGCCAAAGTCGGCCGACGGCCCGGTGAAAGGCCCTACCACGCCGATGCGCGCGGGGGCGTTACCCCCCGCCTGCGCATGCGCCGCCCGTGGCAGCAGCGCCGCGCCCGCCAGCACGCCGGCAACCGCCAGGGCGGCGCATGCGGCCCAAGCAGGCAGGGGCAACCGACCGTGGACCGCCCGGGGCGTAGCGGCGGTCAAAGCGATGGAAGGCGGGGTCACAGGGTTCATGGCGGTGCTCGGTTCACAACACTCCCCTCCCGGTGGGGGAGGGACTCGCCAACCAGTATCAAATTGTGAAAACAAAGCCCCTAGCGGGGTTTCCCGGAGCACTGGGCCTGCCCCATGGGCTGCGGGGCGCTCCTGTCAGCCGACCGTCAGGCACCGGTCGCGCGTGGGCGACCAGGGCATGCCGGGGGGTACGCCGGTATCATTGCGCCCTTGCGCTGCACGTCCCCTCGGCGTGCACCCCACGCCCGTGGCGCCCACCGCCCCGCGCCTGTCCGGTTCCCCCTTCGCCTCTTTCTGCACGTTCCTTCTTCTCCATGTCTGCCGGTCTCAATCTCGCCCAGCTCCAGGCCGTTCACTACACCGACGGGGCCTGCCTCGTCCTGGCAGGGGCTGGCTCGGGCAAGACGCGGGTGATCACCATGAAGATCGCCCACATGATCGAAAAAGGGATGGACCCCAAGCGCATTGCGGCCATCACCTTCACGAACAAGGCCGCGTCCGAAATGCGCGAGCGCGCCGGGCACCTGATTGGCAAACGGGCCAAGGACGTGCTGATCTGCACCTTCCACGCGCTGGGCGTGCGCATGGTGCGCGAGGACGGCCATGTGCTGGGCCTCAAGCCCCAGTTCAGCATCCTCGACGCTGACGACGTCACGGGCATCCTGAAGGAAGCCTCGGGCGGCACCACCGACATGGCCACGGCGCGCCAGTGGCAGTGGGTGATCAGCAAGTGGAAGAACATGGGCCTGACCTCCGAACAGGCCCTGGCCCAGGCGGCGGACGACAACGAACGCATCATCGCCACGCTGATGGCGCGCTATGAAGAACGCCTGGCGGCCTACCAGAGCGTGGACTTTGACGACCTGATCGGCATGCCGCTGCGCCTGCTGCGCGACTTCCCCGAAGTGCGCGCCAAGTGGCAGGCCGCGCTGGGCCATGTTCTGGTGGACGAATACCAGGACACCAACGCCACGCAGTACGAGCTGCTCAAGCTGCTGGTGGGCGAAAAGGGACACTTCACGGCCGTGGGCGACGATGACCAGTCCATCTACGGCTGGCGTGGCGCCACGCTGGACAACCTCAAGAAACTGCCGGTGGACTACCCCCACCTCAAGGTCATCAAGCTGGAGCAGAACTACCGCTCCACCAGCGCCATCCTGCGCGCCGCCAACAACGTGATCGGCCCCAACCCCAAGCTGTTCCCCAAAACGCTGTTCAGCGAACTGGGCGAAGGCGAGCCGGTGCGGGTGGTGGATGCCGACAACGAGGAGCACGAAGCCGAGCGCGCCGTAGCCCGCATCCAGAGCCTGCGCGCCGCCAGCAACCCACCGCCGGACTGGAAGAGCTTCGCCATCCTGTACCGCGCCAACCACCAGGCCAAGCCGTTTGAAAAGGCGCTGCGCAAGGCCAACATTCCGTACAAGGTCTCGGGCGGCACCAGCTTTTTTGACCGGGCGGAAATCAAGGACCTGTGCGCCTGGTTCCGTCTGTGGATCAACAACGACGACGACCCGGCGTTTCTGCGCGCCATCACCACACCCAAGCGCGGCATTGGCCACACCACGCTCGCAGCGCTGGGCGCGTTTGCCACGCAGCACAAGCAGAGCATGTTCGGTGCGCTGTTCAACGGCATGCTACCGGCCGCCGTGCCCAAGCGCGCCATGGACGGTCTGCATGAGTTTGGCCGCTACATCAACTACCTGGAGTACAGCGCCCGCCGCACCGTCGGCGCCGAAGACGCCCGCGCCTTTCTGAATGAATGGCTCAAGGAAATCGGCTACGAGCAGCACCTGTACGACAACGAAGACAGCGAGAAGGTGGCCGCCGCCCGCTGGAGCAACGTGATGGAGTTCTGTGACTGGATGGCCCAGCGTGCGGGCGGGCAGATTGACGACACCGCGGGCGCTGTGGTGGCCAAGGAGACCAAGAGCTTGCTGGAAGTTTCGCAGACCATTGCGCTGCTCTCCACCATCAGCGAGCGCGAGCAGGAGCAGGACATGGTCACGCTCTCCACCCTGCACGCCAGTAAGGGGCTGGAGTGGCCGCATGTGGTGCTGGTGGGTGTGACCGAGGGCATGCTGCCCTTCAAGCTGGACGACGACGAAGGCCGCCAGCAGAAGGTGACCGACGACGTGCTGCAGCGCCTGCAGGAGGAGCGCCGCCTGATGTATGTGGGCATCACCCGCGCCCAGCGTACCCTGGCCGTGAGCTGGACCAAGCGCCGCAAGAAGGGCCGCGAAATGGTGGCCGCACAGCCCAGCCGCTTCATCGCCGAAATGGGCCTGGACAAGACCACCGCCCGCGAAGACCCGCGCGAAAAGCTCAAGGCCCTGCGCGCCGAGTTTGCAGCCAAGGCACAGGCCACCACGGCGGCCAACGCCGCTGCGGCCGCCAACCCGGCGCCCACCGCCTGAGAGCGCACACGCACCATGGCAAAACACCCCAGCACGTATCCCCATCCATGCTCGACCCTGCCTCGTGGCCGCGGCGCCTGGAGCATTGCTGCGCTTTTGATAGCTATCAGCGCTTGTCCTACAAGCGCCATCGGCCAAAAAGGCCCACAATCCACGGCGGCATGCCCAGCGGCGGCAGAGATGGACCACCAACACCTGCAGGGCCAGTGGCGCGCCGAGCTGCAGGCCCCTGCGCCGGGAGACAAGCCCACCACGGCCACGCTGCAACTGGGCCCGCACCCCGAGCTGGCACAGAGCGTGCGTGGCACCGTGGTGCGCGGCGGCACCACGGCCCAGGTCAGTGGTGACGTCGATGGCGGCGACCTGACCCTGGAAGAATCGATCAACGGCACCAACATCAGCGCCACCTGGTCTGGCCAGGTGGTCGATGGAAGTTGCGGCAAGGAAATACGCGGAACATGGAACAACGCCCACCCCACCCCCACCACGCCGTCGGCACCGTTTGTGCTGCGCAAACAGGCGGCCTGGCAATGAGCGCCATAACGCACGTGCCCGCTGCGCCCCATCGGCACCGCTCTCTGGCCCTGCTGCTGGCGGTCGCCCTGGCCCCGGCCGGCGCGGCACTGGCGCAATCAGCCCCAGCCGCAGCCACCGGCGCCGCAACAGGGACCGACGCAGCCTTGCGCCGCTGCACCGCTCTGTCCAGCGACAACCAGGCGCGCCTGGCCTGCTTTGATGCCTGGGCGGCCGAGCAGGCGCAGGCGGCTCCTGCGGGTGGGCAGGCGTGGCAAGCCCCCGCGGCATCAGCCAACGCCAGCGGAGTAACGTCTTCGTCGGCCGTGCCACCACCGGTGGACGCCACGCTGCCCGCCACGCGCATCATCGACGTGGCGCGCACTGAAGGCTGCCGCGACCCACAGTACAGCGACCTCTCCCGCTTCTGGGAGCTGGAGACGGGCACCGACTGCGGCACGTTCAGCTTCCGCGGCTACCGCCCGATCACGGTGTCGGTGGTGGCATCGAGCAGCGTGAACCGCCAGCCCACGTCGGATGCCGACGGCAACTCGGCCACCGACTCCACGCCGTACCGCCGCACTGAAAACCGCATCCAGCTGTCCGTGCGTACCAAGATCGCCCAGGGCATGCTGACCCAGGGCCACCCCACGCTCAAGGATTCGCTGTGGTTTGGCTACACACAGCAGTCGTACTGGCAGCTGTTCACGCCCGAGATCTCGCGCCCCTTCCGCGCCACCGACCACGAGCCCGAGCTGATGTACGTGTACCCCACCACGGCGCAGCTGCCGTTTGGCTGGAAGTGGCGCTACAGCGGCATCGGCCTGGTGCACCAGTCCAACGGCCAGAGCAAACCCCTGTCGCGCAGCTGGAACCGCGCGTACCTGATGACCGGCATCGAGTTGGACAACCGCTTCAGCGTGAACGCCCGTATCTGGAAGCGCATCCCCGAAAGCGCGGGCAGCGACGACAACCCGGGCATCAGCGACTACATCGGCCGGGGCGAGCTGTCGCTGCTGTGGAACGTGAACAAGGACAACACCCTGGGCGCCACCGTGCGCCACACGCTGGCCAGCAGCGACCGGGGCTCGGTGCGCGTGGAGTGGCTACAGGCCCTGGGCACCGGCCTGTTTGGCAGCAAGAGCAACCTGCGCCTGCACACCTCGCTGTTCAGCGGCTATGGCGACAGCATGATCGACTACAACCGCAAGCGCACTGTGTTCAGCGTGGGGTTGAGTCTGGTGGATTTTTAGCAGCGACACCCCCCTGAGGCGCTGCGCGCCTTCCCCCCGCTCTCACATCGCTACGCGATGTGGGCAGGGGGACGCAGCCCTCGCTGCGGGGCGGCCCTTGCTTGGCTGCCCGCGCCTGGGGCCGTGCCAGTTGCATACGCCTTGGAGGAGACACCGACTAGCAGTAGCCCAAGGCGGGGCAAAGGCGCTCACAACTCGTTACGACATCGTTCTCAAGTTTCTCTGGATGGCGCCGACACGCGGCCACAATGGCACGCGCACAAAAACCGGCGTGGCCCCGTGCGAGAGGCGTTCAAAAGAGCCCTTTTCCCACCGTTTAACCTGCCATTGCCCGCAGCGTGCACCCTCGAAAATGCGCCCAGAGAGGAACACACCATGGACATGCAATACCAGCTCAAGGCAGGCAGCTATTACCTGTATGACATGCGCGAGGCGCCCAGTGCCGTCACGGGGGAACGCCGGTTCAAGCTCAAGACGGACACCGTGGCCATTGCGTTCGATGCGCACACGGGAGAGGTGCACCAGCATGGCAGCCCCACGCGCATCCAGTCGTGGGCCAACAACACTCGCCGTCGGCTCCGCGCAGCCGGAGCGCAAGATATTGCGAATGACATCGTGGTGGTGTCGGGTCCGCTGCCCGTGGATGAACTGAACAAATGCCTGTGGGTGCGCGGTTACGTGCGCCGCATGTTTTCGCGTCTGGCCACCTTGCCCCACGGCAAGCTGCAACGGCCAGCCGAGCCGTTTCGCAAGGCGGCCTGAACCGCATTTGCCGCAACCACCTTTCCCCTCTAAGGGCCGCGCACAGCGGCCCTTTTTCATGGGGCTCGCCGTCAGGCTTCGGCGTCTTCCGCCAGATCACCCTCCACCCCTTCCAGCACCTCCGCATGCTTCACGATGGTGACAGGCACGGGGCTGGCATGCGCCACCTCTTGCGACACCGACCCCAGGAGTGCGCTGGTGATGGCGCCCTGCCCCTTGGCGCCAATGATGACCATGTCACAGCCCGAGCGCTCGATCATGTCCACCAGGGTGTGCGCCACATCGCCCACACCCACATCAGTCTCGTAGGCCACCCCGGCGGCATCGAGCAACGCCCGGGCGGATGCCATGAGGTGCTCACCCGCCTCCAGGCTGGCGGCGGCGATCAGGTCGGGGTCGCGAGTGGTCACCAGTTCGTACAGCGTGGCGGGCTCCTGCACATTGGCCAGCACCATCGTGGCCTGGAGCCCTTGGCGCACCAGTGCGAGTGCATGGTGCACGCCATCCAGGGAGAGTTCAGAGCCGTCCACGGCGATGAGGATCTTGAGCATGCGGTTCTCCTTGTGTATGCGTGAAGACCAGTGTAGCGACGCTATCGGCCAGCGCCACCCCAAAAGCCTGTTCAAAGCCTTGCGCCAGGTCAGCAGGGCCTCATTCGGCCCGTCTGGGACAATGCACACCATCATGCTGCAGTTCGAACTTCTCAAAACCGACCCCACCAGCCACGCACGCCGTGGCCAGCTCACGCTCAACCATGGCGTGGTGCAGACCCCCATCTTCATGCCCGTGGGCACCTATGGCACCGTCAAGGGCGTGATGCCGCGCAGCCTGCACGACATGGGCGCGCAGATCATCCTGGGCAACACCTTCCACCTGTGGATGCGCCCGGGCCTCGACGTGATGCAGAGCTTTGGCGGCCTGCACGGGTTTGAAAAGTGGGACAAGCCCATCCTCACCGACTCCGGCGGCTTCCAGGTCTGGAGCCTGGGTGCCATGCGCAAGATCACCGAAGAAGGGGTGACCTTTGCCAGCCCCGTCAATGGCGACAAGCTTTTCATGTCGCCCGAGGTGAGCATGCAGATCCAGACCACGCTCAACTCCGATATCGTGATGCAGCTCGACGAGTGCACGCCCTACGAGACCAAGGGCCACAAGACCACCGAGGCCGAAGCGCGCAAAAGCATGGAAATGAGCCTGCGCTGGGCCAAGCGCAGTCAGGACGAGTTTCACCGCCTGAACAATCCCAACGCGCTGTTTGGCATCGTGCAGGGCGGCATGTACAAGAACCTGCGCCAGGAGTCGCTGGAGCGCCTCGTCGAGATGGACTTCCCAGGCTACGCTGTGGGCGGCGTGAGCGTGGGCGAACCCAAGGACGAGATGCTGGACATCATGGCCCACACGCCCCACCGCCTGCCCGCACACAAGCCCCGCTACCTGATGGGCGTGGGCACGCCCGAGGACCTGGTGCAGGGCGTGGCCGACGGCGTAGACATGTTCGACTGTGTGATGCCCACCCGCAACGCGCGCAACGGCACGATGTTCACGCGATTTGGCGACCTGAAGATCCGCAACGCCCGCCACAAGGCGGACCATAAGCCGATGGACACCAGCTGCACCTGCTACGCCTGCGCGGGCAGCTCAGGCGTTTCGTGGGACGACGGCGGGCGCGAAGGCTTCAGTCGTGCCTACCTGCACCACCTGGACCGCTGCGGCGAAATGCTGGGCCCCATGCTGACCACCGTGCACAACCTGCACTACTACCTGAACCTGATGCGCGAGGTGCGCGAGTCGCTGGAGGCCGGCACCTTTGCCCAGTTCCGCGCGCAGTTCAAGGCCGACCGGGCGCGCGGCGTGTGAGCTGCGGAGATGCCTCCCGCCAGAATGCTATTTTTTACATAGCACCTCAGGCATGATCCACTAGCGCATCGGGACCAAATCATTCCAAAACTCCTGCGTCACCTGCTGCACTGGCCCCTGCGGGCCCTCACGGGCCTGGGCAGCGGCCTGCTGGCGCTGCTGATCCTGTTCGAGGAATGGGGCTGGGAGCCTCTGCAGCGCCTGCTGGCGCGCATCGGCCGCTGGCCGGGGCTGCGCTGGATCGAGGGCTGGGTGCGCTCCCTGCCTCCCTGGGCGGCGGTGGCCCTGTTTGCGCTGCCCACTGCAATGCTGCTGCCGATCAAGCTGCTGGCGCTCTGGGCCATCGGGCGCGGGCATGTGGTGCTGGGCATGCTGGTCATCGTGCTGGCCAAGGTGGTCGGCACTGCGGTGGTGGCGCGACTGTTCACTCTTACGCAGCCTGCGCTCATGCAACTGCGCTGGTTTGCCTGGGCGCATGCGCACTGGCTACAGATCAAGCACGCGGTGCTCGAACGCGCCCGCGCGTCGTGGGCCTGGCGCGTGGCGCGCGTCGTTCAAAGGCAATGGCGGCTGCGCTGGCGCAGGCGCTGATCACGCGGTCCGGTCCGTGTCACCGCAACGCACCCGAGGGACTGCTGCAAAATCCGCCCCATGTCCGCACGCCCAACCGCATCAGCACCGCCCCTGAACGAAGCGCTGGAGCTGGCTTTCAACCTGGCTCCCGTAGGTATGTGTGTGACCCGAGACCGCTGCATCGAGATCTGCAACGACGCCTTTGCCCGCATCTTTGGCTACGAGCAGGCCGAGCTGCTGGGCCAGCCGCTGGCGCCGCTTTACCCGTCGCTGGATGAGTTCACCCACACGGGCAACCTGGGCCTGCCCGCCATGATGGACACCGGCAGCTACAGCGACGAGCGTGTCATGCGCCGCCGAGACGGCACGCTGTTCTGGTGCCATGTGGTGGGCCGGGCGCTGGACCGTGCCCACCCGTTTGCGCGGGCGGTATGGATGTTTGAGGACATCTCGCACCGCCGCGTGGTCAGCACCCCACTCACGGTGCGCGAGCGCGAGGTGGCCCAGCACATCGTGACCGGCGCCACCAGCAAACAGATTGCACGCCACCTGAACATCAGCCACCGCACGGTGGAGGCCCACCGGGGGCGGCTGATGCGCAAGCTGGGCGCCACCAGCACCGGCGAATTGGTGGCCCTGCTGCTGGGCATGCCCTGACACCGGGGACAATCGGGGGCCATACGCCCCCGCCCACGCCCCTGCACGCCCCCTCGCACGCATCCGCTGCCCACATGCCGCCCGCCCTGCCCCGCTTTTTTGCCCCTGCCCGGACCGTCCCACCGCCCGTGGCCTGGGCAGGCCTGGCGCTGCTGATCTTTGCCGCCTGCCTGGTGGGCATCTTTGCGCGGCCCATCGGCTTTTTGTCGGCGTTCTGGCCTGCCAATGCACTGCTGCTGGGGCTGCTGGTGCGCTACCCGCATCTGGCGCGGCCGCCCGCCTGGGTGGCGGCCGCAGTGGGCTATGTGGCGGCCGACCTGGTCACCGGCAGTGCCTGGGGCATGGCCCTTTGGCTCAATGCCGCCAACCTGCTGGGCGCCACCGCCGGTTGGCTGGTGCTGCGGGGGCTGGACGAGCGCATCCTGCGGCTGCAGCGCACGGTGGCGGCGCTGTATCTGCTGCTGGCAGCACTGGCGGCCAGCGCGGTGGGTGCGCTGGCAGGCTGTGGCGCGGCACCGGTGTATTTCGACTCTCCGTGGACGGACCTGCTGTCGCTGTGGTTCAGCACCGAGCTGATGAACTACATGCTCATCGTGCCCGTGGTGCTGGCTGCGCCGCGCGCGGCAGACCCGCCCTCGCATACCCAGGACACCCCCCTGTTCTGGCGCGTCGCACCCGTCAGTTCGCTGGTGCTGGCCGAGGGCATCCGCACACTCATCGGCGGGCCCGGCATGCTGGCTTTTGTCGTGCCCGGGTTGCTGTGGTGTGCGCTGAGCTACAGCGCCTTCACCTCCAGCCTGCTGTCGCTGGTGGTGTGCCTGTGGACCATGGCGGGTGTGGCCACGGGTGTGCTCAATTTCACGCCGGCCCATGCGGGCGATGTGTTCTCGCTGCGCGTGGGCGTCACGCTGCTGGCCCTGGGGCCCCTGGCCGTGGCCTGCGCCAGCGCAGCACGCGCCGAGGCCCTGCGGCGCCTGCACCATGCCGTGCGCCACGACGACCTGACAGGCGTGCTGGCCCGCCGCGCACTGCTCAAACAGGGCGATCGCCTGCTGGAGCGCTACCAGCGTGAATCCACCGGGCTGGCGGTGATGATGGTGGACGTGGACCACTTCAAGCAGGTCAACGACCAGCACGGACACGGCGCGGGCGACCGGCTGCTGGTCAGCATTGCGCAGACCATGGCGCGCGCACTGCGCGCCGACGACGTGCTGGGCCGCATGGGGGGCGAGGAGTTTGCCGCCGTGCTGCCCGGCGTG
Source organism: Acidovorax sp. FG42 (assembly GCF_057809195.1). NCBI lineage: Bacteria > Pseudomonadati > Pseudomonadota > Betaproteobacteria > Burkholderiales > Comamonadaceae > Acidovorax > Acidovorax sp. FG42. The sequence goes on along the minus strand of NZ_JBMDJM010000004.1, from coordinate 145,629 downwards.
TCCCCCACCGAGGCCCAGGCCATTGCCGAACGGGTGCGCAGCGCCGTGGAACGGCAGGCGCTGGATGCGACACAGGGCGGCCCCCAGCGGGCCACCGTCAGCATTGGCCTGGTGCACAGCGCCACCCTGGGCGCAGATGCCGACATGGACACCCTGCTACTGGCCGCCGACACGGCCCTGTACCGCGCGAAGGCCGAGGGGCGCAACCGGGTGATGGTGGGCTAGGCCAAGCCCCGCATTGGCCGCGCCGCGGCCTGCCTCACTCCTGCGCCAGTTTCACACCCGCCCCGGTGCCGCAGGCATGGCAGAACCGTGCAAACGCGCTCTTGCGGGTGTTGCAGTGGCCGCAGTGGTCGAACAGGCCGATGCCGCAGTGCGGGCAAAAGTCGATCTTCTCGTTCTTCAGGTCCACGGGCCGCTCGCAGCCGGGGCACACGCTTTTGGCCAGCCGGGCCAGGGCCACGTCATAGCTCAGCTCCTTGCGGCGCTCCTGGTCGGGCAGGGCCTCGGCCAGCTTCTGGCGCTCCAGGTAGCGGTTGAGCGCCTGGATGGCGTAGCGCCCCACCACGGCCGTCACGGCAATGCCCACCACGTAGCGCACGTAGCCGCCATAGCTGGGCAGGTAGGGCACCAGCTCCACAAAGAAGGCAAACAGCGCAAAGAAGATGAAGCCCCACACAAACGGCCAGTAGGTGCTCTTGCGCTTCTTGACGAACAGCCAGCCGGCGGCGGCCAGCAGCGGCAGCGTGAGGGCCAGGCGGTACAGGAACACGCGCAGCTCGACCTTGCGGCGCTCGGCGGCGAGCTTCACATAGCCGTCAGACTCCATCTGGTTGAGCTGCTCCTGCCGGGCGGCTGCCGCCTGCCGGGCATCGAGTGCGGCCTGCTGCTGCGTCTCCACCGCCTGCTGGGCCTTGCGCTCCACCAGCTTGAGGGCGTCGAGCGCCTGGGTGCGCGCGATCACCTCGGGGTCCTGGTCGGCGCGCTGGGTGGCGCTGCGCGTGGACAGCCAGTTGTTGAAGCTCTCCCGCTCGGCCTGCACCTCGCTGCGCACCTTGCTGCGCTGCAGCTGGGCCTGCTCCAGCGCAGTCTGCGCGTCCTGCTCGGCCTGGCGCGCCGTTTTGACTTCGGCACGCAGCTTGTCGGCTGCGGTTTTGTCCAGAAAGTCGTCCACCCGCAGCGGGGTTTCGACCTTGGGCAGGTCGCCCACGATGGTGCCGCCCAGCCCGATGAGGAAGCTGGCAAACACCAGCGCCACCAGCCACAGGCCACGGCGGAACCATTTCTCGGACAGTCTCAGGGACTTGCTCATGTTCTTCTCCTCAGTGGCGCTGTGCGCCGGGTTGGGTGCGCGCGGTAGCGCACCGGCAAATGCTCTTCTTTTTATAGCTGCCAGCGCATATATTGATTGCGCCTGCTGGCATTTTGATTCAATTTTTGATCGCCAGCACCACCGGTGCGGCTGCCAGCTGGGTGCGCTGCATCCAGGCCAGCACCGAGTCAACGGTCACGGTCTCGATGCGGTCCGAGAACCGCTTTTCGTTCGGATGGTCGTCAAACGCAATGTTGGCCGACCCGACCCGCCCGCCCATGCGCGTGAGCGGCCCCAGCCTGAGCGTGGTGGGTTCGTAGCCCTTGAACTGCAGCCAGGCCTGCGCCTGGTCGCGCGAGCGCACGGTGGCGGGCTCCATGGCCATAGCGAGGGTCTCCAGCGCCCACTGGTTGGACTGCTGGTATTTGCGGCCCCACGCGTAGCTGACCATGCTGTAGGGCAGGTGCTGCAGCGTCTTGGTGCGGCCCTTGTCCTGCAGCACGGCCAGCAGGCGCTGCTGCACCTCGGGCGTGGGCACGGCATACACGGCCTCGTAGCGCCAGAGGTCGTCCAGAAAGAACTCGCCCAGGCCCTGGCGGTACAGGTGGCCCACGGCCGTGCCACATTCGTTGAGCTTGTGCGCCACGCGCCACGGGCCTTCGGTCGTCTTGTAGGCCCAGCCAAAGTGTGAGTAGCGCAGGCCGTATTTGGAGAGGTCCTGTCCCGCGCGGGCCAGGGCCACCACCTGCACGCCCGACTTGGCGTGCTCGGCATCGAGCGCGGCGGAGGTCTGCTCGGCCAGCTTCATGCCGCGCTCGATCACCTGCGGCGGAACGGGCTTGCGCGATTCGCAGGAGCGGCCAGCGTGTGCCGGCGTGGCGGCCAGCAGCGCGGCCCCTGCGAAGAACACCATGCCCACCACCGCAGGGATGCGCTGCGCGGGGTCGCGGCCAAGGTTCAGGGCCTTCATCATCGCGCTGCTCCTCACAGGCGCTCGTTGTGAAGCAGCGCACGGCCGATGGCATTGGGTACGAAGGCAATCGCCTCACCCGCTGCCGACAGGATCACACCCGTACCGATCACGCTGCAGGTGACCACTGTGCCCACCGCGTAGGCCGAGCCCGCCACACCGCGGCCGACCACCTCCACACTGACCTGCGCGCCGTCCGAGGCGCGCTCCAGCAAATACACCGTGCCCACGGCCGAGGCCTCCACCGCCCGCACCGTCAGCACCGCGCCGCCCACCGACAGCGCCGTCGGCACCGTCACCACCGCACCGGCGGCCGCCGAGGCCACCGACGCCGTGCCCACCACCGAGGCCACCGGCAACATCGACAGCGCGGCAGAAGCCTCGCTCTGCGCCCGGGCCGGTGCAGCGGCCACCAGGGCCGCACACACCACACCGGCCGCCAGCAGGGCGCGGGGCAGGCGCGCCGCAGAGCCCCACGAAGAAAACACGGTATTCATCATCATTCACTCCTCAGGGTACGGCCCGCCCACACACCCCAGGTGCGGGACAGACCGGGTCGAAAGACCAGAAAGAACCAGAAAGAAACTCGTCCAGAAGGGTGGCGGGTTGCCACCTGTGCCCACCGGGTGCGATCAGTTCGCGCTGCTGTTCTGGGCGGCAACTTGGGCCGCTTCGCGGCGGCCTTGCAGGCGGGCTTCGAGCAGGTCGGCCTCGTGGCGGTCGCGCAGCATCTTGGCGAGCGTAAAGGCGGTGGTGATGAGGTACAGCCAGCTCACGCCCAGAAACGCCTTGTAGGTCACGTTGATGTCCATGCTCAGCAGGCCCCAGCCCGTCAGGCCCATGGCCACCGCAAAGCCTCCCCACACCACCAGCTTCCACATGGGGGTATCGCCACCGCCACGGCGCGAGGCGCTTTCGTTGTCCCGCACAAACTTGGCCAACACAAACGCGGCCGAGAGACAGAACACGTAGCCCATCACCATAAACGCCTGCTCCAGTTGCTCGCCGGGCAACCATGCCAAGCCCACGGCGCAAAGAAAAACCGCGATGCCGAACGAGACCCACACCTGCAGCTGCCAGGCCTTGGTGTCACGCTGAACAACGATGGGAGAAGAAGACATTGCTGTGGTGCCCGAAGGGCGTTGGTTGAACACGGAACGAATGGTGCCCAGACGTAACTTGCGTGTCTGCATTGAACCGTAACAGTGGCCACTCGCAGGCCATCCGGTATCGTTTTGCGATACTTTTTCTCAGAAAATAGGGAGCAAGCCGTTGTTCAGGCCCTACGCTCCCCTCGCCATGCACCTGCGCGACAGAGGCTGCAGGCACGGCCACAGAGAATGGCGGCCTCTTCGGGCAAGGCAACTTCCGCCTGCCCCCGGACCTTGCACTTTTGACGGACGGAGCCCCCACCATGACCAAACCTTTTGACCTCGTCGTCCACGGCGCCACCGGCTTCACTGGCCGCCTGGTGGTCGAGTACCTGCTTCAACGCTACCCCGCCGGCAGCGGCCTGCGCTGGGCCATGGGAGGCCGCAATGCCGACAAACTCGCCGCCGTGCGCGACGAGGTGGGCGCCCCGGCCGACACACCGCTGGTCGTGACCGACACCAGCAACCCCGCCAGCCTGCAGGCGCTGATGGACGCCACGCGTCTGGTGCTGACCACCGTGGGCCCGTACCAGCTGTATGGCAACGAACTGGTGGCCGCCTGCGCCAAGGCCGGGGTGGACTATGTGGACCTGTGCGGTGAGCCCGCCTGGATGCGCCAAATGATCGACGCGCACGAAGCCGCCGCCAAAGCCAGTGGCGCGCGCATCGTGTTCTCGTGCGGGTTTGACTCCATTCCGTTCGACCTGGGCGTGTTCCTGCTGCAAAAGGAATTCCGCCACCGCTTCGGCCACCCGGCGCCCCGCGTGCGCGGCCGGGTACGCAAGATGAAGGGCACCTTCTCGGGCGGCACCGCCGCGAGCCTCAAGGCCACCATGGCCGCAGCCGCCACCCAGCCCGGCGTGCTGGACCTGTTGAAGAACCCGTTCTCGCTCACGCCCGGCTTCGAGGGGCCACGCCAGCCGTCGGGCAACAAGCCCATGGTGGACGAAGCATTGGGCGAAGGCGTGTGGGTGGCACCGTTCGTGATGGCCGCCATCAACACGCGCAACGTACACCGCTCCAACTTCCTGCTGCAGCACGCTTACGGCACCGATTTTGTCTACGACGAAATGCTCATCACCGGCCCTGGCGAAAAGGGCGAGGCCATCGCCAATGCGGTGGCGGGCGACAAGTCGCTGGGTTCGGACAAAGGCCCCAAGCCGGGCGAAGGCCCTTCGCGCGAGGAACGCGAGAACGGCTTTTACGATGTGCTGTTTTTGGGCACCGACGACGCAGGCCACACCCTGCGCGTGGGCGTGAAGGGCGACCGCGACCCGGGCTATGGGTCCACCTCCAAGATGATCACCGAAGCAGCGGTGTGCCTGCTGCAGGATGCTTCCGAGACATCTGGCGGTATCTGGACCACAGCGCCCGCGCTGGGTGATAGGCTGATCGCGCGGCTGCAGGCCAATGCGGGGCTGAGCTTCGCAGTCGAGCCAGCGTAACGCCTTCGGAATTTCTCCATGGTCTGGTCTGTTTTCGTTCCACTCTGGTCCTGAAACGTCCGGCCACCGGGCCGCTCCATCCCCGAGAATGCAGGGCATGAACACTGCCCTGCGCCCCCGCGACCTCGCCCTGGCCCTGCTCGTCATCGTGGTCTGGGGCCTCAACTTTGCTGTCATCAAGGTGGGCGTGGCCGGAGTGCCGCCCCTGCTGCTGGGCGCGCTGCGCTACCTGCTCGCAGCCTTCCCCGCACTGCTGTTCGTCAAGCCTCCCAAGGTGCCCCTGCGGCTGTACCTGCTGTACGGCATGACCATGGCCGTGGGCCAGTTTGCGCTGCTGTTCACCGCCATCCACATCGGCATGCCGTCGGGCCTGGCCTCGCTGGTGCTGCAGTCGCAGTCGTTCTTCACCTTGCTGCTGGCGGCGTGGTGGCTGCGCGAAAAATGGCATGGCAACCAGGTGGCAGGCCTGGCGCTGGCGGGCTGCGGGCTGGCGCTGATCGGCAGCGCGCATGGCGCCTCCATGCCCCTGGCAGGCTTTGCGCTGACCGTGGCGGCAGCCGCCATGTGGGGCTGCGGCAATATCGTCACGCGTGCCGTGGGGCGGTATGGGCCGATGAACCAGTTTGCCTTCATCGTCTGGTCCAGCGTAGTGGCGCCGCTGCCTTTTGTGGCGCTGTCGCTGTGGCTGGACGGGCCCGCCACGGTGTGGACGGCCGTGCAGCACCTGTCCTTCCAATCGATGGCCGCCGTGGCCTATATCGCGTGGATTTCGACGCTGCTGGGCTTCGGGCTGTGGACCTACCTCATGTCGCGCTACCCCGTGAATCGCGTGGCGCCCTTCACGCTGCTGGTGCCCGTGGTGGGCCTGACCGCGGGCTGGGTGGCGTTTGGCGAGCAGTTGCTGCCCGTGCACTTTGCGGGCGCCGGGCTCTTGATGGCGGGGCTGGTGGTCAACGTGTTTGGCGGCCCGGCCTGGGCGGCCATGATGGGGCGGCTGCGCGGCGCGCAGTGACCAGTGACCGAATAGAGGCAGACGGCTACACCGCCAGTGGCAGCTCGGTGGTCGACAGCACGTTGCGCAGCACCATGAACGAGCGCACCTGACGCACCCCCGGCAGGTAGAGCAGCTGCTCGGCGTGCAAGCGGTTGAAGCTGTCGTTGTCGCGCGTGCGCACCAGCATGAAGTAGTCGAACTCGCCGGTGACCACATGGCATTCCATGCAGCCCGACACCTTGGCCGCTGCCTTTTCAAACTCGGCAAACGACTCGGGCGTGGAGCGGTCCAGCACCACGCCAATCATCACCAGCATGCCCGCCCCCACGGCCTGGGGGTTGAGCAGCGCCACCACCTTGTCGATGAGCCCCAGGCGCCGCAGGCGCTCCACGCGGCGCAGACAGGCGGGCGGGCTCAGATGCACCTTGTCGGCCAGCGCGACATTGGACAGCGACGCATCACGCTGCAGCTGCCGCAGGATGGCTTTGTCGGTACGGTCCAGTTCGGCAGAGACATCGGCCTGTGGTGCATTCTTGGCACGAACTTTTGTTGCGTACATAAACAATTTGAAGAAATATTTTCTGCTTGCATTCTCTTTCAGAAAACTTAAACGCCGAAATTTTGACAATTTTTGCAACCACTTGATGCGCGTGTTTTTCTACGATGAAGGCACTGCAAGCCCCCCGCTTGCGACTCCTCTTCACCGACCGGAACACCGCCATGAACCTGCAGAAATTTGCCCGCCACCCGCTCACCTTCGGCCCCTCGCCCATCACGCCCCTCAACCGCCTGTCGGCCCACCTGGGCGGCAAGGTGCACCTGTACGCCAAGCGCGAGGACTGCAACAGCGGCCTGGCATTCGGCGGCAACAAGACGCGCAAGCTGGAGTACCTGATCCCCGAAGCCATCGCAGGCGGCTACGACACGCTGGTCTCCATCGGCGGCATCCAGTCCAACCAGACGCGCCAGGTCGCCGCCGTGGCAGCGCACCTGGGCATGAAATGCGTGCTGGTGCAGGAGAACTGGGTCAACTACTCCGACGCGGTGTACGACCGCGTGGGCAACATCGAGATGAGCCGCATCATGGGCGCCGACGTGAGGCTGGACGCTGCGGGCTTCGACATCGGCATCCGCCCCAGCTGGGAGCAGGCCATGGAAGACGTGAAGAAGGCGGGCGGCAAGCCCTTCCCCATTCCAGCCGGTTGCTCCGAGCACCCCTACGGCGGCCTGGGCTTCGTGGGCTTTGCCGAGGAAGTGCGCCAGCAGGAGAAGGAGCTGGGCTTTCAGTTTGACTACATCGTCGTGTGCTCGGTCACGGGCAGCACGCAGGCGGGCATGGTGGTGGGCTTTGCCGCCGACGGTCGGGCGCGCAAGGTGATCGGCATCGACGCATCAGCCAAGCCCGAGAAGACGCACGCGCAGATCCTGCGCATCGCGCAAAACACCGCACAGCTGGTGGAGCTGGGCCAGGAGATCACGGCCGAGGATGTGGTGCTGGACACGCGCTACGGCGGCCCCGAGTACGGCCTGCCCAACGAAGGCACACTGGAAGCCATCCGCCTGTGCGCGCGCCAGGAGGGCATGCTCACCGACCCGGTGTACGAAGGCAAGTCCATGCACGGGATGATCGACAGGGTGCGCAACGGCGAATTCCCCGAAGGCTCCCGCGTGCTGTATGCGCACCTGGGAGGGGTGCCGGCGTTGAACGCCTACAGCTTTCTTTTTCGCAACGGCTGATCAACCCAGCTCCACAGCCCAAGAGGAACAGGAACGCCTGGCGCGGCTGGCCAGGCTCTCACTGATCTGAAACGCCCCGCACAGGGACTGGCAGCTCATGCCGCGAGCAGCTTTTGCACCCGCTCGCGCAGCAGCGTGGGCTGCACCTCGGTCGGCGCGACGGCAGAGCCCACATTCAGCCCCACGCGGCTGTAGAAGCCCCGGCGGAACGGCCGCACCATGGCGCCGCCCTTTTCAATACGACTGAAGTACGAGCCCCACAGGTTGGTCAGCGCCATGGGGATCACCGGGGCCTCGACACCCTCGGCCTTCGCCCGTTCGATGATCTTCATGATGCCGCCCTTGAACTCCTGCAGCTGTCCGTCCTTGGTGATGCCCCCTTCGGGGAAGATGGCGAGCAGATCGCCTTCGCGCAGCACCTGTGCAGCACGGTCGAAAGCCGCTTCATAGGTCTTCGGGTCTTCCTTGTAGGGCGCAATCGGGATGGCCTTGGCCAGGCGGAACAGCCAGCCCAGCACCGGCACGCGGAAGATGCGGTGGTCCATCACGAAGTAGATGGGGCGCGGGCTGGCGGCCATGAGCAGCACGGCATCCACAAAGCTCACGTGGTTGCAGGCCAGGATGGAGGGGCCGGTGGACGGCAGGTTTTCATCGCCCTGCACCTTGAAGCGGTACACGAACCGGGAAGACACCCACGCGATGAAGCGCAGCAGGTACTCGGGCACCAACATGAAGATGTAGAACGCCACCACGGCGTTGGCCAGGCCGGTGAACAGGAAGATCTGCGGCACCGTGAAGCCCGCGCCCAGCAAGGCGCCGGCGATGAGCGAGCTGCCGATCATGAACAGCGCGTTCAGGATGTTGTTGGCCGCGATGATGCGCGCGCGGTGCGTGGGCTGGCTGCGCATCTGGATCAGCGCGTACATGGGCACGCTGTACAGGCCCGCAAACAGGCTGAGCAGCGCCAGGTCCAGCATCACGCGCCAGTGCGCGCCCTGGGCCATGAAGGCGGCCAGGCCCATGATCTCGGAAGGCGGCAGGCTGCGCGATGCAAAGTACAGGTCGATGGAAAAGACGCTCATGCCGATGGCGCCCAGTGGCACCAGGCCGATCTCGACGTGTCGGCGCGACAGCACCTCGCACAGCAGCGAGCCCACACCAATGCCGATGGAGAACACCACCAGCAGCAGCGACGCCACCTGCTCGTTGCCATGCAGCACGTTCTTGGCCAGGCTGGGGAACTGGCTCAGAAACACCGCGCCAAAGAACCACATCCAGCTGATGCCCAGCAGCGAGCGGAACACCACGATGTTCTCGTGCGCCAGCTTGAGGTTGCGCCAGGTTTCGGTGAAGGGATTCCAGTTGATGGTGAGCCCCGGGTCGGTGGCCGGCACCGAGGGAATGAACTGCGCCACCGCGCGCCCGACCAGTGCAGCCACCACACAGGCCACGGCCACGGTGGTGTGGCCGATGCCGGGCAATGCCACCAGCAAACCACCGGCCACATTGCCCAGCAAGATGGCCACAAACGTGCCCATCTCGACCATGCCGTTGCCGCCCGTCAGCTCACGCTCGTTGAGCACCTGGGGCATGTAGGCAAACTTGACCGGGCCAAACAGCGTGGAGTGCACGCCCATCAAGAAGGTGCACAGCAGCAGGATGGGGATGTTGCCCCCGATGAAACCCACGGCCGCCACCAGCATGATGGCGATCTCCAGGTTCTTCACGAAGCGGATCATCTTCGTCTTGTCGTACTTGTCGGTGAGCTGGCCGGACGTGGCCGAGAACAGCAGGAACGGCAGGATGAACAGCGCGCCAATCACCAGCCCCGCCATCGCGGGCGGCAGCCAGTCCACACTGAGCTGGTAAGTCACCATCACCGTGAAGGCGAACTTGAAGAGGTTGTCGTTGGCCGCGCCGGAGAACTGCGTCCAGAAAAAGGGGGCAAACCGCCGCTGGCGCAGCAGGGCAAACTGGTTCGGGTCCTCGTGCGTGGGTGCGGGGGCCACGCTGGTGGAGGCGGTGTCGGGGCTCATGCGTTTCTCCTCGTTTCCGATGGGTTGGCTTGTTGGAATTTTCCGGACCTGCGCTTCATGCGCCGGATCTGCGGGCGACACCCACGGCGTGGGCGCCATTCTGCCCGGACGGCATGACCCGCGGCATCACCGCCGCGTCACTGTGGCGCAAAGCCACCAGCGACCCCAATGCCGTCATCACGGGCCAGGCGGCGCCCGCCGCCAGCACATGCTTGAGGCTGTGGCCCGACACCCATCCGCCTGTGGCCTCGAACACCGAATGGTCTGCCGCCTCCAGCAGCTTGGCCAGGGCGTACAGCACCACCACCACGCCCAGGTGCAGCGCCAGTCCGCCAACGCGGCGTGGCAGGCACGCCAGCGCCAGCACCACCAGCAGGCCACCCAGTTGCACCACGGCCCACGGCAGCAGGTTGCCGGTGTGCACCCAGGCCCACACGGCCAGTGGCCCCGCCAGCAGCACCGCACCTGCAGCGGCCACGCCCGCCCGCGCGCTCACCCGGCTGGCCGCCGCCAGCCCAAGCAGCCCCGCAAAAGGCAGCACCATGCCCAGGCGGTCCCACAGCAGGCCCGCGTCCTGCGGCTGCCAGTGGTACAGAGCAGAGCCTGCGGCGGTGCACAGCAGCCCGCCAAAGAACAGGGCAGCCAGCGCACGGGAGATGGCGTCCAGCGCGGCCGACGGCACGCGGCGCAGCACCCACCAACCCCATGCACCTGCCAAGGCAAAGGCCAAGTTGCTCAACACATCCAACGCGCAGGGAATGCCCCACAGCGTGCGCAGGTCGGCAAAGTCATGCTGGTGCGCACTGGCGGGCAGCACGGGGCCGAACAACGCCAGGGCGAGCAGCGCAGCCGCGCCCAGCAACAGGCCGGTTTCGGCACCCGACAGTCGCGACAGCGTTGCCAGGCCGCGCGCACGAGGGGGAGTCACAGGAGAAGAAGACATCACACACACCGTAGAAAGTGAACGATGCCGCGCAGTGTGGGTAGCGGCGCCATCGGTGGCCTCAAAAAGTCGCGCAAGGGGCTACCCACGCACCTTCGGGTATTGATAATCGATACCCAGGAGCCCCCTCACCATGAGCACGACCGCCGACCTCGTCACCGCCCTGAAAAAGGAACTCAAGACCGCGCAGATGACCTACGCCGATCTGGCGCAGGCGCTGGGCATGGCCGAGTCCAGCGTCAAGCGCATGCTGGCCAGGGGCGACATGCCGCTATCGCGCATCGACGCCATCTGCCGCGCACTGGCGCTGGACTTTGCCGATCTGGCAAGGCGCGTGGCCGACGAGCAGCCCTTGCTGAAAGAGCTGACCCACGAGCAGGAAAAGGCCGTGGTGGCCGACAAGAAGCTGCTGCTGATGGCGATCTGTGTGCTGAGCCAGTGGACGCTGGAGCAGGTGACGGGCTACTACCGCCTGACCGAGGCCGAGGGCATCAAGTACCTGGCGCAGCTGGACCGCATCGGCATCATCGAGCTGCGGCCGCTCAACCGCTACCGCCTCAAGCTGGCCAAGACCTTCCGCTGGCGCCCGCATGGGCCCGTGATGAACTACTTCCGGGACCACGCGCTGCTGGACTACTTTGCAGGCGGCTTTGATGGCCCGGGCGAAGGCGTGCTGCTGGTGCACGGCAACATCAGCCGCAGCCTGGCGCCCGCGTTCATGGAGCGCATGCAGCGCGTGGCGCAGGACTTTGCCCAGCAGCACCTGGCCGACCAGAAGCTGCCCGACCGCGAGCGCGAGGGCTACACCCTGCTGCTGGCGATGCGCAGCTGGGAGTTCGAGGCGTTTGCAAGCATGCGGCGGTAAGCCTCCCGCCGATTTCGCGGGCCCCTGCAAGCGGCAGCAGTCGCTGCAAGCCAACTCCTGCCCTTGGTTAAGCGCAGCGGCCGCCTCACAGGTGCAGGAACTGGCCGCAGCGCCATGAATCAGCCTCCATTTACTATCTTTTTGATAGCTATCAACGCATGAAATACCTGCGCTTGATGCTAAAAACGCCTCAAAACCCCTGCTTGCGCCTGCCAAGAGGTGGCTTGACGCCATAAACAGAAATAACTATTCTTTAAATTGCATATTCAATCAATTTAAGAATAGTCAAATGAAAACCACCCGCCAGCAGCAAGACGCCACGCGCCGCCAGATCGTGGCCAGCGCGGTGGACCTCATGACCCGCCAGGGCTTTGACGGCACAACGATGAAAGACATCGCACGCGCCGCCGGCATTGGCGACGCCACGATCTACAAATACTTCCCCACCAAGGACCGCATCGTTCTGGGCTACCTGGACGATGTGGCCCACCAGGCGCTGGCCGACACGCTGCAGACACCGGGCTTTGCGGGTTACGGCCTGCAAGAAAAGCTGCAGCGCCTGACCGATGCCGTGCTGGAGCGCCTGCTGGCCGACCGCGAGTTTGTGGCCCAGGTGCGCGGCCTGGCCCGGCGCTCGCCGCTGTCGATGCTGGCCGAGCCGCTGGCAGCACGCCAAAGCCTGCGCGAGGCGGTGGCGAGCTTTCTGGAGGCGGCCGAGGCCAGCGGCGAGATCGAGCCCTGCGACTTCAAGGGCCTGGCAGGTAGCCTCTACACCGACTACCTCGCAGGCGTGGTGACGTACTGGCTGGCCGACACCTCCGACGAATTTGCCGACACCACGCAGCTGGTGGACCTGTCGCTGGGCGTGCTGGTGCAGGCGCTGCGCGGTGGGCTTGTCAACCGCGTGCTGCAACTGGGCGGCTTTGTGCTGCGCAGCCAGATGGCCCGCATGGTGCAACACGGCAGCGGCCTGATGGGCATGCTGCACATGGCCCAGCAGGCCATGGCCAGCGCGCCCGCAGCAAGGGCATCGCAACCCCCTGCCGGTAGGGCCGCGGCCGAAGACCTCGCCCCGAAAACTGCGCAGCCTGCGCGTGCACCCCGCAAACCCCGGGCGGCCGCCGGCCCCACGGAGGCCCCCACCGCCCCCCGCCCCGCCACGCCCCGCAAAAGAAAGAGCGCACCATGAACGCGCCCCCTACACCGGCCGCCCCCACCACCGCGCACGCTACCCAGGTGCCATCCGGCACGGCCATCCACGCCACGCTGCCGGGGGCCGATTTTTTTGATGCCTACGAGGTGGCCGACCGGCACCCCGCGCGCTCGGCCCTGCAGTCGTGGCTGGATGTGGCGGCCCGCACCCCGGCATGGACGCGCGCCCTCATGTTCGTACGCAACAAGGCCGTGCGCCTGGTGGGCCTGAAGGACCTGGGCCAGCTGGACGACGGCCACCCGCCCGCGAGTGGCCGATCCCTGCGCGACGCGCGCAGTTACCGCGTGGGCGACCGTGTCGGCATCTTCCGCATCCGGCACCTGAGCGACACCGAGGTGGTGATGGGCCAGGACGACAAGCACCTGGACGTGCAGGTGTCCATCTGCAAACAGCCCGCCGCCCCCGGCACCGCGCCCCGCGTGGTGCTGAGCACCGTGGTGCACATCCACAACACGCTGGGCCATGCGTACATGGCGGTGATCACGCCGATCCACCGCGTGATTGCACGCTGCACGGCGCAGCGCCTGGCAGACCATGGCCCAAACTGACGCAAACGCACCCCGCACCGGCAAGCTGGCGCGCAGCGCCATCACGGGGCTCGCGGCCGCGCGCATCGGCATGGCGGAGCTGGGACACCGCACGCGCAAGCGCTCGGCCCAGGCACAGGCCGAGCACGAGGCCGCGCTGGGCCGCATTTTGTTTGGCGCGCTGGGACAGCTGCGGGGCTCGGCGCTCAAGGTGTCGCAGTTGCTCAGCATGCACCCGGGCCTGCTGCCCGACGGCGTGCGCAGCGAACTGGCACGCGCCCACCACCAGGCCCCGCCGCTCAACCGCGCGCTGGTGGGACGCGTGTTCCGCCAGGCCTTCGGACAAGAGCCCGAGGCGCTGTTCGAGCAGTTCGAGCCCACCGCGTTTGCCGCCGCCAGCCTGGGACAGGTGCACCGCGCGCAACTTGCTGGCCACGGCACGGTGGCCGTGAAGGTGCAATACCCCGGCATTGCCGCCACCATTGCCAGCGACATGCAGCTGATGCGCGCCGCGCTGCGCGCACTGGCCCACACCGACATGCCGCTGCCCACCGATGCCGTGCTGGACAGCGTGATGACCGAGATCGAGGCCACCCTGCTGCGCGAGGTGGACTACCTGCAGGAGGCCGAACAGCTGCAATGGTTTGCCCAGCATGCCGCGCAGCCGGGCGTGGTGATGGCGCAGCCCATCCTCTCGCACACGCGCGGCCAGGTGCTCACGCAGCAGTTTGTGCCCGGGCTGCCGTTGCAAGCCTGGCTGGCCACACAGCCACCGCAGGCACTGCGCGACCAGGCCGGGCAGCACCTGTGGGACTGGTTCATGCACTGCATCTTTGTGCTGGGGCAGGTACATGCCGACCCGCACCCGGGCAACTTTCTGTTCGCGCCCGATGGCACGGTGGGTGTGCTGGACTTTGGCTGCACGCGCGCCCTGCCCAGCGCATTCCGTGCGCAGGTGGTGCAGGCATGGTCTGCCCTGCTGCGCGCCCCTACCGACCCCACGCGCAACGCACAGGTGCTGCAGGCCTACCAGGCGCTGGGGCTCTTGCGCAAGGACTTGACCGTGCAGGCCTACACCACTGAACTCGCCCCCGCGCTGGCCGAGATGCAGGCCTGGCAGATCGAGCCCTTCACCCAGCCGGTGTTTGACTTTGGCACCAAAACACCGCCGCCCATCACCCCCAGCCAGCACCAGCGCGTGCTGGGCCAGCACCTCGCCCAGATCCCCGGCGAGATGCCCGCGTTCGAACGCATGTGGATGGGGCTGATGCACCTGCTGACGCGGCTGGGTGCCCGGGTGCACACCCGCGCCCACAAGGCGCTGGCCGTTCACCCATGACAAACACCGCGAACACCGCGTTGACCCTGGCGGCAGCCGGGCTGGCCCTGGTGGGTGTGGCGCACTCGGTGCTGGGAGAGCTTCTACTGTTTCGCAGGCTGCGTACGCAGGGCCGCCAGACGGCGGGGCGCGCGGAGGTTGGCACGGCGCAGCAGTTGCTGCACGCCCCGCACCTGCGCATTCTGTGGGGCACCTGGCATGTGGCCTCGGTACTGTGCTGGGCACTGAGCGCCCTGCTCTGGCGCCTGGGTACCGCACCTTGGGACGCGGCCCTGGGCGCCTGGGCCGCCGACGCCGTGGGCATTGCCACCCTGGCCAGTGGCATGCTCGTGTTCTTTGCCACGCATGGCAGACACCCGGCGTGGTGCGCGTTGCTGGTGATTGCGACGCTGGTGTGGTGGCGCTGAAGCAAGCCATCGCGGGCGGATGGATGGGAGACGCCGACGCCGGATGCCTGAGCAGGCGTGACAAAAATCACACGGCAACCGTTTGCCTCCGAAGTCGGCAACACAACTTCACAAAGCTTCGCAATGGGACTACACCGGCTTGACGCAGCGTGCGCACCATGAAGTCTCCGGTTCCGCAAGGAATCACATCTGAGGAGAACCTTATGGCCCGCAAAGCACTTGCCGCTGTGTCCATCGCCCTGCTGTCGCTGGGCGCCGCGAGCGCGGCGCAGGCGCAGACCAGCGCCACCGTTGTCATCCAGGCAGGTACGCCTGTCTACCAGCAACCCGCCCCAGTGCGCGTGCAGTACCAGGCGCCGCCCCCACCCCGCTACGAGGTGGCGCCGCACCCGCGCCGCGGCATGGTGTGGGTGCCCGGCCACTGGGAATGGCGTGGCCACCGCCATGTGTGGATGCAGGGCTACTGGGTGAAGGCCCGCCCCGGCTACCACTACCGCGAGCCCCGCTGGGTGGAACACGGCGGCCGCTGGAACATGCAGCCCGGCGGCTGGGACCGTGATGGCGATGGCATCCCCAACCGCCGCGACCGGGACCGTGACGGAGACGGCGTGCCCAACCGCTACGACCAGCGCCCGGACAACCCCTACCGCCGCTGATCCACCCCGGTGGGACCGCTGCGCGCGCCGACAGGCAATGGGCAGTCCGACTGACAGACGCGCCACCACCCACCGGCCACGATGAGGCCACAGACGCAACACCCGGCCCGACGCAGGCAGTGCCTGCGGTCGGCCAGACACGACAAGGAGTTCACCATGACCCACGCCACTTTCTTGCGCAACACCTTCACTGCAGCGGCCCTGTCCGTGACAGCGCTGACGGCGCTGACGGCGCTGACAGGGGCCATCACACCGGCCCAGGCCGCCACGCAAGCCACTGTGATCGTGCAGTCGGGCCCACAGCAGGGCATCGTCATCCCGGCACCCCCGCCACCCCGCCGCGAAGCCGTTCCGCACGCCCGCAAGGGACAGGTGTGGGTGCCTGGCTACTGGGACTGGCGGGGTCACCGCCACGTGTGGGTGGCAGGCCACTTTGAAAAGGTGCGGCCAGGCTACCGCTATCGCACCCCCCAGTGGGAGCAGCGCGACGGGCGCTGGGAGCTGCACCGGGGCGGCTGGGACCGCGATGGCGACGGCATTGCCAACCGCAATGACCGCGACCGTGACGGCGACGGCGTGCCCAACCGCCGCGACCACCAGCCGGACAACCCGCGCCGCAACTGATCGTTGATCGACGCTCCGCTGGCTAGCCAGGGCGCCAGGCCCTGTGCCTTTATGGCAGGTGCAACACCGCCTGCCCCAGCCCGGGAAAGTCGGCCACCACCTCAGCCCCCGGCGCCACCAGCACGGTGCCGGTGCATGACCCGGTGGTGACCCAGTGCCCCGCGCGCAGTCCACCCAGGCTGCGCGCGCCTTCGTTGGCCAGCCACACCAGCATGCGCAGCGGGTCGCCCGCCGGGTTGCCCCAGGTGGCATGTTGCACGGCCACGGCCCCGTTCACCGACAAAGTCACCGCTTGCGCCAGGGGCTGTGCGGTGGCCACTTCGTCGGTGCCAGTCCCCACAATCAGCGCTCCGTGGCATGCCTGGTCGGCCAGGCGGCTCCACTCGCCCTGCTGCGCCCAGGCAGCAAAGCGCGTGTCGCACACCTCGATGGCGGCCCGCACCGACGCCACGGCGGTCAGCACTTCGGCGGCGCTGTAGGGGGTGGCGCGGGCGGGCAGGTCGGCCCCCAGTTCGTAGACCCATTCCGCCTCCACCCCCATCACGGCAAAACCAGATGCAGCCAGCAACACGGGCTCGCCCGCTGCAGCCACCCACACCGAATCGCGGGTGAGTGCAGCGCGTGCCGGTTGCGCCTGGGGCGACGCAGCCCCGACCTTCCAGCCAGCGATGTGCCCGCGTGCACGCACCACCGCGTCTTGCACGGCATAGGCCTCGGTGGCATCGCGCGGGCGCAGCCCTGCGGGAAAGTCCAACGGGCGGGGCGTGCGCCCTTCCCGGGCCTGGGTGATGACGGCGGCGCTGGCGGCAGGGTCCAAAGCG
Organism: Acidovorax sp. FG42; assembly: GCF_057809195.1. Lineage (NCBI taxonomy): Bacteria > Pseudomonadati > Pseudomonadota > Betaproteobacteria > Burkholderiales > Comamonadaceae > Acidovorax > Acidovorax sp. FG42. The sequence goes on along the minus strand of NZ_JBMDJM010000004.1, from coordinate 128,589 downwards.
GTGGGGGACATGGCAAAAACTCTCCGTGGTGCAAGGGGTCGGCGGGATTATCGGCACCTTCCCCCATCGGCCCCGCCCCGCTGCATCAGCAACGATTGCGCCCCATTAGCCACCGGAGTTGATCCGGCGCACAGGCTTGCCCCCTAGAATCGGCCTCGCAGGAGAGCACGGCAGGCACAGGCCACCGCTGCACCGAAGGCGCAAACTCCCATACACGCTCAGGTCCCGTACTGCACCATTCATCAAAGCCGTCTGGAGAGCCGCCTCGCGCAACGCGAAGCGCACCGAAGGAGCAAGCCGCAGCCCGGGTGGGTGGCGGTGAATCTCTCAGGTACCAAGGACAGGGGGAGCGGCAGCTAGGGCATTCATGCGCCAGCTGCACGCTATTGAATTCATAGCTGCCAGCGCATATTGTTCTAGCGCCAGAGCCCAGAAAGGCTTTGAAAATCATGCGCGTGATCGTTTTGGGCGCCGGCTTGCTCGGCGTGACTTCGGCTTATTTCCTCTCGCAACTCGGTCACGAGGTGACCGTCATCGACCGCCAGGGCACGCCCGGCGCCGAAACCAGCTTTGCCAACGGCGGCCAGATTTCGGTGAGCCATGCCGAGCCCTGGGCCAACCCCAGTGCGCCGCTCAAGGTGCTGCAATGGCTGGGCAAGGAAGATGCGCCCCTGCTCTTCCGCTTGCGCGCCGACATGCGCCAGTGGCTGTGGGGCCTGTCCTTCCTGCGCAACTGCACGCCCGCACGCACGCGCCACAACATCGAGCAGATCGTGCGCCTGGGCACCTACAGCCGCGACACGCTGCAGCAGCTGCGCGCGGCCACTGGCCTCCAGTACGACCAGCGCACGCAGGGCATCCTGCACTTCTATACCAACCAAAAGGAGTTTGACGGCGCGCTGGCCCCGGCCGAGCAGATGCGTGCGCTGGGCTGCGAGCGCCAGGTGATCAGTGCTGACGAGGCCGTGCGCATCGAGCCTGCCCTGGCCCACATCCGCCCGCAGCTGGCGGGCGCCACCTTCACGGCCGAAGATGAATCCGGCGACGCCAACCAGTTCACGCGCGAGCTGGCCAAGCTGTGCGAGGCGGCGGGCGTGCAGTTCCGCATGGGCCACCACATCACTGCGCTGCGCGAGGTGGGTGGCCGCATTGACCATGTGGAAGTGACCAATGCCGAAGGCCGCTTCGAGCGCGTGCGCGGCGATGCGTTTGTGCTGGCCATGGGCTCGTTCAGCCCGCTGCTGGCGCAGCCGCTGGGCATCCCGCTGCCCATCTACCCGGCCAAAGGCTACTCGGTGACCATGCCGGTCAAGGACGCGGCCAAGGCGCACCAGGTGAGCCTGACGGACGACGAGTTCAAGCTCGTGTTCTCGCGCTACACCAGCGAGCGGGGCGACCGCCTGCGCATTGCGGGCACGGCGGAATTGAATGGCTATGACCGCCACTTGAACCAGGTGCGCTGCGAGGCCATCGTGCGGCGAGTGGAGCAGCTCTTCCCCGACGCGGGCGACACCACCCAGGCGCAGTTCTGGAGCGGCCTGCGCCCCGCCACGCCCAGCAACGTGCCGCTGATCGGCAAGACCAAAGTGGGCAATTTGTTCCTCAACACCGGCCACGGCACGCTGGGCTGGACGCACGCCTGCGGCTCGGGCAAGGCGCTGGCCGACATCGTGAGTGGCCGCGTGCCCGAGGTGGAGTTTGCGTTCCAGGGGCTGCAAGGGCGCGCAGCCGGGGCGGCGCTGGTGCCGTCGCGCACAGCGGCCTGAGGCAGCGCGCGGTTGCAGGCGGTTGCAGCGAGGCCACGCTGCAACCGGTGCGAAAAGCTGCGCCTACTTGGCCGCGCCTGTGGCGTGCGCCACAAACTGCGCCACGGCCAACATGTCCTTTTCGCTCATGCGTTCGGCATAAGACGGCATCACGCCGATGCCTGCCTTGAGCGCGCGCAACACGCGGCCCGCGTCGGGTTTCAGCTCATCCAGCACCGGGCCGACCTGGCCCTCGGCACCGGCAGCCTGCAGCGTGTGGCACACGGCACAGGCGGGCTGGATCTTGGTGAACAGTTCCTTGCCGCGCGCCAGTTCGGCGGGATCGGCGGCCGCAGCCGACGTACAGGCGCCAGCGGCCCACAGCGCCGCTGCAAGGCGGCGCGCTCCGTTGCTCCCACCCATCTCAGGCCACGGTCACGGTGACAGCGTGGTCGCGCCAGCTGGCGTTGTTGTAGCCACCCAGGTTTTCCTCGCGCTGCTCGGCCTGCACATTGCCCGCCGTGTCGGTGGCGCGGCTGGCCAGCACATGGGTGCCCGCCTCCAGCCGCACGGGCAGTGCAAACTGCCGCCAGGCAAAAGGGCCCAGGTCCGGGCCGATGAGCTTGGCCGCCTGCCAGGTCTTGCCGCCGTCGGCCGACACCTCCACGCCCTTGATGCCGCGCGTGCCGCCAAAGGCCACGCCATGCACCTGCACCTGGCCGGGCTTGAGGGGGCCCTTGTCGGTCAAGGGGCCGTTGATCCAGGACTTCACGCCCATCTCCCACACCGAAGGCTGGTCAGGGCTGGCCTTGGAGCCGGGTGGTGACATGCGGTAGCCGTGCGACATGATGCGCGCCTGCGACTGCGCGCTGCCGAAGGCCACGCGCTTGACGTACTTGATGTTGTTCACGCCCTGATAGCCGGGCACCACCAGCCGCAGCGGGCCGCCATGCGCCAGTGACAGCGGCTCGCCATTCATCTCCCAGGCCAGCAGCGCATCGTCCATCGCCTTCACGGGCACCGAGCGCTCCACCAGCACCGACAGCGGGTCCACCCCCTCGGGCAGCTTCTCGCCGCCCGTACCGGTCAGGTAGGCCGCGCCGTCGGCCAGCCCGCCCAGGGCCGCCACCACGTTGCGCAGCGGCACGCCACTCCAGACCACGCAGCCCGCGGCGCCTACCGACCAGGGCGTGCCGCTGGGCTTGCTGGGGAAAAAGCCCCGGCCGTTGCCCGAGCACTGCAACACGGTGGCCACGGTTTCCACGCCCAGCGTCTTGAGCTCGGCCAGGGTCAGGCTGCGCGGGCTTTTGACCCCTTCGATGGACACCGTCCACGCGTCGCGGTTGTCCAGGATGGCCGCGTCAGGCGCGGGCAGGTTGTTGCGCACGTACAGCTGGTTGGACGGCGTGATGACGCTGGTGCCAAACGCGGAGCGCCGCGTTTCCAGGGTGCTGCTGCTGTGCACGATCAGCGCATCCGGCGACTTCCACCCTGCATAGGCAGGCAGCGGCTTGGCTGCGGGGGCGGCGGCCTGCTGGGCGCGCGCACTGCCCGTCCATCCGGCCAGGCCCAGCGCGCTCAAGGCGGCAGCACTTCCGACCAGCATGTGGCGGCGCGGCAGGGTCATCGAATCTTTCATGCGAACGTCTCCAAAGAGTGGGGTGAAAAAAACCTTTCGCCCCCGATTCCCCTCGCAAGCGCAGGGCATCGGGCCAGCCCGCATTCTGTGCGGCAGCCCCTTGCATCGCACGTGCGGCATCGTTAGCAGAAGTAACAAAAACAAAACATCGGAAACATTCGTACGCAGGTGCGGAGGCCGTGGGCATATTCGCGCTTTGTTGTAGGGGAGAGGAAAAGCGCTATGAACATCATCAGAAAACGATCCTGGCGACCACTCGGGCTGCTCCTGCTCTGGGGGCTGGGTTGCAGCACCGCGCTGGCCCAGTTGACGGCGATCGTGGTCGTGGAGCCCACGGCCCGCAAGGCCGCGCACTCCATCCTGCGCACCTCGGCCGAGTCGGGCTTGTCGAAGGCGGCGGGCCAGCCTGTGGCGCTGACCACCAGCGACGACCTGGCCGACGTAATGCGCGCCACCCGCAGCGCGGGCTATGACATCTTCATTGCGCCGGCGCAAGTGGCGGCATCTGCACTGCAACGCGGCTACGAACTGGTGGGCGCCACGCACAAATCGGACAAGTACCTGCTGGTCGGGCTACAGCCCATCGCCGCCGTGCCCGCCATGAAAGGCCGGCGGCTGTACCTGCCCCAGCAGGACTCGGTCTACACCTACATGGCGCGCGGCATGCTGAACGAAGCGGGGCTGTCGTTCCAGGATCTGCGGGCCGTGCAGTACGAAAAATTCCCCCAGGCGGGCCTCACTGCCCTGACCCTGGGCACGGCCGATGCCACCGTGGTGCGCGAGGACGACTGGGCCGAATGGTCGGCGGCGCACCCCGGCATCGCGCGGGTGCTGGCCACGTCGCAGCCTGTGCCGGGCGGGTTCTCCATCGTGGTCAAGAAAGACCTGCCAGCGGATGCACGCAGCAAGCTGGCCCAGTGGTTCAGCACATCGTCCTCGGCCAGCGGCCTGCCGCTGGTCTCCGTGCGCCCGGAGGCGGTGGAATACCGCCGCGTGGCCGAGCTGGGGCTGTTCACCCCCACCAGCCTGCCTGGGGTGAACCGCATCACCGCGCGCGAAGCGCAGACCCTGCTGGCACAAGGCGCCACGCTGGTGGACACGCGCACCGAGAAGGAATTCAAGACCAAGCGCATCCGTGGCGCCGTGTTCGCTGCGTATGTGGAAAAGAGCCTCAAGGACGTGGCCTTCAATGCCGCGCAGGATGACTTCCAGGCGCTGGACAAGCTTCAGGGCCTGGACAGAGCCAAGCCGGTGATTTTTGCGTGCAACGGCGCCGAGTGCTGGAAGTCCTACAAGGCCGCCAAGGTGGCCACCACCAAGGGATTCCAGTCGGTGTACTGGCTGCGCGGAGGGCTGCCAGAATGGGACGAAACCGGCTTGCCAACAGAAGGTGGTTAGCAGCCTGCGCGGGGCCTCCGGGCCCCTGTCCTTACAATGGGTTGCTTATCAACACCCAAGGGCGCGCAAGGCGCCCTTTGTATGGAAATAGCAATACTGTTCGCCCTCATCTTCCTCAACGGCCTGTTTGCCATGTCAGAGATCGCTCTGGTCACGGCCCGCAAGGTGCGGTTGCAAAAGCTGATTGATGAGGGCGATAGCGGTGCCGCCGCTGCCGTGAAGCTGGGCGAAGACCCCACGCGTTTTCTCTCCACCATCCAGATCGGCATCACGTCGATCGGCGTGCTGAACGGTATCGTGGGCGAGGCCGCCCTGGCCGCGCCGCTGGCATCGTGGCTGGAGCGCCTGGGCGTGCCGCTGCCCTACGGCGGCTACGCGGCCACCGGGCTGGTGGTGGTGCTGATCACGTACTTCTCCATCGTGGTGGGCGAGCTGGTGCCCAAGCGCATCGGCCAGTCGTACCCCGAAACCTTTGCGCGCCTGGTGGCGCGGCCCATCAACTTTCTGGCACTGGCCACCAAGCCGTTTGTGCTGCTGCTGTCCACGTCCACGCGCACCCTGCTGCGCTTGCTGGGCGTGAAGGAAACCAGCGGCAGCCCGGTGACCGAAGAAGAGATCCACGCCATGCTGGTCGAAGGCACTACGGCCGGTGTGATCGAGTCGCACGAGCACACGATGGTGCGCAACGTGTTCCGCCTGGACGACCGCCAGATCGGCTCGCTGATGGTGCCGCGCGGTGATGTGGTGTGCCTGGACATCGATGCTCCGTTTGAAGAAAACCTGAAGTGCATCGAAGAGTCCGACCACGCACGCTTCCCGGTGGTGCGCGGTGGCATGGACAACATCCTGGGCGTGATCAATGCGCGCCAATGGCTGTCCCGCACGCTGCGCGACAAGGCGCGCGGCGGCCTGGCCGACCAGCCGCTGCAGACGGCGCTGTATGTGCCCGAGACCATCACGGGCATGGAGCTGCTGGACAACTTCCGCCTGTCCGACGTGCACATGGCGTTTGTGATCGACGAATACGGCGAGGTGCAGGGCATCGTCACGCTGCAGGACCTGATCGAAGCCATCACTGGCGAGTTCCAGCCGCGCGACCCCGAGACCTCGTGGGCGCTGCAGCGCGAGGACGGCAGCTGGCTGCTGGATGGCCACATCCCCGTGCCCGAGCTGAAAGACCGCCTGAACCTGGACGCCGTGCCCGAAGAAGAACGCGGCCGCTACCACACGCTCAGCGGCATGATCATGCTGCTGACCGGGCGCCTGCCCAAGGTGACCGACACGGTGCAGTGGGAGGACTGGAAGCTCGAAGTGGTGGACATGGATGGCAAGACCATCGACAAGATCCTGGCCACGCGGCTGACGCCCGAGGAAAAAGCCGAGTCCGACGAGAACGGCGCGGGCTGACCGAACCCGCCGGGGGGACTGCTTGCCGGCAAGCCCCCTCTTTCCTCTTCTACATCAGGACGGTGAGGGCTCGCCGTCCACAAACACCGTCAACACACCGGTGTAGCCGTACAGATGGTGGTGGGCAATCTCCCCCCCCGCAAAGAACCCCGCCAGGGGCACATCGCCCAGCGCGTGGCGCACGATCTGCAGCTCGGCGCTGGGCCCGCCAAAATGCGGGCCTCCCCGGCCCGAGCAGCTCACATAAATCGCGCCGCAAATGCGCCGCCCGATGGGCGGTTGCGCGCCAGCGGGTGTTGCGGCTCCCAGTGCGGTATCAAGGCCGCCGGGGGCATCGGACGACAGCATCGGCGCGGGCTCCAGCTCCTCGGGCGATAGCTCCTCGCGGATTTCGGCGCAGATGCGCATGAGGTCGGCACGCGCAGCCGCCACGTTGCGCTGGCAGAACGCCAGATGCATGCCCGGCTCCACATGGTCGGCCAGCGCCACGCCCCGGCGAGAACCGTCCAGCCCCAGGATATGGCGCACGCGCGTGTCGGCGCCAAAGTGGCCCGTGCGGCGCTGTCCCTGCGGTTGTTCACCGGCGTTGACCAGCCCTGCCAGCGTGGCGCGCACCTTGCGCAGCGCGGGCTGCGGATCGCCCCCGTCGAGCGAGACCTGCAGCGTGTCGAGCAGTACATCGAGCGCGGGCTCGCCGTCGAGCGCGAGCACCACGTTGTCCTGCGCGGCCGTGATGGTGTGCAGCGCGCCCACGGGCTGGCAGCCCTGCGTGACGCGCGAAACCACCGACACGCCCGGGCCAAACGCCACGCCCGAGAGGCCGCCGTCAAACACCCCGCTGGCACCGCCTTGCCCGGCGATGTTGCCGTCGCCGCCCACGGCAAACTGCACGCTGGCCGTGCGGCTGGCGCTCAGGCCGCCAAACAGATAGCCGGTATCGGTCCGCGCAGCCATCTCGGCCAGCAGTTCGGTCAGGTCCGGCGTGTGGCCGTCGGCATGCACCAGCGCAGTGTGGGCCACAAAGCCCGTGCCGGCGTGCGGCGCATGGGCAGGCAGCGGCGCCACGCCCGAGAACACGCGGTACTGGTCGGCCGGCACATCCAGCAGCATGACCGAGAGCGCGGGCTCATCAAAGTATTCGGCATTGTTGGCCGACACGCCCACACCCACGGTGCCGCTCCAGTCGGTCACTTCCGGCAGCTCGCCGCTCAGGTAGTCGAGCAGCGCCTGGGCTTCGTTGGCGTAGTGGTCGGTGATGTAGAGCAGGCCCAGGGTGGGGGCTGACGCGTAGTCGGGCAGCGCCATCTGGGCGCGCAGCTGCGCCAGCACCAGCGCAGCGGCCATGCGCCACTGGGGGTGGGTGGCGTGGCCGGTGGGAAAGAGTTTCATGGTGAGGGTCTCCGTGCCAGGGCGGGAGGTAGGCCAACGTGGGGCCGCCTGCGTGCTGCCGCACCCGCCCGCGTTGGCGTCAGCCCGCTCGCTTGCGGGCAGCCGGGCTGCGGGTGCTGCTGGCCTTCTTGGCGGCGGGCTTCGTGGTGGTTTTGCGGGCTGCGGGGTTCTTGGCCGCAGCAGTTTTCTTTGCGGCGCCTGCGGATGATGCCGCCGCGCGCTTGGCGCCGCCCTGCATGGTCTGCATGCCCTTGGCGGCAAACTGGCTGGCCATGCCGGTGGCCGTCTTGAGGGCTTCCTTGGCAAGGCCGGTGGCCATGTTCTTGGTGGTGTCGATGGCGGTCTGCTTAGCCGCGTCCTTCATGGCGTTGGCCGCGATCTGCTGGAACTGGCTCGTGAGCGCACCCCACCACTGCATCGGGTCCACCACGGCGGGCTCGGCCGCAGCCGCAGTCTTGCCCTTGGCTTTGGGCTTGGCTTGTGCAGCGGGTGCGGGCTCGGCCTCGGTCTCGTCCGGGGTTTCCTCTTCAGCGGCGGCGCGGCCTGTGACGCGGGCCGCCGCGCCAGCCACGGCCTCGGCGGCGCCGCTCACGGTGTCGGCGGCTTTCTGCACGCCACTCATCACTGTGTCGGCGGTCTTGAGCTTGAAGGCGTTGGCCACATCGCCCATGCTGAAGTTCATGCCCTTGAGCGTGGCCAGGGTCATCTTCTGCACCTCCAGCGCCTGGATGGTGGCGGCCAGCGCGCGCGAGTTCTGCTCCAGCCAGAACTGCACGGCCTTCAGCTCTTCGATGCGCTTTTCCAGCTCTTCCACGCTGATGGTGGGGGCCACCCAGTTGGACAGGTTGGGCAACTGCGGAATGCTGCTGGACGCCCCCTTGGCCAGGCTTTGCAGAAAGTCAAAACCGGGGACGAATTTGCCGAAACCGAAGTTGTTGGATGTGTCGCTCATGGCCGCTCCGCGAGAGGTGGGTCGTTGGAACCTGCTCCAGGTTCTTGAGGAGGCACAGCTTACTCCAATGCGTTGCGCCCGCGAAGGCGCTGCGGCCGCGAGGATCTCAGTGTTTGTGCCCATCCATCATGCTGCCCGCCGTGGCGCCGCCGGGCGCGGAGGTGCCCACGGGCACCGTCAGGTTCAGCTTGCTTTCCACGCCCTTGGCGTCCTGGAACACCAGGGTGAGCGGCACCGTGCTGTCCTTGGCCAGCGGCGCCTTCAGGTCCAGCAGCATGACGTGGTAGCCGCCGGGCTTGAGCTCCACCGTCTTGCCTGCCGGCAGGTCCAGCGCGGGCACGGCGCGCATCTTCATGATGTCGCCTTCCATCTTCATCTCGTGCACTTCGGCCAGGCCGGCCGCGGGCGATTCGGCGCGCACCAGGCGCGCCCCGTCCTTGGCCGTGAGGCGCATGAACGCGCCCGTGGCCTTCTGGCCCTGCACGCTGGCACGCGCCCAGGCGCCTTCGACCTTGACGGCTGCGGTCTGTGCCCATGCAGGGGCGCTGAGCAGTGCAGCAACGATGGCGGCGGTGTGAAGCAGTGTTTTCATGGTGAATGTCTTTCGGTTGGCTCAAAGAAAAGAGGGATAGAGGGGGATGAGGGGCTGGGCCCGACTGTCAATGATTGTGGGCAGCCGCGCCACCGCTGGGCAGAATCTCCAGCGCTGCCGCAGGGGACTTCAGGTCTGACAGCTTCTGGCCCGCCTGGGGCACATCCACCCAGTCGTTACGGCCTTCGGCGCAGACCTGGCGCACGGGCCAGTACAGGGTACCTGCTTGCTCGGGGGCAGTGGCGACCAGCACGAACTCGTCGTAGTGGGCGCTCTGCAGCATGTCGTCTGCGGTCTTGGCTGTCCAGGTCACGCGCACCACGTCTTCGGTGATGCTGCGGCCATGGCTGGTATACGGCTGGGCCAGCTTGTCGCGCTGCACGTCGAGCGTCCAGCCCGGCTTGGGCATGGGGCGCGCGCCGCGCATGCCTGCGGGGATGTCCACCACCACCTGCCGCGTGGGCGACGCGCCGCAGCCGTGGCCCACCTTGAACGCGGCCTTGTAGCTGGCGCCGGCAGGGGCTACCTGGTATTCGAGCACCACATGGGCCGATGCAGTGCCAAACAGGGCGGCAGCGCCAGTCAAACATGCGGCAGCAGCTATCTTTTTCATAGTATTTAACGACATGGGGCGTATTCCTTTCAGAGGGAGACCTTCAACTCAGCCATGTAGCTGCGCTGTGGGTAGGGGTGGAAGTTCCAGAACTGGTAGTTGTTCAGGTTGTCGATGCCCACGGCGGCGCTGACCGCTTTGGTGATCTGGTAGCGCACGCGCACATCGGTGGTGAAGTAGCGGCTCGCGCCCTGGTAGGCAAAACCGTTGGGGTCGCTGTTGTCGAGCGTGCTGTATTGCTTGCCGCTGTAGCGCGCGCCCAGGGTGTACGACCATTTGTCGTCGGGCCGGTAGGTGGCCACGGCGGTGGCACGCCACTCGGGGATGCGTGGCTGCCATTTACCGACGCTGGCCGGGAACTTGTCGTTGCGCGTGATCTTGGAATCCGTCCAGGTCAAGCTGCTGCCCAGCTCCAGCCCGCGCACGAAGACGTTGGCGGCCTGGTACGACAGCTCGATGCCCTTGGTATGGATGGCGTCCACGTTCTGCACATTGGTCACGTTGGGCGTGACGAGCACATTGGTCTGCGAGTACAGCGCGTCCTTGGTGCGCTCAAAAAACGCCGTGAGGCGCAGCAAACCGTTACCCAGGTCCCGCTCGGCCGTCAGCTCGGTGGTCCAGCTCTTTTCGGGGCGCAGGTTGGGGTCGTTGTTGATGAGCGTGCCGCTGCCGCTGATGCCGCCCTGGTACAGCTCAGACACCGTGGGCATGCGTACGGCGCGGCCTGTCGATGCCTTGAGCACCCAGAGGTCGCTGGCCTGGTAGGCCACGGCCGCCTTGGGCGAGACGTAGGTCTCGTTGCGCTCGGGGTGGCTCACCGTGGTGGTGGCGTTACCCGTCTGGCCGTTGCTGGCACTCCAGCGCTCGGCGCGGGCACCCAGCACGGCCTTCCACTTTGGCGCGATCTTCCAGGTATCTTGCGCCCACAGGCCCAGCAGTTGCGTGTCGCCATTGAAGGCCTGGTTGCGGGCACCTGCGGCACCGTTGATCCAGTTGGTCGTGGTGTTCTCCACGGTGCGCAGCTGGTAGCTGTCGCGCTGCAGGCCAAAGTCCACGATGTGTGCGCCCAACACCCCATCAGGCCGCCAGGTGCCCTTGGCGGCCAGGGTGTTCCAGCCCGTGCCCTTGCTGTTGACAATGCGCCCTGCCCCGCCGTTCAGCGCCGCGGGCAGTGCCACGGTGGCGGCGCGCAGGGTGTCGGTCTGGTAGTCGTACAGGCTGGCGGCTACCTCCCAGTCAAACACGCCTTGCGTGCGGCTCTTGACCGACAGGCCGTGCATGAAATGCGTGAGGTCTTCGTTGGAGACGTTGAAGTCGGTGAGCGTGAGCGCGAACGAGCGGCCGTTGATGTTGACCGTGCCGCTGTACACCGCATTGCCATTGGCGTCGCGCAGGTAGCTGGTGGGCCGACCTTCGGACTCGTTGTGCCACCAGCCCAAGGTGTAGGCGGCCCGCACCGTGGGCGAGAAGTCGTAAGCGATCTTGGCCTTGATGTGGTCTTGCTGCGTGTGGTACTGCGTGGCGGTGCCCAGCAGATACCAGGGCTGGTTGCTGCGGTTGTTGTCCAGTACGGCGCCCGTCACGGGTGTGCCCGCACTGCCCACGGTGCCGGCGGACACGAGACGCGTGGGGAAGGTGAGCGGCTGGCCTTCGCTGTCGGTCTTGTTGAAGTTCAGGAACCAGGACCAGTCGCCGTTTTTGTTGCCCACCGAGGCGCTGACCAGCTTGCCCCCGTAGGTGCCGCTGGTGTTGTACAGGTCAAACGGCTGGTGCTGGGTGCTGACCTGCCCGTGCGCCTCAAACTTCGTCGGCATGCGCGTGACGTAGTCCACCACCGCGCCCACCGAGTTGCCCGCGTACGCTGCGGAGAATGGACCGTAGAGCACGTCCACGCGCTCGACTTCTTCGGGCGTGACCAGCATCCAGCGCGGCGCGTTGGTGGGGCCGTTGCCCAGGTAGTTGCTCAGCAAGATGCCATCGGCAAACACCATGGACCGCGCCGGGTTGCCCGTGCCCGATGCGCGGGTGGACAGCACGGCGTGGTTGTAGTCGCCGATGTAGCGCTTGCGCACCAGCAGGCTGGGCAGGTACTTGAGGGCGTCTTCGCTGTCGGTGGCGTTGATCGAATGCTCAATCTGCTCGCGCGTCACGCCCTCGATGGTGGTGGGGATCTGCGTGGGCAGCGAGGTGGGCTGGCCACCGCTGATGGTGACCACGCCCAGCTCCTTGACCGGGGCATGGCTGGTAGTGCTGGTGCCATTGCTGTCAGCGGTCTGGGCGAATGCGGAGGAAGCCCTGGCATACGTGATGCCCAGGACGATGGGAAAGGCACTGGCCACGGCCAGCGCCATGCGGCTTTTGCGCATGGAAACTCCTGAAAATCAAGCCAAATAGGCCGAAAGCGCAGGTGAATCATGCGCAAGCAGCTATCAAATTAATAGCGATTTCAGGAGAGCAATGGGGGCCCGCGCGGCGGCAGCGGCGCGGCGGTGCGCGCTGCAATGTGCGCGGCAGGGATGGGGCGCAGGGCATGCGCCAGGGGGTGAACCACAGGCAGCGGAGCCTGGGATGCGGGAGGGGGAGCGCCCACATGCGCACACAACGGGCAGTCCAGCGTGTGGCTGGACAGTTCCTTGGCGCCGTCGTCGGTCTTGACCAGCACCTTGATGGCGCCCGAGCCCGAGCAAATCAGCTCCATGGCCTGCGGATGCACCAGCGGCGACGCCACCGCCACGCCGATCGACAACACAAACCACGCCAGCACCAGGCGGGCGAGCCAGCGAAGGCTGCGAAGGGTTTGCAGGGACGGCAAGGACATGGAGGCGCCATTGTAGGTGCGCAGCTCACGCCGACCGGCGCGCGGGTCATCTGCGTGACCGCTTGGCGCCACCCACCGACCTAGGATGTGCACCTGCCCACACCACGAACAAGGAGACACCCCATGCTCACACTCTGCGGCTTTTCGGCCAGCAACTACTACAACAAGGTCAAGCTGGCCCTGCTCGAAAAGGGCCTGCCGTTCACCGAAGAACTGGCCTGGGTGGGCGAGACCGACCGCAGCGCCAGCCCGCTGGGCAAGGTGCCCTACCTGCGCACGCCGCAGGGACCGCTGTGTGAGTCCGCCGTGATGGCCGACTACATCGAAGCCGCCCACCCCGAGCACCCGCTGATCCCGGCCGACCCCTACCAGGCCGCCAAGGTGCGCGAGCTGATCACCTTTCTGGAACTGCACCTGGAGCTGGTCGCACGCAACCTGTATCCGCAGGCGTTCTTTGGCGGCACTGTGAGCGACACCGCCAAGGAAAAGGTGGGCACACAGCTGCAGAAGAACATTGCCGCCTTCGGCCAGCTGGCCAAGTTCAGCCCCTACGTGGGCGGCGACACCTTCACCATGGCCGACTGCGCGGCCATCGTGCACTTGCCGCTGGTCAGCTCCGCCACCAAGATCATCTACGGCAAGGACTACCTGGCCGATCTTCCCGTGCGCGACTACCTGGCCCGCATGGCCGAGCGCCCCCATGTGCAGCGCGTGAACGCGGACCGCAAGACCAACACCGCCGAAATGCTGGCGCGCCCGCCCAAGCGCTGAGCCCGCCCCGCAGCGGTGTCACCCGGGCAGTGACACCGCGCGCCATCCCTTGACCTTGGTCAACCCACCGCGCCGCACACAGGCGCACCATGCAGGTATCCGATCACCCCGAGGAGACCCCGCATGGACAAGACCCAAGCCGCCCCATTTCGCCAGCAGTTGCTGACCCAGCAGTCCGAGTTGCTGGCCCAGCTGGCCGCACAGCGCGGCGGCGTCATCGGGCGCGCCGAAGTGGCCGCTGAACACTTTGGGCAACCGGAAGACCCACGCGCCCAGGTGGCCACCGAGCGCGAACTGGAATTTGCCCTGGGCGAACGCGAAACTGCGCACCTGGCGGCTGTCGAAGCCGCCCTCGCCCGCGTCGAAGCGGGCACCTATGGCGAGTGCACAGACTGCGGCGCCCACATCACCGCCGCCCGCCTGCATGCCCAACCCGAGGCAGCGCGCTGCGTGCATTGCCAAGAAAAGGCGGAGCAACACCCGCGTGCTGCGTGAGCAGGTTCGCCCGCTCCGCCCCTCTTCCTTCCCGTTTTGTCATCACTTCAAGAAAGCCGATTCATGAGCACTTTTCACGCCGTTGTCTGGATGGACCAATCCGAAGCCCATGTGGTGATGTTCGACCGCGAACACGCCGAAGCCCAGCGCATCAAGTCCCGCAGCCACCACAAGCACCAGGGCAAGGCCGAGGACCTCGCACCGTTTTTTGCCGAAGTGGCCCAGGCCCTGACCCACACCCGCGAGGTGCTGCTGGCCGGCCCGGGCCTGGTGCGCAACCAGTTCCGCGACTGGGCCGCCAAACACCATGCGGCCGTGGCCGGTGTGGTGGTGGACTCGGTGGCCGCCGACCATCCGACAGACGCCCAACTGGTGGCCATGGCGCGCCAGTACTTCAAGAAGTTTGACAACATGGCCGCCGATCCGTCGGTCGCCTGACCGACGGATCGGCCCCCCACGGCGTGGCCCCTGGCTGCTATCCTCTGCGGGATGCGCAGCCTCTTTCACCTCGCCTTTCACGTCACCGACCTGGACGCGGCCCGCCGCTTTTACGGCGGCGTGCTGGGCTGCCAGGAAGGCCGAAGCACCGACACCTGGGTGGACTTCGATTTTTTTGGCCACCAGATCTCGTTGCACCTGGGCACACCGTTTGCCAGCGCCCGCACCGGGCATGTGGGGGACCACCTGGTCCCCATGCCGCACTTCGGCGCCATTTTGGAACTGCCCGACTGGCATGCACTGGCCGCGCGGTTGAAGGCCGCCGGCACCGCCTTCGTGCTGGAGCCGCAAGTGCGCTTTGAAGGCCAGCCCGGCGAGCAGTGGACGATGTTCTTCCACGACCCCAGCGGCAATCCGATCGAGATCAAGGGCTTTCGCTCGCTGGACGCGGTGTACGCCACATGAGCTACACCTTCGCCTCAGCCACCATCCTGCTCCTGCTGATCACCGATCCGCTGGGCAACATCCCCATCTTTGCCAACGCCCTGCGGGGCGTGGCGCCCGAGCGCCGGGCGCGGGTGATCCTGCGGGAGGTGCTGATTGCGTTTGCACTGCTGCTGGTGTTCCTGTTCTTCGGGGCGGAGTTCCTGCGGGTCATGAATTTGAGCGACCTGTCGTTGCAGATTGCCGGTGCCGTGGTGTTGTTTCTGATCGCACTGCGCATGATCTTTCCGTCGGCAGATGGTCCGCAGACGGAGCTGCCGGGCGAGCCGCTGATCGTGCCGCTCGCCATCCCTGCGCTGGCAGGCCCTTCGGCACTGGCCACCGTCATGCTGCTGGTGGCCCAGGCGCCGGAACGCCGCTGGGAATGGGTGGGCGCGCTGTGCGTCACCATGGCCGTGTGTGCCGTGGTGCTCTTGCTGGCCGAACGCATCCAGCGCCTGGTGGGCGAACGCGTGGTGATGGCGTTTGAACGCCTGATGGGCCTGATCCTGGTCGCGATCTCGGTAGAGATGCTGATCCGAGGGATCAAGCAGCTGGCGCACCAGTTGTAGCGTAGCCGTCGGCAGTCGGCAGTCGGCAGTCGGACATCCTGGCCGTGCTCCGACCCCGGTGGGCTTGGCGCCGCGCCTGCGACGCCTCGCACCACCGCGTGGCTCCTCCGCCTCAGCGGCGCTGCAGGATCGGCATGCTCCCCAAGGCAAACACCGAGTTG
This sequence comes from Acidovorax sp. FG42, assembly GCF_057809195.1. Classification (NCBI taxonomy): domain Bacteria; kingdom Pseudomonadati; phylum Pseudomonadota; class Betaproteobacteria; order Burkholderiales; family Comamonadaceae; genus Acidovorax; species Acidovorax sp. FG42. Next base: position 113,116 of record NZ_JBMDJM010000004.1, on the reverse strand, counting down.
GGCACATTGACCCGCGCCATCAGCGGACGGGGCTTGGGCGCCAGGGGCAGCTTGGTCCGGGCAGCGGGGGCCTTTTCCTCCACCACCGTGCCCTGCTTCAGGGCCTGGTCCACCAGGTCCTGCAGCGTCACCGACTGCAGGTATTCCATCACGCGGGAGTTGAAGCTGGTCCACAGCTCGCCCGTCATGGATTTGACCTGCGCAGCCTGGCCGGCGCCCAGGTTCTGCAGCTCGTCGTTCTTGAGGTTTTCTACGGCCAGGATGATTTCGGCCACCGATACCTGTTCGGCCTGCCGCGCCAGCGTGTAACCGCCGCCCGGGCCGCGGGTGCTGTCCACGAGACCGGCACGGCGCAGCGCGCTGAACAGCTGCTCCAGGTACGAAAGGGAAATGCCCTGCCGCGCGCTGATGGTGGACAAGGGCACGGGCCGCAGCTTCTGGCGCAGGGCCAGGTCGGTCATGGCGGATACCGCCAGCTGTCCTCGGGTCGTGATACGCATCGTTGCTACTCCTTGTGAACACAGGCAGCTCCAGGCCGCAGCGCAGATCGCCACGGAAGCTGCCAAACGTCAATGTAGAGAGTTTCATACTTCGCGTATATTCGTTTTATCGTGTTTTTCTATTCGGTTTTTTCGAAGTTTTGAGACCACCATGAATTTCAAGCACTTGCGTTACTTCTGGACGGTGGCCAAGGCAGGCGGGGTGATGCGGGCGGGTGAGCAGCTGAACACCACGCCGCAAACACTGTCCGGCCAGATCAAGCAGCTGGAAGAATGGCTGGGCCACGACCTTTTCCGCAAGCGGGGGCGCGGCCTGGAGCTGACCAGCGAGGGCCGCGTTGCGCTGGGCTATGCCGAGCAGATCTTTGCGCTGGGGGACGAGCTGGAAAAATCCATCCGGCTGGCGCGCGGGCAGGAGAAGCCGCTGGAGTTCCGGGTGGGCGTGGCCGACTCAATTGCCAAATCAGTGGCCTATCACCTGCTGGAGCCTGCGCTGGGCATGCCGCAGCGTGTGCACATGACCTGCCACGAAGGCAAGTTTCCCGAACTGATTGCGCAGTTGAGCCTGCACCGGCTGGACCTGGTGCTGGCCGACGAGCCGGTGTCCAACAAGATTGGCGTCAAGGCCTTCAACCACCCACTGGGCACCAGCGGCATGAGTTTTCTGTGCGCCCCCACCTTGCGGGCGCAGCTGGAGGGGCCCTTCCCACAGTGCCTGCACGGCGCGCCCATGCTCATTCAGGGCCCCATGTCGTCCGTGCGCCAGCAGCTCGACCATTGGCTGAACAAGCACCAACTGCAGCCCCGCCTGGTCGGTGAGTTCGACGACAGTGCGTTAATGAATGCATTTGGACGTGAGGGCCGGGGCATCTTCACCTCCCCCTCCGTACTGGACGAGGAGACCACGGCCCAGTTTGGCGTGGAAGTCATCGGGCGCTCCTCCGAACTGGTGGAGGAGTTCTTTGCCATCTCCGTCGAAAGGCGCATCACCCACCCTTGTGTGGTGGCCATCACCAAAGCCGCGAAGGCGGATCTTTTTGCCCATTGAGCCCGTCGGAAACGTCGCGGTAGTCGGGCACCTCCACGGCAGTCTGAACAGGAGACCGCGAAGGCAATCCACCCTTGGCAGCGCCTAGCGCGTCAACCATCGGGCGCACAAACAAAAACGCCCACTGGGTAGTGGGCGTTTTGCTTTAGCAAGGATTGCTCTATTTTGGTTGCGCGAGAAGGATTTGAACCTCCGACCTTTGGGTTATGAGCCCAACGAGCTACCAGACTGCTCCATCGCGCGGTAAGAAATAAATTATACCCTATTATTCAGCTGCTGCCGAATTATTTTCGGTTTCTGCAGCACGGTCGACCAGTTCGACCAGGGCCATAGGCGCATTGTCGCCCACGCGGAAGCCCATCTTCAGGATGCGAGTGTAGCCACCAGGACGCACCTTGAAACGGGGGCCGAGGTCGTTGAACAGCTTGGTCACGCTGTCGCGGTCGCGCAGACGGTTGAAAGCCAGGCGGCGGTTGGCCACGGAGTCTTCCTTGGCCAGAGTGATCATGGGCTCGATCACGCGGCGCAGTTCCTTGGCCTTGGGAACGGTGGTCTTGATGACTTCGTGCTCGATGAGCGAGTTCATCATGTTCTGCAGCATCGCGAGGCGGTGCGAGCTGGTGCGGTTGAGTTTGCGAAGGCCGTGTCCGTGGCGCATGGTGCTTTCTTTCTACTGTCTATGTAATTAAATCGGGCAGCCGGATCAGGTACTGTCCGAGGCACTGTTCCCCGTGGGGAACGAAAAGTCCCCTTTGCGGGGGACATCAAACCGGGCGCCCAAACTTTGGGCAGCCTTCGATTATAGCTTTGGCTTAACGCTTGTCCAGACCTGCTGGAGGCCAGTTCTCAAGCTTCATGCCCAAGGTGAGGCCACGCGATGCCAGCACTTCCTTGATTTCGTTGAGCGACTTGCGGCCCAGGTTAGGCGTCTTGAGCAGCTCGTTCTCGGTGCGCTGGATCAGGTCACCGATGTAGTAAATGTTCTCCGCCTTCAGGCAGTTGGCAGAACGCACGGTCAGTTCCAGCTCGTCCACGGGACGCAGCAGGATCGGATCAAACGTCGCATTGCCACGTGGGCCTGCGGGTGCATCGAACGCAGCGAGTTCGCCGCCTTCGAGCTGCGCAAATACCGCCAGCTGTTCCACCAGGATTTTGGCCGATGCGCGCACAGCGTCTTCGGCAGTGATCGCACCGTTGGTTTCGATCTCGACCACCAGCTTGTCCAGGTCGGTACGCTGCTCCACACGGGCGCTTTCCACGGTGTAGCTCACGCGCTTCACAGGGGAGAACGAAGCGTCCAGCACAATGCGGCCAATCGACTTGGTCGATTCGTCGGCATAGCGGCGCAGGTTACCGGGCACGTAGCCGCGACCCTTCTCTACCTTGATCTGCATGTCCAGCTTCCCGCCGGCAGACAGGTTGGCGATCACGTGATCAGGGTTGACGATTTCCACGTCGTGAGGGGTCTGGATATCACGGGCAGTGACCACACCTTCGCCATCTTTGCGCAAGCTCAGTGTCACTTCGTCACGGTTGTGGAGCTTGAACACCACGCCCTTGAGGTTCAACAGGATGTTGACCACGTCCTCTTGAACGCCGTCGATGGACGAATACTCGTGCAGAACACCTGCAATCGTGACTTCCGTCGCTGCGTAACCCACCATGGACGAGAGCAGGACGCGCCGGATGGCATTGCCCAGCGTGTGGCCGTACCCACGCTCGAACGGCTCCAGTGCGACCTTGGCACGGTTGTGGCCAAGCTGCTCGACATTGATCGCCTTGGGTTTCAGCAAATTGGTTTGCATTCAGACTTCCTCTCAATACCCCCAGCTCGTTACACCGGTAAGGCTGGTGAAGCACCTAAACCGCGATGCCTCGCGGTTCAGGGACGGTTTGCTTGAAATACTTCCGTACTCTACGGATTAACGCGAGTACAACTCAACGATCAGCGATTCGTTGATGTCGGCGCCGAACTCGTCGCGGTCAGGCACCTTCTTGAACACGCCTTCAGCCTTGTCGGCGTTCACTTCCACCCAGGCAGGCATGCCCACTTGGGCTGCCAGTTGCAGAGCCTCGACCACGCGGGCTTGCTTCTTGGACTTTTCGCGGACAGCCACCACGTCGCCCACCTTGACAAGGTACGAAGCGATGTTCACCGACTTGCCGTTCACCGTGATCGCCTTGTGGGACACCAGCTGGCGCGCTTCAGCGCGGGTGGAGCCGAAACCCATGCGGTACACGACGTTGTCCAGACGCGATTCCAGCAGGAACAGCAGGTTGGCGCCGGTGTTGCCCTTCTTGCCGTCGGCAGCTTCGAAGTAACGGCGGAACTGCTTTTCCAGCACGCCGTACATGCGCTTGACCTTCTGCTTTTCACGCAGTTGCAGACCGTAGTCAGAGGTGCGGGCGCCCGAAGTGCGGCCGTGTTGGCCGGGCTTGGAGTCGAACTTGGACTTGTCCGCGATAGAGCGACGTGCGCTCTTCAAGAACAGGTCGGTGCCTTCACGGCGGGAGAGTTTGGCCTTGGGGCCGAGGTAACGTGCCACTTGAGCTTCCTTTGTGTCATCTGCCGCAAACCATTGCGGGAGCCGCCTGAGGCGCTTGCGCGTTCACAGGCGGCGGTGGGCTTAGAGAGAAATTAGATACGACGGCGCTTTTGAGGGCGGCAGCCGTTGTGAGGCACCGGGGTCACATCGGAGATCGACGTGATGCGGATGCCCAGTGCGCCCAGTGCGCGCACCGACGACTCACGGCCAGGACCTGGGCCCTTGATTTCCACGTCAAGATTCTTGATACCTTGATCGATGGCAGCGCGGCCAGCCACTTCGGAGGCCACCTGGGCTGCGAAGGGGGTGGACTTGCGCGAGCCCTTGAAACCTTGGCCACCGGAGGAAGCCCACGACAGAGCGTTGCCCTGGCGATCAGTGATCGTGATGATGGTGTTGTTGAACGAGGCGTGCACGTGGGCAATGCCGTCCGAAACGTTCTTCCGGACCTTCTTGCGGACGCGCTGAGCTGCGTTATTGGCAGGAGACTTAGCCATGATGATCTTTCAATCTTTATTTCTTCAGTGCAGCAGCACCCTTGCGCGGACCCTTGCGAGTGCGTGCATTGGTACGAGTGCGCTGACCACGCATTGGCAGACCGCGGCGATGGCGGAAGCCACGATAGCAGCCGATGTCCATCAAACGCTTGATGTTCATCGTGGTTTCGCGGCGCAGGTCACCTTCAATGGTGAACTGCTCGATTTGCTCGCGAATTTTTTCCAGATCGCCGTCCGTCAGATCTTTGATCTTCTTGGAGTAAGCGATACCAGTTGCTTCGCAGATCTTGCGAGCGCGGGTGCGACCAATGCCAAAAATGGCGGTCAAACCGATTTCCGCGTGCTTGTGCGGCGGAATGTTAATGCCAGCGATACGTGCCATATGCGTCCTCTAATACTTTCCAATCAACCTTGGCGCTGCTTGTGACGCAGATCCGTGCAGATCACACGCACCACACCCTTGCGGCGGATGATCTTGCAGTTGCGGCAGATTTTTTTGACCGAAGCCGAAACTCTCATTGCATTCTCCTAAAACTTTTCCATCCGTCCCGGCTGCTTCGCACGGAACACAATTTGTGCCCGCGAAAAATCGTGGGGCGCCAATTCAACCGATATCCAATTCTTTGCAGACAGCGCTGTGCGCTGCCTTGATGCTATCAACCGCCTGCACCGCCCTTGAAGTTCGCCTTCTTGAGCAGCGATTCGTACTGTTGCGACATCATGTAGTTCTGGACCTGGGCCATGAAGTCCATGGTCACCACCACAATGATCAGCAGCGAGGTTCCACCAAAGTAAAACGGAACGTTGTACTTCAGGATCAGGAACTCGGGCAGCAGACACACAAAAGTGATATATACCGCGCCCGCCAACGTCAGGCGAACCAGGATCTTGTCGATGTAGCGTGCAGTTTGCTCACCTGGACGAATGCCCGGAATGAACGCGCCGCTCTTTTTCAGGTTATCTGCTGTCTCGCGGCTGTTGAACACCAAAGCCGTGTAGAAGAAGCAGAAGAAGACGATCGCCGCAGCGTAGAACATCACATAGATCGGCTGACCTGGCGTCAGTGCACCCGAGATGTCCTTGAGCCAACGCATCGATTCGCCAGCGCTGAACCAGTTCACCACGGTCGCAGGCAGCAGGATGATCGACGATGCAAAGATCGGAGGAATCACACCCGCCATGTTCAGCTTCAAGGGCAAGTGCGACGACTGGCCGCCATACACCTTGTTACCGACTTGTCGTCGTGCGTAATTCACCAGGATCTTGCGCTGTCCACGCTCCACAAACACCACGAAGTAAGTCACGAGACCCACCACGATGACGATGAAGATCGCTGCGAGGATGCTCATTGCACCGGTGCGCACCAATTCCAGAAGACCACCGATCGAGCTGGGCAGACCGGCAGCGATGCCGCCGAAGATCAGGATCGAGATCCCGTTGCCCAGACCACGCTCCGTGATCTGCTCACCCAGCCACATCAGGAACATCGTTCCTGCTGTGAGGCTGACCACTGCCGTCAGGCGGAAGCCAAAACCGGGGCTCAGTACCAGACCTGCAGAGCTTTCAAGGGCTACTGCAATACCCAGCGATTGGAACAGGGCCAAGCCCAGGGTCCCATAGCGGGTGTACTGCGTGATCTTCCGGCGGCCGGCTTCGCCTTCCTTCTTCAACTGCTCGAAGGCGGGCAGCACGTACGTCATCAGCTGCATGATGATCGATGCCGAGATGTACGGCATGATCCCCAGAGCAAACACCGTGAAACGCGACAGCGCGCCACCCGAGAACATGTTGAACAGGTTCAGGATGCCGCCCTGCTGGCCACTGAACAGCTGCTGAAGTTGGGCTGGATCGATGCCCGGCACGGGGATATGCGCCCCGATGCGGTACACGACCAGCGCCAGCAACAGAAAAACCAGACGCCGACGCAGGTCGCCGAATTTTCCGGTCTTTGCAATTTGAGCCGCGCTAGTAGCCACAGATGCCTTCCTTCAGTGCCACACTCAGGCGACGCTGCCGCCAGCAGCTTCGATGGCTGCCTTGGCACCTGCCGTAGCGCCCACGCCAGACAGCTTGACTGCCTTGGTCAGGGAACCGCTCTTGATGACCTTGACCACCTTGGCCAGCTCGCCAACCAGACCAGCTTGCTTCAGTGCCAGAACGTCCACTTCAGCCAGACCCAGCTGGTCCAGGGCTGTCAGCGTGACTTCCGCATTGAACTTGAGCAGGTGCGACTTGAAGCCACGCTTGGGCAAGCGACGTTGCAGAGGCATTTGACCGCCTTCGAAGCCCACCTTGTGGTAGCCACCGGAGCGGGACTTTTGGCCCTTGTGACCACGGCCAGCGGTCTTGCCCAGGCCGGAGCCGATACCACGGCCTACGCGGCGCTTGGCATGCTTGGCGCCGTCTGCGGGCTTGATGCTATTGAGTTCCATGATCTATCTCTCAGACGATTTTGACCAGGTAGCTGATCTTGTTAATCATGCCGCGAACTTCGGGCGAATCCTTCAATTCGCTGACGCTGTTCAGCTTGCGCAGGCCCAGGCCACGAACGGTGGCGCGGTGCGATTCCTTGGTGCCAATCGGGCTGCGCACCAGTTGAATCTTGACGGTTTGTTGCGTTGTCATATTCAGGCTCCGGTTCAGGCGAAGATGTCTTCGACTGTCTTGCCGCGCTTGGCTGCAACGTTCGACGGAGTCGTCGAATTGACGAGCGCGTCAAAGGTAGCACGGACCATGTTGTAGGGGTTGGACGAACCATGGCTCTTGGCCACGATGTCGGTCACACCCAGCACTTCAAAGACTGCGCGCATCGGGCCGCCGGCGATGATACCGGTACCCTTGGGAGCGGGAGCCATCATCACGACAGCCGCGCCATGATGGCCGGTCACGTTGTGATAGATGGTGCCGTTCTTCAGAGACACCTTGACCATGTTGCGGCGAGCTTCTTCCATCGCCTTTTGCACGGCAGCAGGCACTTCCTTGGACTTGCCCTTGCCCATGCCCACGCGGCCGTCACCGTCGCCAACCACGGTCAGTGCAGCGAAACCGAGGATACGGCCACCCTTCACGACTTTGGTCACGCGGTTGACCGCGATCATTTTTTCGCGCAGACCGTCGTCACGACCTTCGTCTTGCACTTTGGGTTGAAATTTAGCCATTTTGTATTCCGCTCCGCTTAGAACTGCAGGCCGGCTTCACGGGCTGCGTCGGCCAGAGCCTTGACGCGACCGTGGTAGGCAAAGCCTGCGCGATCAAATGCAACCTTCTCGACACCTGCAGCCTTCGCCTTTTCAGCGATACGCTTGCCGATGACCTGGGCTGCAGCGGCGTTGCCACCCTTGCCCGAACCGCCGAGCGACTTGCGCACGTCGGCTTCTGCCGTCGAAGCGCTTGCCAGCACCTTGCTGCCGTCGCCGGAAATCACACTGGCGTAGATATGGAGGTTCGTACGGTTCACGGTGAGACGTGCCACGCCTTGCTGTGCAATGCGGATACGGGTCTGACGCGAACGACGAAGACGCTGCTCTTTCTTGGTCAACATGTTGCAGCTCCTTATTTCTTCTTGGTCTCTTTGATCGTGATCTTTTCGTCCGCATAGCGGATGCCCTTGCCCTTGTAGGGCTCGGGTGGACGAACAGCACGGATCTCAGCAGCGATCTGACCGACGCGTTGACGATCGGCACCCTTGATCACCACTTCTGTGGGCGTGGGGGTGGCAACCGTGATACCAGCGGGCATCTCGATGTTGACCGGGTGCGAATAACCGACGGCCAGATTGAGCTTGGAACCGGCTGCAGCAGCCTTGTAACCCACGCCCACCAGGCTCAGCTTCTTTTCAAAGCCCTTGCTGACACCGACCACCATGTTGTTGACCAACTGGCGAATCGTGCCGCTCATGGCATTGGCTTCGCGGGAATCATTGGCAGGCTCAAAGCTGAGCTTGCCGTCATTGCTGGACACCTTCACCAGCGCGTTTTGCGCCAGCGACAGGGTGCCGCCAGAACCCTTCACAGAGATCTGGTCGCTTTTCACGGACACATCCACACCTGCGGGGATGGTCACGGGCATTTTTCCTACTCGGGACATTTCAGTTTCTCCTCAATGCCGCGGGTTAGGCCACGTAGCAGAGCACTTCGCCACCGACACCGGTAGCACGCGCTTTGCGATCGGTCATCACGCCCTTGGGCGTCGTGACAATTGCCACACCCAGACCGTTCATGACTTGTGGAATGGAATCACGGCCTTTGTAGACACGCAGACCAGGGCGGCTGACGCGCTCGATGCGCTCAATCACGGGACGGCCTGCGTAGTACTTCAGGGCAATTTCGAGTTCGGACTTGCCAGCTTCGGTCTTGACCTGGAAGCCGTCGATATAACCTTCGTCCTTCAGCACTTGGGCGATGGCGATCTTCACTTTGGAAGAAGGCACCAGAACCGTGGCCTTGGAGACCATCTGTGCGTTACGGATGCGGGTCAGCAAGTCAGCGATGGGATCACTCATGCTCATGTTTAATCTCTCCTGCCTGCTTACCAGCTGGCCTTGGTGACACCGGGGATGTCGCCATTGAAAGCCAGTTCGCGGATCTTGGCGCGAGCCAGACCGAATTGACGGAAGGTGCCGCGTGGACGACCGGTGATTTCGCAACGGTTGCGCTGACGCGTGGGGTTGGCATTGCGGGGGAGCTTTTGCAGGCCCAGGCGGGCTGCATCACGCTCTTCGTCGCTGCGCTTGGCATCGCCAGCGATTGCCTTCAGTTCCGCATACTTGGTTGCGTACTTGGCTGCCAGTTTTTCGCGCTTCAGTTCGCGCTGGATCAAAGCTACTTTAGCCATGCTTCGCCTCAGTTCTTGAACGGGAAACGGAAACCAGCGAGAAGCGCCTTGGCTTCTTCGTCAGACTTGGCCGTCGTGGTGATGCTGATATTGAGACCGCGCAAAGCGTCAACCTTGTCGTACTCAATTTCAGGGAAGATGATCTGTTCTTTGACGCCGATGTTGTAGTTGCCACGGCCGTCGAAAGCGCGACCGGAGATACCACGGAAGTCACGAACGCGGGGCAGAGCCACGGTCACGAAACGGTCCAGGAACTCATACATCTGCACGCCACGCAGCGTGACCATGCAACCGATGGCCTGGCCTTCGCGGATCTTGAAACCGGCGATAGCCTTCTTGGCCTTGGTCACCACAGGCTTCTGACCGGCAATCTTGGTCAGGTCAGCCACGGCGTTGTCCATCACCTTCTTGTCCGAGACTGCTTCGCTCACGCCCATGTTCAGGGTGATCTTGGTCAGACGGGGAACCTGCATCGGCGAGGTGTAACCGAACTGCTTGGTCAGTTCGGGAGCGATCTTGTCGCGGTAAATGTCTTGGAGTCGTGCCATGTTTACCCCTTAGGCCGCCTTGATTTCAGCGCCGCTGGACTTGAACACGCGAACGCGTGTGCCGTCAGCCTGCACCTTGATGCCCACGCGATCAGCCTTGCCAGTAGCGGCATTGAAGATGGCCACGTTGGACTGGTGAATCGGCATGGCCTTTTCGATGATGCCGCCGGTCGTACCCTTCATGGGGTTCGGCTTGGCGTGCTTCTTGACCAGGTTGATACCGTCGATGACGAGGTGGGAGTCATCCTTGCGCAGCGTGACGGTGCCACGCTTGCCCTTGTCACGGCCGGTCAGCACGATGACTTCGTCGCCCTTGCGAATCTTGTTCATGGCGCGTCCTTAGAGAACTTCAGGAGCCAGGGACACGATCTTCATGAACTTTTCGGTACGCAGTTCACGCGTCACGGGTCCAAAGATGCGGGTGCCGATAGGCTCCAACTTTGCATTCAGCAACACTGCAGCATTGCCGTCGAATTTGACGAGCGAACCGTCGCCGCGACGAATACCCTTCGCCGTGCGAACCACCACTGCGCTGTAAACCTCGCCTTTTTTGACGCGGCCACGTGGAGCGGCTTCTTTGATGCTCACCTTGATGATGTCGCCAACGCTTGCATAGCGACGCTTCGAGCCACCCAGCACCTTGATGCAAAGGACGGACTTGGCGCCGGTATTGTCGGCAACCTCTAACCGAGATTCTGTCTGGATCATTTCAATATTCCCAACTTGCACCAGAAGACAACAGCCCCAGAGAACTTCTCAAGGGCTGCAAATCAGCCAGTCAGTCTTGGGCCCGTCGTCCGCACCGCAAACCATTTGCAGCACTTCCCGCTGGGCAGAAACTTCACGTAGGAAACGCGAAGCCCTCGATTATTGCAAAACACTTTCGGGAAGTCAAGCCCGTGTTATGCAGGTACATGCAGATACTGTGGCGCCAGCGCCAGGAAGGCGTCCAGTTGCGGGTCGGAGCCCAGCTCTTCGCGCAGGATGCGAGCGACGACGGGCGCCAACTCCAGGGCCTTGCGGGCGTCCAGGAACAGCAGGCGCGAACGGCGTGCCAGCACATCTTCCACCGTGCAGGCATATTCAAACCGGGCCGCAAAACGGACCATGGCCTCGGTCAGGCCGCCGCCCAAATCTGTTTGTGCGCCTGGCATCGCCCGCACCTCGGCCGCTTCGCTGCCATAGGAGTGCAACCCCTGGGCGTCGCTGATCCGGTGCTGGACCGGCTCCCGTGGCGTGCCTACCAGCGGCAGCTGGTTCGTCACGCCTGCCGGCTTTTCGGGCAGCAGGCCCGTGGTGAAGCATTTTTGCAACACATCTTCGGCCATGGCCCGGTAGGTGGTCCACTTTCCGCCGGTCACGGTGATCAGGCCGCTGCGGCTGGCCAGCACCGTGTGCTCCCGGCTGATCTTCTTGGTGTTGTCACCGTCGTCGTCTTGCGGCTTGACCAGCGGGCGCAAGCCCACCCAGATGCTGCGGATGTCCTCGACGCGGGGCGCGCGGGTCAGGTAGCGCGCGGACTCCTCCAGGATGAAGCGCACTTCCTCCCGAAACGGTTCGGGCTCCCGTACCACGTCCTGGCGCGGGCTGTCGGTGGTGCCAAGAATGAGTTTGCCCAGCCAGGGCACGGCAAACAGCACGCGGCCATCGGCCGTTTTGGGCACCATCAAGGCGTGGTCGGACGGCAAGAACTCCCGGTCCACCACAATGTGTACGCCCTGACTGGGCGCCACCATGGGCTTGACGGGCCGCCCGATGGCTTCGCCGTCCATCTGGCGCAGGGTGTCCACCCACACGCCCGTGGCGTTGACCACCGACCGGGCGCGCACGGTGAACTGTTGGCCGCTGTCCGCGTCCTCGCAGACAAAGCCCACGACCTTTCCGGCCTCGTGGACCAGCGACTTGGCCGGACAGTAATTGACCACCAAGGCGCCCAGGCTGGCCGCCGTGCGCGCCAGCGCCAGCGCCAGGCGCGCATCGTCAAACTGGCCATCCCAGTATTTGACCCCGCCTTTCAGGCCCTCGGTACGGGCGGTGGGCAAGCACCGCAGGGTGCTCTCGCGCCCCAGGAACTGGGTGGCGCCCAGGCCCGCCTTGCCTGCCAGCGCGTCGTACATCATCAGTCCGACGCCGTAAAAGGGGGTCTCCCAGAAACGGTACGACGGCATCACGAAAGGCAATGGCTGCGCCAGATGGGGCGCGTTGTGCAGCAGCGTGGTGCGCTCGTGCAGCGCCTCGCGCACCAGGGCGATATTGCCCTGCGCCAGGTAACGGACTCCGCCATGCACCAGCTTCGTGGCGCGGGACGACGTCCCTTTGGCGAAATCGTGGGAATCCACCAGCACCACGCTGAAGCCGCGTGCCGCAGCATCGAGCGCCACCCCCAGGCCCGTCGCGCCCCCGCCGATCACGGCGAGGTCATATTGGTGCGGCTGGGCCAGGCGGGCCAGGAGGTCGGCGCGCCGTGTGGGGAGGGGAGCGGTGGCAATGGTCATGGGGTGATTGTCCATGGGCGGAGTAAAAACCAAGGGTTTACCCTTGAATTCCTGACACTCCCGGGGTGAGAACCCGCCCCAAGCCCTATGGAGGCCGGGGCGGTATGGAGCAAAAAAGGCAGCCAGAGACCTTGTGAGCCCTGGCTGCCGATCAATGGTGGTTACAAGAACCCCTTGATCTGTGGGTCAGCGCGTCTTGCCGTCCTTCCACGCCTGCAGCAGCGTGTTGTAGGCAATCGTCTGGCCCTTGGGCTTCTCATTGGCGAGCTTGGCCCAAGGTGCCTGCTTGTCGCTCAGCCATTTGGAAGGATCGCTCTTGGGGTTCAGCTTGGGCGCGCAGTGGGCCATGCCGGCACGCTCCAGGCGGGCCATCACCTGGTCCATTTCGTCAGCCAGGGTGTCCATGGCGCCCTGGGGCGTCTTTTCACCCGTCACCGCCTGGGCCACGTTCTTCCACCACAGCTGGGCCAGCTTGGGGTAGTCAGGCACGTTGGTGCCGGTGGGCGACCATGCCACGCGGGCAGGGCTGCGGTAGAACTCCACCAGGCCACCCAGCTTGGGTGCCATGTCGGTCATGGCCTTGGACTGGATGTCCGACTCGCGGATCGGGGTCAGGCCCACCATGGTCTTCTTCAGCGACGTGGTCTTGGCGGTCACGAACTGGGCGTAGAGCCAGGCGGCAGCCGTCTTGTTGGCATCGTGGTCCTTGAAGAAGGTCCAGCTGCCCACGTCCTGGTAGCCGTTCTGCATGCCCTGCTTCCAATAGGGGCCGTTGGGGCCGGGGGCCATGCGCCACTTGGGCGTGCCGTCGGCGTTCACCACGGGCAGGCCGGGCTTGGTCATGTCGGCCGTGAAGGCGGTGTACCAGAAGATCTGCTGGGCGATCTGGCCCTGGGCGGGCACGGGGCCGGCTTCGCCGAAGGTCATGCCCGTGGCTTCCTTGGGCGCGTACTTCTTCATCCAGTCCACGTACTTGGTGAGGGCGTAGACGGCGGCGGGCGAGTTGGTCGCACCGCCACGGGCCACGCTGGCGCCCACGGGGGTGCACTTGTCGTCGGCCACGCGGATACCCCACTCGTCGATCGGCAGGCCGTTGGGCGTGCCAATGTCGGCAGAACCTGCCATGGACAGCCAGGCATCGGTAAAGCGCCAGCCCAGCGACGGATCCTTCTTGCCGTAGTCCATGTGACCATAGATCGGCTTGCCGTCGATGTTCTTCACGTCGTTGGTGAAGAACTCGGCGATGTCTTCATAGGCCGACCAGTTCAGTGGCACGCCCAGGTCGTAGCCGTACTTGGCCTTGAACTTGTCCTTCAGGTCCTTGCGGTCGAACAGGTCGGCGCGGAACCAGTACAGGTTGGCAAACTGCTGGTCGGGCAGCTGGTACAGCTTGCCATCGGGCGCCGTGGTGAACTTGGTGCCGATGTAGTCCTTGATGTCGATGCCGGGGTTGGTCCACTCCTTGCCTGCGCCGCCCATGTAGTCGGTCAGGTTCATGATCTTGCCGTAGCGGTAGTGCGTGCCGATCAGGTCCGAGTCCGAAATCCAGCCGTCATAGATGGACTTGCCCGACTGCATGGAGGTCTGCAGCTTCTCGACCACGTCACCTTCCTGGATCAGGTCGTGCTTGACCTTGATGCCGGTGATTTCTTCAAACGCCTTGGCGAGCGTCTTGGATTCGTACTCGTGCGTGGTGATGGTTTCGGAAACGACCGAAATCTCCTTCACGCCCTTGGCCTGGAGTTTTTTGGCTGCGTCGATGAACCACTTCATCTCGGCCATCTGCTGGTCTTTGCTCAGCGTGGATGGCTGAAATTCGCTGTCGATCCACTTCTTGGCCTCGGCCTCGCCGGCCCAGGCAGCCTGCCCCATCGCCAGAGCCGCGGCGGCGAAAGCGATCGCCTTGAACTGCATCTTCATTGCTGTCTCCTCTCAGATTGAGACCCCCATTGGTAGACCGGCACCAACCCGGGGGGGAACCAGGCCAGGCCTTCGACACTACAAAATCAATAGCTAGCAGCGCATATTTCTCTGGCGCTACCGGCTGTTTTTGCTTCAACCCTTGCGCAGGATCAGCACCAAGAGCGCCATCGACGCCACAAAGCTGATCCACACCGACGGCTCGGCCGACAGGCTGAACCACTGGACCAGCTTGCCGCTGATGCCCACAAAAATCAGGTTCACGTAGGCCGCTGACAGCAGGCCGATAAAGAGGCGGTCGCCGCGCGTGGTCTCCAGCGGCAAGAAGCCCTTGCGCATCGTCGTGGGCGACTTGATCTCCCACACCGTCATGCCGATCAGCATCAGCACGATGCACGTGAAGAACACCGCCACCGGCAACGTCCAGGCCATCCAGTCAAACATGGGTACCCCCCTGAGCGCCTGCGGCGCTTCCCCCCAGGGGGACGCAGCCCGCGGCCGGGCAAAGCCCGCTCCGCGGCTGCCGCTGGCTTGGGAAGCAGAGCGCGCTCTGCTGCGGGTTGTTGTGGTTCATTGGTCGGCTTCCCCTCATATCAAACCCGGCCCATCGCAAAGCCTTTTGCGATGTAGTGCCGCACAAACCAGATCACGATGGCGCCCGGCACAATGGTCAGCACCCCGGCAGCGGCCAGCGTCGCCCAGTCCATGCCGCTCGCGCTCACCGTGCGTGTCATCGTGGCCACGATGGGCTTGGCGTTCACGCTGGTCAGCGTGCGGGCCAGCAGCAGCTCCACCCAGCTGAACATGAAGCAGAAGAACGCCGCCACACCCACGCCCGCCTTGATCAGCGGCAGGAAGATGGTCACGAAAAAGCGCGGAAAGCTGTAGCCGTCGATGTAGGCCGTCTCGTCGATCTCGCGCGGGATGCCGCTCATGAAGCCTTCGAGAATCCACACCGCCAGCGGCACGTTGAAGAGCAGGTGCGCCAGCGCCACCGCGATGTGCGTGTCCATGAGCCCCACGGTGGTGTACAGCTGAAAGAACGGCAGCAAAAACACGGCCGGCGGCGTCATGCGGTTGGTCAGCAGCCAGAAGAACACATGCTTGTCGCCCAGGAACTGGTAGCGGCTGAAGGCATAGGCCGCAGGCAGCGCCACGGTGAGCGAAATCACCGTGTTGATGCCCACGTAGATCAGGCTGTTGATGTAGCCCGAGTACCAGGACTCGTCCGTGAAGATGGTCTTGTAGTTGGCCCAGGTGAAGTGCTGAGGGAAGAACGTGAAGGTCGACAGGATCTCCTCGTTCGTCTTGAAGCTCATGTTGACCATCCAGTAGATGGGCAACAGCGCGAACAGCAGGTAGACCACCAGAAAGATCGACCGCTTCTGGAAGCGCTTTTCATTCATGGCCGGCTCCTTCGTTGCTGGCGGTGCCCACGCGCTGCATCCAGTTGTAGAGGATGAAGCACAGCAGCAAGATGATGAAGAAATAGATCAGCGAGAACGCTGCGGCAGGCCCCAGGTCGAACTGGCCCACGGCCTTGGTCGTGAGGTACTGGCTCAGGAAAGTGGTGGCATTGCCCGGTCCGCCACCGGTGAGCACGAAGGGCTCGGTGTAGATCATGAAGCTGTCCATGAAGCGCAGCAGCACCGCAATCATCAGCACACCACGCATCTTGGGCAGCTGGATGTAGCGGAACACTGCGAACTTGCTCGCGCCGTCAATACGGGCCGCCTGGTAGTACGCGTCGGGGATGGAGCGCAGACCGGCAAACGCCAACAGCGCGACCAGCGGCGTCCAGTGCCACACGTCCATCAGCAGCACCGTGAGCCAGGCCTGCGTGGCGTTGCCGGTGTAGCTGTATTCGATGCCCATCTCCTGCAGCAGCCGGCCCATGAGGCCGATGTCGGCACGGCCATAGATCTGCCAGATGGTGCCCACCACGTTCCACGGAATCAGCAGCGACAGCGCCACCACCACCAGTACGGCGGACGACTTCCAGCCCTGCGCGGGCATGGACAGCGCCAGCAGGATGCCCAAGGGAATCTCCACCGCCAGCACGGCCAGCGAGAAGGTGAGCTGGCGCAACAGCGCGGCGTGCAGCTCCTCGTCGCGCATCACCTGCACGAACCACTCGGTACCCACAAACACGCGGCGCTCGGGGCTGATGATGTCCTGCACCGAGTAGTTCACCACCGTCATCAGCGGCAGGATGGCCGAGAAGGCCACACACAGAATCACGGGCAGGATCAGGAACCAGGCTTTCTGGTTGACGGGTTTGGTGGTTGCGCTCATGCCAGCAACTCCTCATTTTTGTAAAAGCAGGTGTGCTCACCCAGCACCTGCAGCCAGGCCGTGTCACCGGCCGATGGCAGGCGCGTCTCGGGCGTGAAACGCGCCTTGACGGTGTGCTCGCCCACCTTGGCGGTCAGCATCTGGTAGGTGCCAATGTCCTGCACCTGCACCACCGTGCCGGGCAGTGCACCGGCCTGTTGCGGCTGGGCCAGCGCCAGGTATTCGGGGCGAATGCCGACCTGAAGGGCGCCAGCGGGCAGCGCGCGGCCCACGGGGCTGACCAGGCGGTTGCCGGCCACGGTGAGGCTGTCACCCTCGCTGTGCGCCGGCAGGAAGTTCATGCCCGGCGAACCAATGAAGTGCCCCACAAAGGTGTGCGCAGGTCGCTCGAACAAGGCGTCTGCCGAGCCGACCTGCACGGCCTTGCCGCGCGTCATCACCACCACCTGGTCGGCAAAGGTCAGCGCCTCCACCTGGTCGTGGGTCACATAGATCAGCGTGAGCTTGAGTTCGTGGTGGATCTGCTTGAGCTTGCGCCGCAGCTGCCACTTGAGGTGCGGGTCGATCACCGTGAGCGGTTCGTCGAACAGCACGGCGGCCACGTCCGCGCGCACCAAGCCACGGCCCAGCGAGATCTTCTGCTTGGCATCGGCTGCCAGGCCTGCAGCGCGCTGGTTGAGCTGGCCGCTCATCTCCAGCATCTCGG
The DNA here is from genome assembly GCF_057809195.1 of Acidovorax sp. FG42. Lineage (NCBI taxonomy): Bacteria > Pseudomonadati > Pseudomonadota > Betaproteobacteria > Burkholderiales > Comamonadaceae > Acidovorax > Acidovorax sp. FG42. The sequence goes on along the minus strand of NZ_JBMDJM010000004.1, from coordinate 95,728 downwards.
CGATCACGCCCACACGCTGCTTGATCTGGTCCTCGGGCACCTTGCGGTTGCGCAGCGGAAAAGCCAGGTTCTCGGCCACCGTCATGGTGTCGTAGATCACGGGGAACTGGAACACCTGCGCAATGTTGCGCTCCTGCGGGCTGGCGCGCGTCACGTCGCGGCCGTCGAACAGCACCTTGCCATGCGAGGGCACAAGCAGGCCCGACATGATGTTGAGCATGGTGGTCTTGCCGCAGCCCGAGGGGCCGAGCAGCGCATAGGCGCCGCCGTCCTCGAACTCCATCTTGAGCGGCAGCAGCGCGTAGTCGCTGTCCTGCTGCGGGTTGGGCTTGTACGAATGCGCCAAGTCCAGGCTGATGCGGGCCATGTCAGCGCCCTCCTTGTGCGGTAGCAGGCCGGGCGGGCGCCCAGGCCAGTCGGCCGTCGGCACCAAACACGTAGGCCTGGGCGGGGTCCAGGTGCAGCGTGATGGGCGTGCCCAGTTCAAAGTAATGCACGCCGGTCAGCTGCGCCACCAGGTCGCCCCAGGGCGTGGCCGCGTGCACAAAGGTGTCGGAGCCCGAAATCTCGGCCAGCTCCACCACCCCCGCCACGCTGACGTCGCCCGGGCGGGCCGCAACCCGCAGCGCACTGGCGCGCACGCCCACGGTGAGGCCGGCGGCTGCCGCCACGCCTTGTGGCAGCGGCACGCTCAGCTCCAGGCCGCCCTGCAAGCGCACCCCGGCAGGGGTTGCCGAGGCGGCAATCAGATTCATCGGCGGGTCGCTGAAAGCGCGCGCCACGCGCAGCGAATTGGGCGCATGGAACACCTCGGCCGTGGGGCCGTACTGCAGCAGCTGGCCTTCGTCCAGCACCGCCGTGTAGCCGCCCAGCAGCAGGGCCTCGCCCGGCTCGGTGGTGGCGTAGACCACGGTGGACTGACCGGCAGCAAACAGCTGGGTCAGCTCCTCGCGCAGTTCTTCACGCAGCTTGTAGTCCAGGTTCACCAGGGGTTCGTCCAGCAGCATCAGCGGCGCACCCTTGGCCAGGGCGCGGGCCAAGGCCACGCGCTGCTGCTGCCCGCCAGACAGCTCGGCCGGGTAGCGGTCCAGGAACATGTCGATGTGCAGGCGGCTGGCGATTTCGCGCACACGGGCGTCAATGTTCTTTTCGCCGCGCAGCTTCAGGGGCGATGCGATGTTGGCCGCCACCTTCATCGAGGGGTAGTTGATGAACTGCTGGTAGACCATGGCCACATTGCGGTCGCGCACGGGGGTGCCCGTCACGTCCTTGCCATCCACCAACACGCGCCCGTGGGTGGGCACATCCAGCCCCGCCATGATGCGCATCAGGCTGGTCTTGCCCGCCTGGGTCGCCCCCAGCAACACCGTCACGGCATTGGGCTGCAGCGACAGGTTCATGTCGTACAGCCAGGTCTGCGCCCCGACTTTTTTGCTGATGCTGTCCAACGCCAGCTGCATGAAGCATCCTCTTCCGGCCCTGCGGCCTGTGTGAAAGGGCTGCACACACGCACGGCAGCCCTCAAATTTCGATCTTTTTCATTTTTGTTCCTTTTTGTTCGAATCGAATCAAGGTTTACCCTTAATCAATTCGTTTTTGTTCGATTTACAGTCTTTAGCGTGCCACCGGGCGCCCAAGCGGATGTTTCAGATTCGTTACGATTCGGTGACAAACCACTGCGCACCACACCCCACCGTGAACACCAATCCCCGCCAACTCCAACTCCTCGAAGAAGTGCGCGCGCGCAAGTCCGCCACGGTGGAACAACTTGCCGACACCCTGGGGGTCACGCTGCAGACGGTGCGCCGCGACGTGCAGCGCCTGGCGGAGTCGGGACTGCTCACGCGCTTTCATGGCGGCGTGCGCGTGCCCAGCTCTACGGTGGAGAACCTGGCACACACCCAGCGCGAAAACCTGCATGCCGAAGGCAAGGCACGCATTGCGCGCGCCGTGGCCGAACAGGTGCCCAACGACTGCTCGCTGATCCTGAACATCGGCACCACCACCGAGGCCATTGCCAAGGCGCTGCTGCACCACCGGGGCCTGCGCGTGATCACCAACAACCTGAATGTGGCCGCCATCCTGAGCGGCAACCCCGAGTGCGAGGTCATCGTGGCGGGCGGCGTGGTGCGCGCGCGCGACCGGGGCATCGTAGGCGAAGCGGCGGTGGATTTCATCCGCCAGTTCAAGGTGGACATTGCGCTCATCGGCATTTCGGGTATTGAGCCGGACGGGTCGCTGCGCGACTTCGACTACCGCGAGGTGAAGGTGGCGCAAACCATCATCGAACACGCGCGCGAGGTCTGGCTGGCAGCCGACTTCAGCAAGTTCAACCGCCCGGCCATGGTGCAACTGGCCACGCTGGCACAGATCGACCGCCTGTTCACCGATGCACCGCCGCCTGAGCCGTTTCCTGCCCTATTGCAAGACGCCGAAGTCCTCTGCACAGTCGCCGCCTGAATTCCTGAATCTTCCTCACCATGACCTACTTGCTCGCCCTCGACCAAGGCACCTCCAGCTCCCGCAGCATCGTTTTTGACGAAGGCGGCCACATCGTGGCGCAGGCGCAGCTGGAGCTGCCGCAGATCTACCCCCAGCCCGGCTGGGTGGAGCACGACCCGCTGGAGATCTGGCGCACCCAGCTCGCCACCGCGCGCGATGCGCTGGCCAAAGCGGGCATTGCGGCCCGCGACATCCGTGCCGTCGGCATCACCAACCAGCGCGAAACCACGGTGCTGTGGAACCGCAAAACCGGCCAGCCCGTGCACCACGCCATCGTGTGGCAAGACCGGCGCGCCGAGCCCGCCTGCGCCCAGCTGCGAAGCCAAGGCCACGCCGCCACCATCCAGGCCAAGACGGGGCTGCTGGTGGATGCGTATTTCTCGGGCACCAAGCTGCAATGGATGCTGGACCACGTGCCCGGCGCGCGCGATGCGGCCGAGCGCGGTGAGCTGGCCTTTGGCACGGTGGACAGCTGGCTGATGTGGAAGCTCACCCATGGCAAAGTGCATGTGACGGACGTGAGCAACGCCTCGCGCACCATGCTGTTCAATGTGCACACTAACCAGTGGGACGACGAGCTGCTGGCACTGCTGCGCATCCCCAAGGCACTGATGCCCGAGGTGTTGCCGTCCAGCGCCCACTTTGGCGACACGGCGGCCGACCTGCTGGGCCACGCCATCCGCATCGGCGGCGTGGCGGGCGACCAGCAAAGCGCGCTGTTCGGCCAGGCCTGCTTCACGGCCGGTATGGCCAAGAACACCTATGGCACCGGCTGCTTCATGCTCATGCACACGGGCGGCACGTTCCAGACCTCGCAGAACGGGCTGCTCACTACCAGTGCGGCACAGGCATCGACCCAGCCTGAATTCGCCATGGAAGGCTCGGTCTTTGTGGGCGGCGCCGTGGTGCAGTGGCTGCGCGACGGCCTGCGCGCCATCTCCACCAGCGGCGAGGTCGAGTCGCTGGCCCAAAGCGTGCCCGATTCGGGCGGCGTGATGATGGTGCCCGCCTTCACCGGTCTGGGCGCCCCGTATTGGAAGCCCGACGCACGCGGCACCATCACCGGCCTGACGCGCGGCACCACACTGGGCCACATTGCGCGCGCGGCGCTCGAAAGCATCGCCTACCAGAGCGCCGCCCTGCTGCTGGCCATGAGCCGCGACGCCGTGGCCGCCGGCGGCGCCCCGGTGAGCGAGCTGCGCGTGGACGGCGGCGCGTGCATCAACGACTTGCTGATGCAGTTCCAAGCCGACCTGCTGGGCATCCCAGTGGTCCGGCCCGCGGTCATCGAGACCACCGCTTTGGGCGCGGCCTACCTGGCAGGGCTGTCGAGCGGCGTGTACCGCAGCACGGATGAACTCTCGCGGCTGTGGCGCGCCGACCGCCGCTTTGTGCCCACGCTCAGCAGCGCGCGTGCACAGGAGCTGATGGCGAACTGGGAACACGCTGTTCGCCAAACTATTGCAGAGTAGCCCCCCTGAGTCGCCTTCGGCGCCTTCCCCCCGCTCTCGCATCGCTGCGCGTTGCGGGCGGGGGGACGCTCCCAGCGCGGCGGGGCGGCCCTTGCGCGGGAGCACTGGCATGGGCCGCGCCAGTTGCGCAGGCCATTCGGACAATCACAGGTCTCCGGCGCTACCATGGCGCCTCCCTTTCTCGCCTGACCGTAGCATGACCTCCTCCGCTTCCGCCGCAGCAAATTCCCAACTCCCCACCATCGCCTTCATCGGCGGCGGCAACATGGCCAGCGCCATCATTGGCGGGCTGATCCGCCAGGGCCACCCGGCCAGCCAGATCGAGGTGGTCGAGCCCTACGCCCCCACGCGCGAGGCGCTGCTCAAGAACTTCGGCCTCATCGCGCAACCCGAGGCTGGCCCCGCACTGCAGCGCGCCAGCATCGTGGTCTGGGCGGTCAAGCCCCAGACCTTCAAGGACGCTGCGGCACAGGCCAAGGCCCACACGCAGCAGGCCCTGCACCTGAGCGTGGCGGCGGGCATTCGCTCTGACAGCATCGCCCAGTGGCTCTCCACCGAGCGCATCGTGCGCACCATGCCCAACACGCCTGCGCTGGTGGGCAAGGGCATGAGCGCGATCTACGCGCGCCCCGCCGTGACCGCGGCCGAGCGCCAGAGCGTGGAGGCCATCATGGCGTCCACCGGCGAATTCCTGTGGGTGGAGAACGAGACCCAGCTCGACGCGGTCACCGCCCTGTCGGGCTCGGGCCCGGCCTATGTTTTCTACTTCCTTGAAGCCATGACACGCGCGGGCGTGGGCATGGGCCTGACCGAAGCGCAGGCGCACCAGCTGGCCGTGGGCACGTTTGTGGGCGCGTCCGAGCTGGCCCGCCGTTCCGACGAATCCCCCGCCGTGCTGCGCGAACGCGTCACCTCCAAGGGCGGCACGACCTATGCTGCCCTGCAGTCGATGGAAGCCAGCGGCGTATCGCAGGCGTTCGAGGCCGCCATGCGCGCGGCCGAAAAACGTGCCAACGAATTGGGCAACGAGTTCGGATCTTGATGTTTTGGGGCGGTAGCGCTAGTCGATCAAGCGCTGACCGCTATCAATTGGTGAGCATTGCGCGCACGAGGTAACTGCCCGCAATGCCCGCAAACACCGTGGCGCCCAGCCAGTGGTTGATGCGGAACGCCTTGAAGCAGCCCTCGCGGGTGCGGGTGCGGATGAGCGTGAAGTGCCACACGGCCTGGGCTAACGCCACCGCAAGCGCTACATAAAAAATAGCACCCAGGGCATATGGTTGTAGCGCTACCGCCCAAATTCCCAAAAAAAGCAGATAGAACACCACGATGGCGGCCACATCCAGCCGCCCCAGGGTGATGGCCGAGGTCTTGATGCCGATCTTGAGGTCGTCGTCGCGGTCCACCATCGCGTATTCGGTGTCGTAGGCCAGCACCCAGAACATGTTGCCCAGCCACATCCACCACGCGACTGCGGGCACGCTGCCCTGCACAGCGGCAAACGCGATGACGATGCCAAAGTTGAACGCAATGCCCAGCACTGCTTGCGGCATGGAGATGATGCGCTTGGTGAACGGGTAGGCAATGGCCACCAGCACGGCGGGTACCGACCACGCGATGGCGGCAGCGTTGGTAGTGAGCACCAGGCCAAAAGACACCAGCGCCAGCACCGCGCCCAGGCCCAGCGCCTCCTTCACCGACACCGCACCGGTGGTCACCGGGCGTTGCGCCGTGCGCTTGACGTGCTTGTCAAAGTCGCGGTCGGCCACGTCGTTCACGCAGCAGCCTGCGCTGCGCATAAGAAAGGTTCCAAGAACAAACACTGCCAGCAGGTGCCAGCCCGGAAACCCGTCGGCCGCAATCCACAACGCGCTCAGCGTGGGCCACAGGCACACCAGCCAGCCCGCAGGGCGGTCCCAGCGGATCAGGTCGAGGTAAAGCGAAAAACGGCTGCGGGCAGGGACAGATTGCGGCGACATGGCGGGACGATCAAATGCGAAAAAAGCAGGCCCGGCAGCAAGGCGCTGCGGCGGGTGGCAAACCACGGGCGCACCGAATGTAGCAGCTGCGCCGCAGCCCGCTGGCGCAGCGCGCGCAAGCCGCGTAACAGCGCCCTACTGGCGCGTAAAACCCGTTACAGTCTCCGGTCCTCCCCCAACGCACCCGCCCTTTGGGGCACCAACGCATGCCCCATACATCGACCTCCCAGGCCGCCACGCGTTTTGCTGTCCCCCGCGGAATGCTGGTGGGATTTGTGATTGCCGCCCTCGCCACCGTGCTCATCGCGCTGGTGAACTTCCGCACCGCCCAGGTGCGCGCGCAAGCGGTGGAAGCCATGGACGAGACCACGGTGACCATGCGCCACCTCAACCTTTTCGTGTCCTCACTGAAGGATGCCGAGACCGGGCAGCGCGGCTACCTGCTGACGGGGGACGACACCTACCTGCAGCCCTACAACCTGTCGCTGAGCGCCATGGAGCGCAACATGACGCGCCTGAAGGAACTGACGGACGACAGCGCCGTGCAGCGGCGCCTGGTGCTGCAGATCGACGACCTGCGCCACGAAAAGCTGCGCGAGCTGGGCGAGACCATTGAACTGCGCCGCTCCAAGGGCCAGGAAGCCGCCGTGGCCGTGACCCGCAATGATGCCGGCCGCGTGCTGATGGACCGCATCCGCGACCTGGCGTCGGACCTGTCCACGCTGCTGAACCAGCAGCTGGAGAGCGACCGCAAGCAATGGGTGGAGGCTGCGGCCATGTCCACCTACTACTCCTGGGGCGGCTCGTTCGTGCTGCTGGTGCTCATCTGCCTGTCGGCCGCCGCCAATACGCGGGAATACCGCCTCAAGGCGCAGCAGTCCTGGGTGGCGGCCGGCCTCAACGGGCTGAGCCAGCGCATCCAGGGCGACCACCGGCTGGAAGACCTGGGCCAGCTCACACTCGAATACCTGGCGCAGTACCTGCGCGCCGCCGTGGGGGCGGGCTACGTGGCCGACTGCAATGGCGCACTCACCCTGTTTGGGGGCTACGCCCTGCCCCGCGAGCGGCTGGAGCAGCGCCTGCTGCCGGGCGAGGGCCTGGTGGGACAGGTCGCGCGCTCGCGCCAGATACTGCATGTGCGCGATGTGCCCGCAGGGCACCTGATGGTGTCGTCCAGCACCGGCCAGTCCGCACCGACCGAACTGCTGCTGGCGCCCGCCATCGAAAACGGCGAAGTCTTTGCCGTGATCGAGCTGGGCTTTCATCGCCCGCTGACGGAGCCCGAGCGCACCCTGATGGAACGCGCCTCGGGCATCCTGGCGGTGGCGATTCGCGCGGGCATTGACCGCAACCGTCTGGAGGCCTTGCTCGAAGAAACCCAGCGCCAGTCCGAAGAGCTGCAGACCCAGCAAGAAGAACTGCGCGTGAGCAACGAGGAGCTAGAGCAGCAAAGCCGCATCCTGCAAGAGTCGCAGGCCCAGATGGAGGTGCAGCAGACCGAGCTGGAGCAGACCAACGCCCACCTGGAGGCGCAGACACAGCAACTGGAATACCAGCGCGAACAACTGCTTCGCGCCCAAAGTGCCATGACGGACAAGGCCCGCGAGCTGGAGCTAGCCAGCCAGTACAAGAGCGAGTTCCTGGCCAATATGAGCCACGAGCTGCGCACGCCGCTCAACTCCACCCTGATCCTGGCCAAGCTGCTGTCTGACAACAAGCCGGGCAACCTGAGCGCCGAGCAGGTGAAGTACGCGCAGACCATCTACGCGGCAGGCAACGACCTGCTGGCCCTCATCAACGACATCCTCGACCTGTCCAAGATCGAGGCCGGCCAGGCCACCGTGTCGGTGGAAACGGTGACGCTGTCCAAGGCCCTGCAAACCCTCATCGACCCGCTGCGCCCGCTGGCCCAGGAGAAGGGCCTGACGCTCACGGCCACCGTTGCGCCCGACGCCCCCGCCACGCTGGACACCGACCCGCAGCGCCTGGGCCAAGTGCTGAAGAACCTGCTGTCCAATGCGCTCAAGTTCACCGAGAAGGGCTCGGTGGCGCTGCATGTCTCGCGCAACCCGGACGACACCCTGTCGTTTGCCGTGAAGGACACGGGCATCGGCATCCCGGCGCACCAGCAGGAACTGATCTTCGAAGCCTTCCGCCAGGCCGATGGCAGCACGCACCGCAAATACGGCGGCACAGGCCTGGGCCTGTCGATCTCGCGCGACCTGGCGCAGCTGCTGGGCGGATCGATCCACGTGCACAGCACGCCGGGTGAAGGCAGCGTCTTCACCCTGGTGCTGCCCCAGAAGCTGGTGCCACCGTCGCCGGAAGCGGCGCCCGCAGCGCCGCTGGCGGCACCTGCTCCAGCCCACGCGGCGGCACCGGTCGTCGCACCGATTCCTACAGCCCCCGCGTTGCCACTCGTGGCGGCTCCAGTCGCACCCGCAGCCCCCCGCCGTGCGGGCGCGCGCAGCATTCTGGTGATCGAAGACGACGTGCGCTTTGCGCAGATCCTGAGCGACCTGGCGCGGGAGATGGACTTTGACTGCCACCTGGCCCACAACGCAGCCGACGGCCTGGCCTATGCGATACACAGCCTGCCCAGCGCCATCGTGCTAGACGTGAACCTGCCCGACTTCTCGGGCCTGGGCGTGCTCGACCAGCTCAAGCGCAACCCGGCCACGCGCCACATCCCGGTGCACGTGGTCTCGGTGGCCGACTACTCCCAAGAGGCCCTGGGCCGGGGCGCCGTGGGCTACGCCCTCAAGCCCGTCAAGCGCGACGAACTGGTGCATGCCCTGCAGCGGCTCGAAGCCAAGTTCACCCAGAACCTGCGGCGCGTGCTGGTGGTGGAAGACGACGAGCGCCAGCGCGAGAGCGTGCGCCACCTGCTCACCAACGACGACGTGGAGATCGTGGGCGCCGGCACGGCGGCTGAGGCGCTGGCGCACCTGCGCGGCTCCACCTTCGACTGCATGGTGATGGACCTGAACCTGCCCGACCTGAGCGGCTACGAGCTGCTGCAGCAGATGACGGAGCAGGACGGCGTCTCCTTCCCGCCCGTCATTGTGTACACGGGCCGTGCCCTGTCGCGCGACGAGGAGCAGCAACTGCGCCGGTTCTCCAAGTCCATCATCATCAAGGACGCGCGCTCCCCCGAGCGGCTGCTCGACGAAGTCACACTGTTCCTGCACCAGGTGGAGTCGGAGCTGTCGGCCGAGCACCGCCAGATGCTGCAGGTGGCCCGCAACCGCGAGACCGCCCTGGAAGGCCGCAACGTGCTGGTGGTGGAGGACGATGTGCGCAACGTGTTCGCGCTCTCCAGCATCCTGGAGCCCACCGGCATCCGCGTGGAGATTGCGCGCAACGGCCTGGAGGCACTGCAGGCGCTGGAGCGCGCAGGCAGCGGCGGCCAGCCCGCCATCGACCTGGTGCTGATGGACATCATGATGCCGGAGATGGATGGCTACACCGCCATGCGCGAGATCCGCAGCCGCCCCGAGTGGCGCCGCCTGCCCATCATTGCGCTAACCGCCAAGGCCATGAAGGACGACCAGGAAAAATGCCTGGCCGCCGGGGCCAATGACTACATCGCCAAGCCGCTGGACGTGGAAAAGCTGCTGTCCCTGGTGCGGGTGTGGATGCCCAAGTAGGCCCCGCCATGCCGCACCGCAAGGCCCGCACCGCCGACATCGAGCAGCGCCTGCTGATCGATGCGATCTACCACCGCTACCACTACGACTTCCGGGGCTACGCGCAGGCGTCGCTCAAGCGGCGGTTGGCGTCGGCGCTGGTGCAGTTTGACTGCAAGACGCTGTCGCAGCTGCAGGACCGCGTGCTGCACGAGCCCGCCGTGTTCCCTGCGCTGCTCGAATACCTCACCGTGCAGGTGAGCGACATGTTCCGCGACCCGAGTTACTTCCAGGCGCTGCGCCAGGAGGTGGTGCCGCTGCTGCGCACCTACCCATCGCTCAAGGTCTGGGTGGCCGGATGCAGCGCGGGGGAGGAGGTGTATTCGCTGGCCATCCTGCTGCAGGAAGAAGGCCTGCTGGACCGCACCCTGATCTACGCTACCGACATCAACCCGCACGCGCTGCGCGCCGCCGAGTCGGGCGTGTTCGACGTGTCGCGGGTGGCGGCGTTCACCGAGAACCATGCGCGCTCCGGCGCCCGCAGCTCGTTGTCGGACTACTACGCCGCTGCCTATGGCCGCGTGGTGTTCGACAAGGGTCTGCGTGAGCACATGGTGTTCTCCGACCACAGCCTGGCCACCGACAGCGTGTTTGCCGAAGTCCATCTGGTGTCGTGCCGCAATGTGCTCATCTACTTCGAGCGCGACCTGCAGGACCGCGCCCTGGGGCTGTTCCGCGAGTCGCTGTGCCACCGGGGGTTTCTGGGCCTGGGCTCCAAGGAGTCGCTGCGGTTTTCGGCGCACACCGACGCGTTCGACGACTTCGTGCTGCAGGACCGCATCTACCGCAAGAAGGCCGGGCTGTGAGCAGCGCCGACCGCGCACCCAGGCCAGTGCCCCCCGGGGGCTACGCCGCCATCGTGGTGGGCGGGTCTTCGGGCGGTATTGACGCCCTAATGGAACTGCTGCCCGCGCTGCCCGCCACGCTGCAGGCGGCGGTGCTGGTGGTGCTGCACCTGCCCCGGGACCGGCGCAGCCTGCTGGTGGAGATTTTTCAGCCCCGCTGCGCCCTGCCGCTGCGCGAGGCGCAGGACAAGGATGCCATCACGCCTGGATCGGCAAGCTTTGCGCCACCGGACTACCACCTGCTGGTTGATGCGGGGCCCCAGGGCCCGCATGTGGGGCTATCGGTGGACCCTCCCCTGCATTTTTCGCGCCCCGCCATCGACGTGCTGTTCGAGTCGGCGGCGGACCACTATGGCCCGCGGCTGGTGGGCATTCTGCTGTCGGGCGCCAACGAAGACGGCGTGCACGGACTGCAAGCCATTCAGGCGGCGGGCGGCCTCACCATCGTGCAAGACCCTGCCAGCGCCAGCATGCCCACCATGCCGCAGGCGGCCCTCGCGGCCGTGGCGGTGGACCACATCTTGCCCCCTGAAGGCATTGCAAGGCTGCTGGCGGACCTGCACCGGCGCCAGCAGCTTTGATCCGGGCGCATGCGTCCCTTTTTGAGAACCCCACCCACCCTCCCCACCGCCCATGCCCCAGACCGACCGCACCAAATGCCTGCTCGTTGACGATGTCGAGGAAAACCTCATCGCCCTGGAGGCGCTGCTGCAGCGTGACGGGGTGGACATCCTCAAGGCCCAGTCGGGCCCCGAGGCCCTGGAACTGCTGCTGGCCCACGACGATGTGGCCCTGGCCTTGCTGGACGTGCAGATGCCCGAGATGAACGGCTTTGAACTGGCGGAGCTGATCCGGGGCAGCGAACGCACCCGGCACATTCCGCTCATCTTCATGACGGCGGGATCGCGCGAGCAGAACTGGCAATTCCGGGGGTACGAGAGCGGTGCGGTGGACTTTCTGTACAAACCCATCGACCCGCACATGCTCACCAACAAGGCGAGCGTGTTCTTTGAACTGCACCGGCGTAAGCAGGCGCTGGCGCACGAGCTGCGCGCGCGCACCGAAGCGTTGCGCATCAACGAGATGTTCATGGCCGTGCTGAGCCATGACCTGCGCACCCCCCTGCAGTCCATCGTCGCAGCAGCCACCGTGCTCAAGCGCCAGCCGCCGCCCGACAAGGCCGCACTGATGGCCGACCGGGTGCTGGGCGCGAGCCAGCGCATGGGCCACATGATCGAAGACCTGCTGGACGTGACCCGCATCCGCCAGGCGGGCGGGCTGGCCCTGCAACTGGGCCCTGCCCACATGCAAACGCTGGTGCAGCGCACGCTGGACGAGGTGGCGACCAGCCACCCGGAGCGCCCCATCGACTCCACGCTCGCGGGGGACCTGGCCGGCACCTGGGACGCCGAGCGCCTGTGCCAGGTGGTCACCAACCTGGTGGGCAACGCCCTGCACCACGGCAGCGTCGACCACCCGGTGCGCATTGCGGTGGACGGCACCCGCCCCGAGGAGGTGAGCATCACGGTGTCCAACGGCGGCACCATTCCCGCCGGGCTGCTGCCACATCTGTTTGATCCGTTCCGGGGCGGAGAGCGCGAGCCGGGCCGCCACCAGGGGCTGGGGCTGGGATTGTTCATTGCGCACCAGATCGTGCGGGCCCACCATGGAACCATCGAGGCCCGGTCACACAACGATGTGACGAGCTTTCGGGTGACGTTGCCACGCCACGCGCCCGCACGCAGCCCCCGCAGTTGACGCAGCGCAGCCCCATCACACGCCCCAGACCCTCAGGGTCTAGGGAGGCGCGATGGGGAAAAAAGGAAAGAGGGAGGCAGGAAACGCGAGCGGGGGCCGCCCGCCAGACTTAGAGCGGCCAACAAAACGCAGCGAAGCGGTTCTGGCCAGGCGCTGTGTCGCAGGCAGTACGAGCAGTACGGCAAGACACAGCAACGACGCCAGAAGAGTTTTGTGAGCCGCTCTTAGCCGGCGGCTGCAGCCAGCGCGGTATGAATGGCGTTCAGGAGTTGCTCCAGCTCTTCGAGCTCAAAAGGCTTGAGCAAGACGCGCACATTCGGCCCCCATTGGGTTGGATGACTGCCAAGTTCGTAGCCGGAGCACAGCACTACCCAGCGCTGCGGGTCGTCTGCCAGCAGCTGGCGGGCCAAGTCCGTGCCCGAGAGGCCGGGCAGGCTGACATCGGTCACCAGCACGTCAAAGGGGTCGCCGGCATCCAGGGCCAGCGCCTCCTCGGCAGAGGCGCAGGGCGTGACCGTCCGGCCTTCACCTTCCATGAGCATGCCAATGGTCTCGCGCAGCTCCGGATGGTCTTCAACGTACAGGATTCGCATACATCAGAGGGGGGTTGAGCCGCCATGCCACCCAGCGAAGAGAGGACATGGCCCAAACCCGCATCATGCGCAGGCGGCCGTGCCGCGCCGTGTAGGACAAGGCGCCTTTTTTCACGCTTGAGCCCCTTGCGCCCGCGCTGGCCACGCCAGACTTCGGGCGACGCAGGCGGGTGCAACTGGCCTTTTCTTTTTATTCTTCCAGCAGCGAACGCAGCATCCATGCCGTCTGCTCGTGCACCGTGAGGCGCTGCGTCAGCAGGTCGGCCGTGGGCTCGTCGCTGGCCTTGTCGGCCAGGGGAAACAGGCTGCGCGCCGTGCGGGCCACGGCCTCATGGCCCTCGACCAGCACGCGCACCATGTCCATCGCCTTGGGCGGCTTGGCGGGGGCGTCAGGCACGGTGGTCAGCTTGCCAAACTCGGCATAAGAGCCCGGGGCCACATGGCCCAGCGAGCGGATGCGCTCGGCAATCGGGTCCACCGCGTTCCACAGTTCGGTGTACTGCGCCATGAACATGGTGTGCAGGGTGTTGAACATCGGACCCGTCACGTTCCAGTGGAAGTTGTGGGTCGTCAAGTACAGCGTGTAGGTGTCGGCCAGCAGGCGCGACAGGCCTTGGGCGATGGCAGCGCGGTCTTTGTCGCTGATGCCGATGTTGATGCTGGGGGCAGAGGTTTTGCCGGATGCGGCTTTGCCAGGAGCTTTGGCCATGGGGGAGGTTCCTTCCGTGCGGAAAACATGAAACACCCCGCGCCGTGCGGGGTCCTCAAACACTGTAGCGCAAGCCGCAGCGCCCCTGTGTCAGCCAAGGCCGATGCCTTGGACCAGGGTCAAGAAACCAGCGCGGGCGCCCCCCCCCGGTCGGCTGGTTTATTGCATCTTCGGCAAGTTGCCGATGCGCACCAGCATCTCGGTGAACATCTGTATGTCGGCATCCAGGTCCACCACTTCCTTGAACTCCTTGGCGTTGTGGGCCGTGTACTTCTTGCCAGGCATGGCAGGGCCGAAGTTGATGGCGTTAGGCATCAGCTTGGCGGTGGTGCTGCCGGCCGTGGGCACGGGCTTGGCTTCGAGCCCGGTGGTGTCGCCAAAGGTGTTGAGCAGCGTGGCCAGCCAGGCGCCCTTGGGGTCGCGCGCCATCCAGTTGCCCTGCTGGTGGTCCACTTCCACCGCCACACCGGCCTGGGCGCCCCAGGCCTTGATCTTGGCCGACGTGGCCTGCGTGAGCGCCTCGGGCGTGCTGCCACGGGGCATGCGCACGTTCACCAGCACATCGACCTTGCCGTCCTTTTCACGGATGAGGTTGGGCGACATCGTGAGCGGGCCCATGAAGTCATCGCTGTAGGCCAGGCCCAGCGTGCGGCCCAGGTAGTCCACGCCGTACAGGTCGGTGAGGTAACGCACGGCCTGCGCGTAGCCGTTGGGTGCCAGCGCAAGGCCCGACTCCTTCAGGAACAGCGCCAGGCGCGGCAGGGGGTTCACGCCTTCTTCGGGGCGCGATCCGTGGGCCGAAGCGCCCGTGACCTTCACCACCACCGCGCCGCCGTCCTGCGCCACGTCGATGCTGAATGCGCCGCCTTGCGGCTGGTACTTGGCGACAAAGGCGCCCTTCGCCGCGTTCAGCCGCGCAGCCACGTCGGCCAGGTTGCCGCCCTGCAGGCGGGCGGTGGCCGTCTGGGGCACAGCGTTGGCCGATGCAGCACCCGCCATGGCGGTGATGGCCGTAGCGCCCGGGTTGGCAGTCGGTGGCAGCGGGAAGGAGGCGCGCAGTGCGCCCGATCCCTTTTCGGCCACGACGGCAGGGTACTTGCTGTCGAGCACGATGTTGTACTCGGGCAGCGCGGTCTTGGCGCGGTAGTACTTCATCGCGTCGCCGCCGGTTTCCTCGGTGGTCTCGATCATCAGGCGGATGGTGCGCGCCAGCGGCAGGCCACTGTCCTTCACGGCCTTCATCGCAAACAGCACGGTGGCGATGGAGCCTTTGTCGTCGATGGAGCCCCGGCCATACAAGTTACCGCCCACGCGGGTCAGCTTGAAGGGGTCGAGCCGGGTGCCGTCGTCCAGCACCCATTCGTCGGCCGCCACGGGCACCACGTCGGCGTGCGTGAGGATGCCGAACTCCTCAGGGCCGCTTCCGGGCAGCTTCACTTCAAAGATGCGGTTGTCCACGTTGCGGTACTGCAGGCCAAAGTCCTTGGCCATGCCCTCTACCAGGGCACCAAACGCAATGATGTGTTTGTCTTCGTGCGGCGGCACCTTGTCGGCGCGCACGGTGGGAATGGCCACCATCTTCGCCGTGGCGTCGATCACCGCCGCCTGGTTGCGCAGCCGGTTGTGCAGGCCCAGCAGGCGGCTGATGTTGACCAGGTCATCGCCCGCCAGGGGCTTGTGGGCCAGATACGCCGACACGCCAGTTTGCAACTGCGGCTGCATCTGCGCGGCCCGCGCCAGGAACTGGCGGAAGTCCGCCGCAGTTGCTGCCGCAGGCGCCGCCGCAATGCGGTCGAGTGCGGGTTTCTTCAGCGTCTGAGTGGCAGGCGGAGTGGCGGGGGTGGAGCATGCCGTCAGGGCAGCGGCCAGCGTGGCGGTGAGCCAAAGCGTCTTCATGGGAACCTCTTGTGGGGGCAAAGGCACCGACCGCCGATGGGCGGAGGGTGCCGTGGAGGGAGCATCGCCTGCCCAGGCCGGGTGGACCTGCGCAGGGGCGGCGCGAGTGTAGCGCCGATCCCCCGCCGCGAATTGGAGTCCTGACGCGGTCAGGACAGTCGGGTCACGCCCGGAAGTTCACACGCATAGATGGCATTGCGCAGGGCCGCAATGGCCTCATAGCGCGTAAAGCTGCGACGCCAGGCCAGCACCACGCGGCGCATGGGCGGCGGGCCGCCGTCTTCCTCGCGGATGGGCAGGTAGCGGATATAGGTCTCGTCGCTCTTGCGGCGGCGCGACACGGTGAGCAGCGCATCGCGTGGCACCGACAGGCGGGGCACCAGCGTCACGCCCATGCCTGCGGCCACCATGTGTTTGATGGTCTCCAGTGACGAGCCCTCGAACGACTTGCGGATGCCCTCGGCGTTGCTCGCAAAACGCGCGAACTCGGGGCACACCTCCAGCACATGGTCGCGAAAGCAGTGGCCTGCGCCCAGCAGCAGCATGGTTTCGTTCTTCAACTCGGCCGCCGTGACGGACTTCTTGGATGCCAGCGGGTGCGTGCTGGGCACAGCCGCCATGAAAGGCTCGTCATACAGCGACGCCATGGCCAGGCCAGTGTCGGGGAAGGGCTCGGCCAGGATGGCGCAGTCGATCTCGCCCGTGCGCAGCATCTCCAGCAGCTTCACGGTGAAGTTCTCCTGCAGCATCAGCGGCATTTGCGGCGTGCGCGTGATGGACTGGCGCACCAGCTCAGGCAGCAGATAGGGGCCGATGGTGTAGATCACGCCCAGTGTGAGCGGCCCGGCCAGCGGGTCTTTGCCGCGCTTGGCGATTTCCTTGATGGCCGCTGCCTGCTCCAGCACGCTTTGCGCCTGGCGCACGATGTCTTCGCCCAGCGGCGTCACCGTCACCTCGCCCGCGCTGCGCTCGAACAGCTTCACGTCCAGCTCTTCTTCCAGCTTCTTGATGGCCACCGAGAGCGTGGGTTGCGACACATAGCAGGCATCGGCCGCATGGCCGAAGTGCTTCTCGCGGGCCACCGCAACGATGTACTTGAGTTCGGTGAGGGTCATGGTGTCATGCCTTGAGATAGTCCGATTTTCCACCCAACCAGCGCGCCACGTGTTTGGCGGCCAGGTCAGGATACCGGTCCAGCATCTGCGGCGCCAGTTCGCGCGCCCATTCCAGCAGATGGGTGTCGGTGGCCAGGTCGGCAAAACGCAGCAGCGCATCGCCCGACTGGCGCGCGCCCAGAAACTCGCCGGGGCCGCGGATTTCCAGGTCGCGCCGGGCGATCTCGAAGCCGTCGTTGGTCTCGGCCATGGCGCGCAGGCGCTCTTTAGCCGTTTCGCCCACGCGGCCGCTGTCGTTGGTGGCGTACAGCAGCACACAGGCCGATGCCGCCGCGCCGCGCCCCACCCGGCCGCGCAGCTGGTGCAGCTGGGAGAGGCCAAAACGCTCGGCATGCTCGATGACCATGAGCGATGCGTTGGGCACATCCACCCCCACTTCGATCACGGTGGTGCTGACCAGCACGCCCATCTGGCCGCTGGTGAACAGCGCCATCACGGCCTTCTTCTCGGCCGTGGGCATGCGCGAGTGCAGCAGGCCGACCATCACGCCGGGCAGCGCCTCGCTCAGGTCGGCGTGCGTGGCGGTGGCGTTGGAGAGGTCCAGCGCCTCGCTCTCTTCGATCAGCGGGCAGACCCAGTACACCTGCCGCCCGGCCTCCACCTGCGCGCCGATGCGCTCGATCACCTCGTCCTTGCGGCTGTCGGCGATCAGCTTGGTGACGATGGGGGTGCGGCCGGGGGGCAGCTCGTCGATGACGGACACATCGAGGTCGGCGTAGTAGCTCATCGCCAGGGTGCGCGGGATGGGCGTGGCGCTCATCATCAGCATGTGCGGCTCCATACCGTGCGCTGCGAGCTTCTGGCGCAAGGCCAGCCGCTGCGCCACGCCAAAGCGGTGCTGCTCGTCAATGATGGCCAGTGCCAGGTTCTTGAACTGCACCTGCTCCTGGATGACGGCGTGCGTGCCCACCACCAGCGCGGCCTCACCGCTGGCCACCAGGGCCAGCATGGCGGTGCGGTCCTTCTTTTTCTGCCCGCCCACCAGCCAGGCCACCTTGCGGCCGTGCTGCGCCAGCAGCGGCTCCAGCCAGCCGATCATCTTGGCGAAGTGCTGCTCGGCCAGGATTTCGGTGGGTGCCATCAGCGCACATTGCCATCCCGCATCCATGGCCAGGCAGGCGGCCAGGGCCGACACCACCGTCTTGCCCGATCCCACATCGCCCTGCAGCAGACGGTGCATGGGGATCTTGCGGGCCAGGTCGGCCGCAATCTCTTCCCCCACCCGGCGCTGGGCGGCCGTCAGGTCGAACGGCAGCACGGCCATCAGCTGTTCGTGCAAGGGCAAGGCGCCCTGGGCGCTGGGCCGGGGCCGCAGCACGGGGGCTCGCAGCATGTCGCGTTCGCGCCGCGACTGCTGTTGGGACAGCTGCTGGGCCAGTAGTTCTTCGGCCTTCAGGCGCTGCCAGGCGGGGTGGCTGTGGTCCTCCAGCGTGGACAGCGCCACATCGGGTGCGGGGTGGTGTAAAAAAGTGAGCGCCTCGCGCAAGCTGAATGCGCGGTGCAGGCCATTTGGACCATAAAAGCGCGCCCAGGGCGGCTCGGCACCCGGCGGCAGCGTGTCTGACAAGTCCACCCGGGTCAGGGCACTGACCACGGCGCGGCGCAGGTACGGCTGGGGCAGCCCGGCGGTGGTGGGGTACACAGGCGTGAGCGCGGCGGGCAACTCCCCCCCGGCCAGGCGAAACGCCGGGTGCAGCATCTGCCGCCCCCAGAAGCCGCCCTTGACCTCGCCCCGGATGCGCAGCCGGTTTCCCACGGCCAGGGTCTTCTGGTGTGACGGGTAAAAGCTGAAGAAGCGCAGCTCGCAGCTGCCGGTGTCGTCCTCCACCTGCACCAGCAGCTGGCGGCGGGGGCGCAGTTGCACCTCGCAGGCCGTGACCGTGGCCTCGATCTGCACCGTCTGCCCGTCCCGCGCGTTGGCCAACGGGGTGATGCGGGTTTCGTCCTCGTAGCGCAGGGGCAGGTGCAGGGCCAGGTCAATGTCGCGGCGCAGGCCCAGCTTTTGCAACGCCTTCTGCGCGACCGAGGCCGCGCCCTGGCCCCGCGCTGCCGGGGCGGCGGTGCGTGCAGGGGCTTTGGCGGGGGCTGGGGCGGCAGCGGGCATGGAGAGCAATTTGCTAGGGAAAACGAGCGGAGATGGCAGCCCGAAAAGGCTACCATGGTTACTATTGCTCACGCCTGACCAGGGCGTGTTTTCGAGTCCCGGGTTTCTGCCATGCTCAAGCGCATCCACATCCAACACCTCACCCTGGGCATGTACCTGCACGAGTTTTGTGGCTCGTGGATGGATCACCCCTTCTGGCGGGCCAAGTTCCTGCTCAAGGACCCCAAGGACCTCGCCCGCATCCAGGCCACGGCCATCCAGGAAATCTGGATCGATACCGACAAAGGCCTGGACGTGGCAGCAGGCACCGCATCGATGTCCCGCGAAGAGGTGGATGCGCAGATCGAAACCGACTTCAGCCGCCTGGAAGAGCTGCCCCCGGTCAAGGTCAAGCTGCCGTCGCCCCCCCCGCCCCCCAAGCGCGACCGCAAACCGGTCGACATGCACAGCGAACTCAAGATGGCCGCCGCCATCTGCGTGAAATCCAAAGAAGCCGTGGTGTCCATGTTCAACGAGGCCCGCATGGGCCGGGCGGTGGATTCTGCGGGCGCCCAAAGCCTGGTGGAGGAGATTTCGGACTCCGTCACCCGCAACCCCGGCGCGCTCATCAGCCTGGCGCGGCTCAAGACAGCCGACGACTACACCTATATGCACTCGGTGGCCGTGTGTGCACTCATGGTGGCGCTGGCCAAGCAGCTCAAGCTCAAGGAAGACCAGCAGCGGCTCGCCGGCATGGCGGGCCTGCTGCACGACCTGGGCAAAGCGGCCATTCCGCTGGCCGTGCTCAACAAGCCCGGCAAGCTCACCGACCAGGAGTTCACCGTGGTGCGCAGCCACCCGGTGGAGGGCTTTCACATGCTCAAGGAGGGTGGCAACGTGCCCGATGCGGTGCTGGACGCCTGCCTGCACCACCACGAAAAGGTGGACGGATCGGGCTACCCCGACAAGCTGGCGGGCGAAGGCATCAGCGTGATCGCGCGCATGACCGCCATCTGCGACGTGTACGACGCCATCACCTCCGACCGGCCCTACAAGCGCGGCTGGGACCCGGCCGAGTCGCTGCGCCGCATGGCTGAGTGGACCAAGGACCACTTCGACGCGCGCATCTTCCAGGCGTTTGTCAAGAGCATCGGCATCTACCCCGTGGGCTCGCTGGTGCGGCTGACCTCGGGCCGCATCGGGATCGTGACGGAACAATCGCCTACCGCACTGACCACCCCCATCGTCAAGGTGTTCTTCTCGACCAAGTCCGACCTGCGCATTCCGCCCGAGGTGGTGAACCTGGCCGCCCCGGACTGCAACGAGAAGATCGTGGCACGCGAAGACCCCGAGAAGTGGCGCTTTCCCGACCTGGACGAGCTGTGGTCCGGCCTCTCCGACAAGGTCTGGTAGCCCATGCCCGCACTGATCACGCTGACGCTCAACCCCGCCCTCGACCTGGCGACCACCACCGACCACGTGGCCCCCACGCACAAGCTGCGCTGCGGCCCGGTGCGGCGGTTTGCGGGCGGCGGTGGCATCAACGTGGCGCGGGTGCTGCACCGCCTGGGCGCGGACGTGTGCGCCTGGGCACTGGCGGGCGGTGCGGCGGGCACCCAGGTGCAACAGCTGCTGGCCGACGAGGGCGTGCCCACGCAGCTGCAGCGCATTGCGGGCGACACGCGCGAGAACTTTTCAGTGGTCGAAACCACCACGGGCCAGGAGTTTCGGTTTGTGCTACCCGGCCCCACGCTGCAGGCCAGCGAGTGGCAGGCCTGCCTGGATGCGCTGGCAACCCACGCCCCACCACCCCGCTGGCTCATTGCCAGCGGCAGCCTGCCGCCCGGCACGCCCGACGACTTCTATGCCCAGCTGGTACGCGCTGTATCCGCTGTATCTGGCCAAGGCGTGCGGGTGGCCGTTGACACGTCGGGCCCGCCGCTGGCGGCGGCCTTGCAAGCCGGGGTGGCGCTGGTCAAACCCAGCCTGCGTGAGCTGCGCGACCTGTTGCAACAGCCGCTGGAGCACGCCGCCGACTGGTGCACGGCCGCCCAGTCGCTGGTGCATAGCGGCGCGGCCGACACCGTGGCCTTGTCAATAGGCGAACAAGGCGCGGTGCTGGCCACGCGGGAGGGGGTATGGCAAGCCCCCGCACTCAACGTGCCCGCCACCACCGGCACCACGGGCGCGGGCGACTGCTTTCTGGCCGCGCTGGTCTGGGCGCTGGACCGGGGCGCTGCGCCTGCCGAGGCGCTGCGCTGGGGCGTGGCCGCAGGCGCCGCCGCGCTGCTGCACCCGGGCACCACATTGGCCCAGGCTGATGATGTGCAACGGCTGGTGCGCAGCGTGCCCGCACCGGTGGCATTCAACATCCAGCCATAGCACCCCGCCTGCAGGGGCTGCAGCCCCGTGGGACAATCGCGCCTTCCGCAATTTTTACCTTGGCACGGGCCCGTTCGGCCCTCAAGCACGATGACTGATCTTTCCTCCGGCGCAGCCAGCGCGCCCCACGCTCCCCGCGTGTTCACCCTCAGCGACTTCGACTTTTCGCTGCCCCCCGAACTCATTGCCCAGCACCCCGCGCCCGAACGCAGCGCCTCGCGCCTGCTCGACGGCCGCGCCATGCAGCCGGTGGACCGCATCTTTCGCGAACTGCCCGGCCTGTTGCGCGAAGGCGATTTGCTGGTCTTCAACGACACGCGCGTGGTCAAGGCACGCATCTTTGGCGAGAAGGCCAGCGGCGGCAAGCTGGAGCTGCTGATCGAACGTGTGCTGCCCGCCGAAGCCGGTGGAGACTCAGGCGGTAGGGGCAACGAAGTCGTGGCCCACATGAAGGTCAGCAAGAAGCCCCTGCCCGGCAGCGTGGTGCACATGGCCGGCGGCCGCCAGGCGGGCGGCTTTGACGCGCAGCTGCTGGGCCGCTGGCCCACCGAAGACGGCCCGCTGTTCCGCTTTGCGCTGCACGGCCCGGCGGGCGAGTCGCCCTGGGAGCTGATGGACCGCCACGGCCACCTGCCGCTGCCGCCCTACATCGAGCGCCACCAGAACAGCGACCACGATCCCGACGAGGCCGAGGACAGCCAGCGCTACCAGACCGTGTTTGCCCGCAACCCCGGCGCCGTGGCAGCGCCCACGGCCGCGCTGCATTTTGACGAAGGCGTGCTGGCCGACCTGGCCGCACGCGGCATCGAACGCGCCAGCGTCACGTTGCACGTGGGCGCAGGCACCTTCCAACCCTGCAAGACCGAGAACCTGGCCGAGCACCAGATGCACAGCGAGTGGTACGAGATCCCGCTGGCCACGCTGGCCGCGCTGGAGCGCTGCCGCCAGCACGGCGGCCGCGTGGTGGCCGTGGGCACCACCACCGTGCGCACACTCGAATCCTGGGCGAAGACGGGCCAGGCCTCTGGCGACACCAACATCTTCATCACACCGGGCTTTGCGTTCCAGGTGGTGGATGTGCTGATCACCAACTTCCACTTGCCCAAGAGCACGCTGATGATGCTGGTGAGCGCGTTTGCGGGTTATGCCCACATCATGGGCCTGTACCGGCACGCCATTGCGCATCAGTACCGCTTCTTCAGTTATGGCGACGCCATGCTGCTGGAGCGTGCGCGCGGCACGCCGTGAGTCCCCCCGGCCCTGCGCCGTCGACCAGCCCTGCAGCCCGCCGGCGTGCGGCGCTGGCAGGCATCGCGCTGGCCGTGGTGGCCTGCGCTTTCTTTGCCTTGCTGGACACCGCAAGCAAGCTGGTCAGCATGGGCGCGCCCATCGTCATGGCGTTGTGGATGCGCTACGTGTTCCAGTCGCTGCTGACCACAGCCTTTGTGCTGCAGCGCGCGGGGCGCTCGGCGCTGCGCACCACACAACCCCGCTTCCAGGCCTTGCGCGGCGCGCTGTTCGCCATGACCAGCCTGTTCGGCTTCATCAGCCTCACGGCCCTGCCGCTGGCGGAGTTCACGGCCATCGTGGCGACGGTGCCGCTGTGTGTGACGGTGGTGGCAGCCCTGTGGCTGCACCAGCCTGTAAGCCCTTTGCGCTGGCTACTGGTGGTGACGGGCCTCGCGGGCACGCTGGCCATCATCCGGCCCGGCGGTGATGCCTTCACCTGGGCGCTGCTGTGGCCGCTGTGCATGCTGGCTGCGGGCACGGGCTACCAAGTGCTGAGCAGCAAGATGGCCGGGCACGAGAGCCCCGCCACCACGCAGCTCTATACCAGCTGGATCGCCACAGCGCTGGTGTCGCTGGGCGTGCCGTTCTTCTGGCAGCCGGTGAGCGACCCGTGGCTGTGGGCCGGCATGTTCACCATGGGCCTGTCGAGCGCAGTGGGCCACATGCTGCTGCTCAACGCCTATGCCCGCACCACGCCGGTGACGATTGCGCCGTTCCTGTATTCACAGATCGGGTTTGCCATGCTGGCGGGCTGGCTGGTGTACCGCCATGTGCCCGATGCGTGGTCGATGGCGGGTATCGCGGCCATCGTGCTCAGCGGCGCGGCCAGCGCCTGGCTGACCGTGCGCGAGACACGTTAAGCACCAAAACAGCCGGTAGCGCTAGTGCAATAAGCCTGAGCAGCTATATATTCAATAGCATCAAGCCCGCCACCTGGGCATGGATCAGAACGCCACCGCGTGCCCGTCCTTGCGTGGGTCGGAGCCCGCGATGTAGCTGTTGCCGTTCTTCAGCACCAGCTGCGCGCCGCCAAAGGCGAACACGCCGTTGCCCTCTTCCACCGTCACCTCGTGCCCGCGCGCGCGCAGCGCGGCGACCACGGCGGGGTCAAAGCCTGGCTCCACCGCCACACCCTTGCCGCCGGTGATGCGCCAGCGGGGTGCATCGGCAGCTGCCTGTGGGTTCTGGCCGTAGCGCAGCACGCGCAGCGCCATCTGGGTGTGGCCCTGGCTTTGCATGGGGCCGCCCATCACGCCGAAAGCCATCTGCGGCGTGCCGTCGACATGCATGGCAAAGGCCGGGATGATGGTGTGCGAGGGGCGCTTGCGCGGCGCCACCTGGTTGGCGTGGCCCGGGATCAGGTTGAAGCCATGGCCCCGGTTCTGCAGGCTGATGCCCGTGCCCGGCACCACCACGCCCGAGCCAAAGCCCATGTAGTTGGACTGGATGAACGAGACCATCATGCCGGACGCGTCGGCCGCCGCCAGATACACCGTGCCGCCGGGGCGCGGCGCGCCGTAGCCGGGGTCGCCAGCGCGCGTGGTGTCGATCAGCGCGGCGCGGCTGCGCAGGTAGTCGGGGTTCAGCAGCGCATCCGGTTTCACCGGCATGGCGTCGATGTCGGCGTTGTACTGGTGCAGGTCGGCAAACGCGAGCTTCATGGCCTCAATGCTGGCGTGCACGGTTTCCACGTCGTCCAGCGGGTGCTTGCCAATGCCATGCGCGTCGAGCATGCCCAGCGCCATCAGCGCGGCAATGCCTTGGCCGTTAGGCGGAATCTCGTGAATGACCGAGTCGCCAAACCGCTGCTGGATGGTGCCCACCCAGTCGGCCTGGTGTGCGGCCAGGTCGGCCATCGTCATCGCGCCGCCGTTGGCTTGCGCATGGGCGGCAATGCGTTCGGCAATCACGCCCCGGTAGAAGGCCTCGCCCTCGGTTTCGGCAATCAGCTCCAGCGTGCGCGCATGGGCTTCACTGCGAAAGATTTCACCTGCCTTAGGCACCCGACCATTCGGCATGAAGCACTCGGCAAACCCGGGCTGCGTGCCCAGCTTGGCCGCGCCCAGCGCCCACAGGCGGGCGATGGTGGGCGACACCGGAAAGCCATTGCGCGCGTAGTCGATGGCGGGCTGCGCCAGCTGCGCAAACGGCAGCTTGCCCAGGCGCTTGGACAGCGCCACCCAGGCCGACACGGCGCCCGGCACGGTAACGGCGTTCCAGCCGGTTTCGGGGATGCCGCCCAGCTTCTCGAAGTATTCAGGCGTCCACGCCGCAGGCGAGCGCCCCGAGGCGTTCAGGCCGTGCAGCTCCTTGCCATCCCACACAATGGCAAACCCGTCACTGCCCAGACCGCAGCCCGTGGGCTCCACCACCGTGAGCGCCATGGCGGCGGCAATGGCAGCATCCACCGCGTTGCCACCCGCCAGCAGCATGCGCAGGCCCGCCTGCGCGGCCAGCGGCTGCGAAGTGGAAACCACGTTGCGGCCCATGACCGCGCTGCGGTGTGAAGAATAAGGAAGGGACCAGTCGAGGGATGGGGTGTTCATGGCGTTCTGACTCTGTTGCCCCGCACAGGGCGGGCTGCATGAAACCGGCGCGGCGCAAAGCGAGGGACGCCGAGGAAGGGCCGCCCCGCACCGAGGGCGTCGTCCCCCTTCCCGAATGGCAACGCCATTCGAGAGAAGGGGGAAGCGGCAAAGCCGCTCAGGGGGATGTCACTCCAGGGCTATTTTGTGCTGGCGAATCACCGTCGCCCAGCGGTTGCTGTCGGCCTGCACCATGCTGGCGAACTGCGCGGGCGTGCGCGGCGCAGCGGGCTCCACGCCCAGCTTGGCCAGGCTCTCGGCCACTTCGGGCGCCTGCACGGCCTTGGCGAAGGCCTTGTGCACCTTCTCGACCAGCGCGGGCGATGCGCCTGCAGGCAGGTACACACCGAACCAGGTCACCGACGAATAACCGGGCAGGCCGGACTCAGCCAACGTGGGCAGCTCGGGCGCCAGGGTGCTGCGCTTTTCGCTGGTCACGGCCAGCGCGCGCAGGCGGCCGGCCTTGGCGTGCGGCATGCCGGTGGGCAGCGAGTCAAACAGCACATGCGTCTGCCCGGCAATCAGGTCGGGGATGGCCAGGGCCGTGCCCTTGTAGGGGATGTGCGTCATCTCCACACCCGCCTGGGCGCTTAAGGCGGCCGTGTTCAGGTGCACGATGGTGCCATTACCGCTGGTGGCGTAGTTGAGCTTGCCGGGGTGGGCCTTGGCGTAGGCAATCAGTTCGCCCACGGTCTTGACCGGCAGCGAGTTGGTGACCAGCAGCACGCTGGGTGCGTCGGCCACATGGGCCACAGGTGTGAAGTCTTTGCGCGGGTCGTAGGCCAGCTTGGGCATCAGGTGCGGCGAGATGGCGTGCGTGCTGCTGGTGGTCAGCAGCAGCGTGTAGCCGTCGGGTGCGGCCTTGGCCGCCTCGGCCGTGCCCAGGGTGCCGCCCGCGCCGGGCTTGTTGTCCACCACCAGTTGCTGGCCCAGGTCGGCCGCCACACGCTGCGTGACCACGCGCGCCACCAGGTCGGTCGCGCCGCTGGCCGGGAAGGGCACGATCACCCGCACAGGGCGGTCCGGCCAGTTGGCTTGTGCCTGCGCGGCAGACGCCAGCACCAGCAGGCCGGCCAGGCCCCAGACACCACGGCCCCAGGAAAGTAGACGCATACAGAGCACTCCCGCAAAGAAATCGGACACAACAAAGGATGGAACCATCTTAGGAAGCTGCGCCTTGCTTGACCACCAGCATTTCAGCAAGCTGCTTTGCCACCACGGCAAACCGGCGCATACTGAACACCTCCCTCTCCGCCCCTTCCTCCATGCGTCCCCACCTGCTGCAAGACACCACCCTGCGCTACTTTCTGGCCGTGGCGCAGAGTGGATCGCTCACCGAGGCTTCGGCCCGGCTGCATGTGGCCGCCTCGGCACTGAGCCGCCAGATCGCGGGGCTGGAGGCCCAGCTGGGCACGCCCCTCTTTGAGCGCCACCCGCGCGGCATGGTGCTGACGGCGGCGGGCGAGATCCTGGCGGTGCACGCGCGCCGCACGTTGCTGGACGCCGAGCGCGCGCTGGGCGAGATCGGCGCGCTGCAGGGCCTGCGTGCGGGGCAGGTGCGCCTGGCCACATCGGATGCGTTTGCGAACGAGCTGGTGCCGCGCCTGTGCGTAGAGTTCCAGCGCACGTACGCAGGGGTGCAGTTCAGCGTGATCGCCTTGCCCACGGCCCAGGTGCCCGACGCCGTGCGCAGCGGCGCCGCCGACATCGGCCTGTGCTTCAGCCGCGCACCGCACAAAGACATCGACGTGGCCTACCGCCAGAGCGCGCCGGTGCTGGCCCTGCTGCCCCCGGGCCACCCACTGGCCAGCGCAGGCAGCGTGACCCTGGCGCAGATGGCCGGGTACCCGCTGGCCCTGCCCCCGGCCGAAACCACGGTGCGCCAGATGATCGACATCGTCTGCAGCCGCCAGGGCCTGCAGCTCGAAGCCGTGCTCATCAGCAACCACGCCAAGACGGTGGTCAACTTTGTACAGTTGGGCGGCGGCCTGTCCGTGGCCAGCGAGATCGCCGTGCGCCACCTGGTGGCCGAAGGCGCCATCGTTGCCCTGCCCATCAGCGACCCTGGCATGGACCTGCGCGACATCGAGATCCAGACCCTGGCCGGGCGCAGCCTGCCGGTGGCGGCGCAGGCGTTTCTGGAACTGCTCAAGGAGCGGCTACCGCAGCCGTGGTAGCCCTTGGCGTGGGCTAGGCGCGGGGCTGGTCATCCATCGGCAGGCCGAGGCGAATCGGGCCGCCGGGCGCCGTGGCATCCACCAGCACCCCGCCGCGCGTGACGCGCAGGCGTTGCTGATGTGCCAAAACCTGCGCCACCTGCCTGACTTGAGGCATGTAGTGGCGCCAGTCACCGCCCTCTGGCACCAACGCCCGAGCGACCTCTGACGGGCAGATCGTCGTGTGCGGCTTGCGCTGCGCCAGCAAGGCGAAGATTTGCGCCTCCACGTCTGCGTCGGTCATGGCGCGCTCGCGGTGTTGCGAACCCTGCTCAGTACCCGTGCTGCGCGCGAAAATCCCGCGCCTTGCCAAAGTGCCCGTTGCCAATGAAGGGCACGGGCGGGCGCAGCGCCGACAACGGCGAGGGGTGGTTGGACGTGAGCACCAGGTGCCCCCGGTCTGCGGGAATCCACGCGCGCTTTCCCTGCGCGTGCGAGCCCCAGAGCATGAACACCACCGGACGCGGGCCCTCGGCCACGTGGCGGATGACGGTGTCGGTCAGCTCTTCCCAGCCCTTGCCCGCATGGCTGGCGGCCTGGCCCTCTTCCACCGTGAGGCAGGTGTTGAGCAGCAGCACGCCATTCTTTGCCCACTTGACCAGGCTACCGCCGGGGTTCGGGAACGGGGGAAACGCCACCCCCAGGTCGCGCTGCATTTCCTTGAAGATGTTCTGCAGCGAGGGCGGCAGCCGCACGCCCGGCGCCACCGAAAATGCCAGCCCCTCGGCCTGGCCCCGGCCGTGGTACGGGTCCTGCCCCAGGATGACCACGCGCACGTCTTCGGGTGGCGTCAGGTCCAGCGCGCGCAACGGCTGGGGCGGAAAGATCGCTGCTCCCGCCTGCAGCCGCGCCTGCAAGTGAGCGAGCAACGCCTGCCCACGCGCGCCTGCAAAAAAGGCGTCCACCAAGGGCTGCCAGCCAGGGGCCACCGGCCAGTCGGCGGGTTGGGCCGTCTGGAGTTGCGTGGCGGGCATTTCAGAGGGATTCATGGCGAAATGGGCTGGTAGCGCTAGTTACATATGCTCCAGCAGCTATCAAAAACATAGTGATCGATCACTATCAAGCGAACAGCTTGGCCAGCGCCAGGCCAGGGTCATCCGCCCGCATGAAGGCCTCGCCCACCAGAAAGGCGTGCACACCCGCGTCGCGCATGGTCTTCACATCGGCAGGCTTGAGGATGCCGGACTCGGTGACCAGCAAACGGTCCGCAGGCACATCCTTGAGCATGCCCAGGGTGGTGTCCAGCGTGACTTCAAACGTGCGCAGGTTGCGGTTGTTGATGCCGACCAGCGGGGTCTTGAGCTTGAGCGCCCGCTCCAGCTCGGGGCGGTCGTGAACCTCCACCAGCACGGCCATGTCCAGGCTGCGGGCAATGGCCTCGAAGTCAGCCATCTGCGCGTCATCCAGGCAGGCAGCGATCAGCAGGATGGCATCGGCGCCCATGGCGCGGGATTCGTAGATCTGGTACGCATCCACCATGAAGTCCTTGCGCAGCACGGGCAGCAAGGTGCTGGCACGGGCCTGCTTCAGGTAGTCGGGCTGGCCCTGAAAGAACTGCCGGTCGGTCAGCACCGACAGGCAGGCCGCGCTGACCTTGCCATCGCCTTCCATATAGCTTTGCGCAATGTCAGCGGGCTCGAAGTCAGCGCGCAGCACGCCCTTGCTGGGGCTGGCTTTCTTGACCTCGGCAATCACCGCCGCCTGGCCCTTGGCGATCTTGGCCCGCAGCGCGCCTTCAAAGTCGCGCGTGAGCACGCGGCTCTCCGCATCGGCGCGCATGGCGTCGAACGGCAGGCGCTTCTTGGCGGCGGCCACTTCTTCGTGCTTGACGGCCACGATTTTGTTGAGGATGTCACTACTCATGGTTGGCTGCCTTGTCGGTTTCAGTGGGCTCGGCGGAGCCCTGTTTCAGAATGCGGGTGAACACGCGGTGCATCACGACCCCGGCCACGATGAACAGGACGGAGACGCCCAGTGCGATCCAGGTGCCGGGGTCGTGCCACATGGCGGGGTCAGGCCACCGTATCAGACCGCTGTGGCCAGCGCATGCGTGCGGGTGACCACCTGCTCCAGCTTGGCCAGCGCGGCGCCGGAGGCAATCGCAGCGCGTGCCTTGGCAATGCCCGTCTGGATGGACTCGGCCACGTTGGCGGCGTACAGGGCCACGCCTGCGTTCAGGCAAACAATGTCCTGCGCAGCGCCGGGCTCGCCCTTGAGCACGCCGATCAGCATCTCACGCGATTGCTCAGGCGTTTCGACCTTCAGCGCGCGGTTGCTCGCCATCGGCAGGCCAAAGTCCTCGGGGTGGATTTCGTACTCGGTGATCTGGCCGTTTTTCAGCTCACCCACCAGTGTGGCAGCGCCCAGGCTCACTTCGTCCATACCGTCGCGGCCGTACACCACCAGCGCATGCTCGGCGCCCAGGCGCTGCAGTGCGCGCACCTGGATACCGACGAGATCGGGGTGGAACACGCCCATCAGGATGTTGGGTGCGCCGGCCGGGTTGGTGAGCGGGCCCAGGATGTTGAAGATGGTGCGCACGCCCAGCTCCTTGCGCACCGGGGCCACGTTCTTCATGGCGGGGTGGTGGTTGGGTGCGAACATGAAGCCGATGCCGACGTCGGCAATGCACTGGGCGATCTGCTCGGGCTTGAGGTTGATGTGGATGCCCAGGGCTTCCATCACATCAGCGCTGCCGCTTTTGCTCGACACGCCGCGCCCGCCATGTTTGCTGACCTTGGCGCCTGCGGCGGCGGCCACGAACATCGAGCAGGTGGAGATGTTGAAAGTGTTGGCACCGTCGCCGCCCGTTCCCACGATGTCCACCATGTGGGTCGCGTCCTTGACGTGCACCTTGGTGCTGAACTCGCGCATCACCTGCGCGGCGGCGGTGATCTCGCCGATGGTTTCCTTCTTCACACGCAGGCCGGTGATGATGGACGCCGTCATGACCGGCGAGAGTTCGCCATTCATGATGAGACGCATCAGGTGCAGCATCTCGTCGTGGAAGATTTCGCGGTGCTCGATGGTGCGCTGCAGCGCTTCCTGGGGGGTAATGGGCATGGAATGTCTCCTGGTATTTATGCAGAGGGCTGGTCTGTGAAGGCCAGCTTGAGCCCGAAGCCGACGAACATGGCACCCGCCACGCGGTCCAGCCAGTGCATGCCACGCTGGATCACCCCGGCGCGGCGCGCCATCCAAGACGCAGCCAGCGCCCAGCCCACGTTGACGGGGATGGCGTTGACGTTGAACAGCACGCCCAGCAGCACAAAGGCCAGCGCCTTGTTGTCCGCACCCGGCGCGATGAACTGCGGCACAAAGGCCAGGAAGAAAATCGCCACCTTGGGGTTGAGCACATTGGTCCAGAAGCCACCGAGGAACACTTTGCGCAGCGGCGTGTGCTGCGCAGGGGCCGCCTGCGCAGCCGCCAGTGCAGCCGTGTTGCCGTTGTCGGCGCCGGGCTTGGACAGCAGCATGCGCACGCCCATCCACATGAGGTACGCCGCACCGATCCACTTGAGCACGGTGAACGCGGTGGCCGATGCGGCCAGCAGTGCGCCCACGCCCACGGCGGCGGCAAAGATGTGCACAAAGCACCCGGCCGTGATGCCCAGCCCCGCCACGATGCCAGCACGCGTGCCAGACTTGAGCGCGTTGGTCACAATGTAGAGCACATCAGGCCCGGGCGTGAGGTTGAGCAACCAGCCTGCGGCGATGAACATCACCAACTGGTGGGCGTCGATGAAGTTCATGCGCGCTGCTCCAGAAAGTTCTTCAGCATGGCGTGGCCGTGTTCGGTGAGGATGCTTTCGGGGTGGAACTGCACGCCTTCGATCGGCAGCGTCTTGTGGCGCACGCCCATGATTTCGCCGTCATCCGTCCACGCCGTCACCTCCAGCACCTCAGGGCACGAGGCGCGCTCGATGGCCAAGGAGTGGTAGCGGTTGACCGTGAACTTTTCGGGCAAGCCCGCAAACACGCCCTTTTGCGTGGTGGAGATAACGCTGGTCTTACCGTGCATCAGCTCCTGCGCGCGGATGATGGAGCCGCCAAAGGCTGCGCCAATGGCCTGGTGGCCCAGGCACACGCCCAGGATGGGCAGCTTGCCGGCAAAGTGCTGGATCGCGGCGACCGAGATACCGGCCTCGGCGGGGGAACAAGGACCGGGCGAAATCACCAGACGATCGAGCTGGCCTGCGTTCAGGCGTGCGTCGATCTCGGCCACGGTGATCTCGTCGTTGCGAAACACCTCCACCTCGGCGCCCAGTTCACCAAAGTACTGGACGATGTTGTAGGTGAAGCTGTCGTAGTTATCGACCATCAAGAGTTTTGTCATGCGGCGCTCCCGGCAAGGGCGGGCTCGCGCAGGCGGGCGAACTCGCGGTGTTCATAGGCAATGCAGGCTTCCATGAGGCTGCGGTAGATGGCTTCGATCACGCCGGCGTCGCCGCCTTCGGCCTGGGCGCGTTCGCGCACGCGGGCCACGATCGCCTGGATGCGCGCTTCATCGCGCACCTGTTCCACGCCTTGCTTGATGCGTGCGGCCTGGGTCATGTAGCCCACGCGCTCTACCAGCAGGGGCACCAGCACGTCGTCCAGCGCGTTCACTTCGCGGCGCACGTCCTGCATGGTGGTGCAGTCCTTCACTTTGGCAATGGCCTTGGTTTCAGAGGACGTCATTCCAGCCCCTCCTCGACCAGCTCGGCGGCACGCAGCAGTGCGCGGGCTTTGTGCTCGGTTTCCTTCCACTCCAGCTCGGGCACCGAATCGGCCACCACGCCCGCAGCGGCCTGCACGTAGAGCGTGCCGTTCTTGATGATGCCGGTGCGGATGGCAATGGCCACATCCATGTCGCCCGCGTAGCTCAGGTAGCCGCAGGCGCCGCCGTACAGGCCGCGCTTGGTGGGTTCGAGCTGGTCGATGAGTTCCATGGCGTGTACCTTGGGCGCACCGGTGAGCGTGCCGGCGGGGAAGGTGGCCTTGAGCACATCCATGCTGGTCATGCCGTCGTGCAGGATGCCTTCCACGTTGCTCACGATGTGCATCACGTGGCTGTAGCGCTCCACCGCAAAGGCCTCGGTCACCTTCACGGTGCCGGTCTTGGCGATGCGGCCGATGTCGTTGCGCGCCAGGTCGATCAGCATCACGTGCTCGGCACGTTCCTTGGGGTCGTTGATGAGTTCGACCTCGGTGGCCTTGTCCTTCTCGGGCGTGGCGCCGCGCGGGCGGGTGCCGGCCAGGGGGCGGATGGTGACCTTGGTGCCTTCGTCGGTCTTTTCCTGCCGCACCAGGATCTCTGGGCTGGCGCCCACCACATGGAAGTCGCCAAAGTCGTAGAAGTACATGTACGGCGACGGGTTCAGCGAACGCAGGGCGCGGTACAGCGACAGGGGCGATTCGGTGTAGCGCTTGTGGATGCGCTGGCCGACCTGCACCTGCATGAAGTCACCGGCGGCAATCAGCTCCTTGGCGCGATCGATAGCGGCCAGGTAATCGGCCTTGGCAAAGTCGCGCTGGGCGGGGTGGCTTTCGGTGGGCTTCACAACAGGCGCGCTTACCGAATATTTGAGCTGCTCCTTCAGGTCGCGCAGGCGCTTCTTGGCCTTGGCATACGCCTCGGGCTGGGCCGGGTCGGCGTAGACGATGAGATAGAGCTTGCCCGAGAGGTTGTCGATGACAGCCAGCTCCTCGCACTGCAGCAGCAGGATGTCGGGGCATCCCAGAGTGTCGGGCGGGCAAGTGGTTTCGAGCTTTTTCTCGATATAGCGCACCGCGTCGTAGCCAAAGTAACCCGCCAAACCGCCGCAAAAGCGCGGCAGGCCGGGGCGCAGGGCCACCTTGAAACGTTTTTGGTAAGCCTCGATGAAATCGAGCGGGTTGCCTTGCGCGGTCTCGACCACTTGGCCATCGGTGACGACTTCGGTGCGCGCTGCGGCCCCGAAGCCGCTGGCCCGCAGCAAGGTGCGTGCAGGCAGGCCGATGAAGCTGTAACGCCCGAAGCGCTCACCGCCCACCACCGATTCGAGCAGAAAGCTGTGCTTGCCGCCGTCCTTGGTGTGCGCCAGCTTCAAATAGAGCGAGAGCGGGGTTTCCAGGTCCGCAAAGGCCTCGGCCATGAGCGGAATGCGGTTGTAGCCTTCGCTGGCCAGGCTTTTGAATTCAAGTTCTGTGATCACAGGGAGGGCTCCCAGCTGTCGCAGCGCGTGTCCCTGTGCAATGAAAAAGGGGCGCTGCGGTCCATTCAATCGGCCTCACCGCATCGGGGTGGGGCCACGGGTGCACGCTGGGGCGATTGCCCAGGTGCCATCAGGCGTTCAAAGCGACAGGCTGACGCCAGGGCCAGGCTCCCCGGTCGCTGCAACCTGTGATGAACACGTGGTGAATGAACATGGGCCAAAGTGTAGCAAAGCTTTTTTGGCGGGCCGATTTGACCGACTCACCGCGAGATCGCACAACCGCTCGAAAACCCTGTTGCGGCCCGAAGGGAGCGCTGCAACAATTTGAAACGAACGACCGTTCTTTTTTTAGGAGCTGCGCATGAAATTCCTGACGCGATGGGCTGTGATGGCCGGTGCATGCCTGCTGGCAGCCAGCGCCGTTGCCCAGCCCATGACCGTGGCCGACGTGAAATACGAAGAAACCGCCAGCGTGAGCGGCAGCACCCTGCAGCTCAATGGCGCCGGGGTGCGCTACAAGGCGGTTTTCAAGGTGTACACGGCAGGGCTGTATCTTGAAAAGAAAGCCGGCACACCTGCCGACGTCATGGCCCAGAAAGGCCCCAAGCGCATGAGCATCACCATGCTGCGCGACATCGACTCCACCGAGCTGGGCAAGCTGTTCTCGCGGGGCATGGAGGACAACATGGACCGCGCTGCGTTCTCCAAGCTCATCCCGGGCGTGCTGCGCATGAGCCAGATCTTCTCGGACCACAAGAAGCTGGTGGCGGGCGACCAGTTCCAGATCGACTGGATTCCCGGGACCGGCACCATCATCACCGTCAAGGGCAAGCCGCAGGGTGAGCCTTTCAAGGAGCCCGAGTTCTTCAACGCGTTGCTGGGTATCTGGCTGGGCAATGCACCAGCGGACTGGAAGCTCAAGGACGCCTTGCTGGGCAAGACCGCCCAGTCCCCGTCCTAAAGAGCCCTGGTTGCCTTAGGGCAAACACCCACGCTCTCCCGGCCCCAGTTGTCGCGCGTCCGACAGACGCACCCTCTACCCGGGAGTAGCCTGCCTCTTACTTATTTCGCCACAGCCATTTCCCATCTTCTTGAGACTTCCGACGACGCGACAACCGGCCTCCCGCTGCGCACACCCGCAGCGTCCGAGGCCACGGCCTGAACCGAGTTTTATGCGCTACCCGCGCCCCGCAACGAGCCGTCTGTAACGCCCCTTGTGATCCCTGCCCTCCTTCGCGCCAGACACCACCATGAAACTCAGCAACCTTTCCGTCGGCTTGCGCCTGAGCGCATCCTTCGGCGCCATCTTGCTCATCACAGCCCTCATCGCGGCCACCGGAATGTGGCGCATCGCCAGCCTGCAAAGTGCCAGTGAGCGCGTCGCCACGCAGGAGATCGAGCAGCAGACCCTGGTGGAAGACTGGGCGTCGGACATCCGCCTGAACTGGGTGCGTACCGAAGCGTTCCTCAAGGCCATTGACCGCGACTACATGGACAAGCTCACCGCCGACACGCAGGCGACGGCCAAGGGCATGGAAGCCAAGGTCAAGCGCATTGAGGCGCTGGTGCAAGGCGACAAGGCCAAGGGCCTTTTGGCTGCGATTGCCACGGCCCGTCAGGCCTACAACGACAAGCTCAACGAAATCCGGGAACTGCACCGCGGCGGCGAGCCCAACGTGCCCGCCCTGGTGGACAAGGACCTGCGCCCGCTGGCCGACAAATACCTCCAGTCCCTCGACGACCTGCGCAAGACGATGGCCGCCCAGCTGGCCGAAAGCCAGGCCGACACCTCCACCATGGCCAAAGCCAGCCAGGTGCTGCTGGGTGTGGGCACGCTGGTGGCTGTTGCGCTGGGCGCGCTGATGGGCCTGACCGTCACGCGCTCCATCGTCCGCCCCTTGCAGCAAGGCCAGCAAGCCGCCGAAAGCATTGCCGATGGCGACCTGACCCACCCCATCACCGCCAAGGGCAACGATGAAACCGGCCAGCTGCTGCAGGCGTTGTCGACCATGCAATCACGCCTGGCTACCATCGTGGGGAACGTGCGCTACAGCGCTGAGGGCGTGGCCACGGCCAGTGCCGAGATTGCATCGGGCAACAATGACCTGAGTGCCCGCACCGAACAGCAGGCCAGCGCCCTGGAAGAAACCGCCGCCTCCATGGAAGAGCTGGGCTCCACCGTGCGCCAGAACGCCGACAACGCCCGCACCGCCAACCAGCTGGCCATGAGCGCATCCACCGTCGCCCAGCAGGGCGGCGACGTGGTGGCCGAGGTGGTGGACACCATGAAGGGCATCAACGACAGCAGCCGCAAGATCGCCGACATCATCAGCGTGATCGACGGCATCGCCTTCCAGACCAACATCCTGGCGCTGAACGCCGCCGTGGAGGCTGCGCGCGCAGGCGAACAGGGCCGCGGCTTTGCGGTGGTGGCGGGCGAAGTACGCAGCCTGGCGCAACGCAGCGCCGAAGCCGCCAAGGAGATCAAGGGCCTGATTGGCACCAGCGTGGAACGCGTGGAGCGTGGCACGGCCCTGGTGGACAAGGCTGGCGCCACCATGACCGAGGTGGTCAGCGCCATCCGCCGCGTGACCGACATCATGGGTGAGATCAGCGCAGCCAGCAGCGAACAGAGCCAGGGCGTCTCACAAGTCGGCGAAGCCATCACGCAGATGGACCAGGCCACGCAGCAAAACGCCGCCCTGGTGGAACAAAGTGCCGCAGCCGCCGACAGCCTCAAAACCCAGGCCGGCCAGCTGGTGGATGCCGTGGCGGTGTTCCGCCTTTCGGACAACGCCACGCGCCACAACAGCTCCGCGCCCGCCCTAGTGCGCAGCAGCGCCCCCGCAGCGTCGCGTCTGGACTACCGCAACGTGGCGCCGCGCCAGCTCACCGCCTGAACGCCAGCGCCCCGCTGACCGAACCGGCAGGCTCAGGTCAGTTGAGCCAGCGAATCCACAAAACCATCGGCATCCACGGCCCGCACGGGCTGGCCGTGGTTGTAGCCGTAGGTGACCAGCACCACCGGGCACCCGGCCGCCCGCGCGGCCTGCGCATCGTTGCTGGAGTCGCCCACCACGAGCGTGCGCGCGGGATCGGTACCCAAGGCTTCGCAGGTCTTGAGCAATGGCAACGGGTCAGGCTTTTTGCGCTCGAACGAGTCGCCACCGAAGACCTTCTCGAAATACCCGTCAAGGCCCTTGGACTGCAGCAGGGGCAGCGCAAAGTCCCGAGGCTTGTTGGTCAGGCACGCCAGCCGCAGGCCCCGGTCTTGCAAAACCTGCAGCCCCGCCTTCACACCGTCATACACCCCCGCGTACTGGCCATTGATGGCGAGGTAGTGGCGCTGGTAGCTGGCCCATGCCGACGGATAGAGCGCTTCAATTTCCGTAGCAATAGAGGCTTGATTGACCTGCGCCAGGACGTGATTCAGCACTGAGCGCAACAGATGCTCCGACCCCTTGCCCACCATGTGCTCGATCGTCTGGGCTGCAATCGACGGCAGCTCCAGCTCACGCAGCATGCGGTTCAGGGCCTCGTTGAAATCACCCATGGTGTCCACCATGGTTCCGTCCAGGTCGATGATGGCGGCGTCCACACGGGTGAGCAAGATGGACAGCGAAGGCGTAACGGCAGCGGGCATGAAGCAGGCATTCAGTGAAAAAGACGGGGCCAAGTTTACGGACCCCGCCAAATCCTCCCCCGACCTAGCTTGCTTCGTTCAACGCAAGCTCAGCGTTTCGCGCTTCCATGCCGGGTCTTGCCAGCGCTGGAACAGGGGCAGCGCGGCAACATCGCCGGTCACGCGCTCCGTGGTCAGGCCCTCCAGCCGCACCACTTCAAAGCTCTTGCGGTAGCGGCCCTGGCCCCGGGCTTCGCGGGCCACCAGCATTTGCTGGCCGCCGGGTACCCAGCCCGCCCATTCGGCCACGCCGGTCTCGGGAGTGGCGGCGGCGGGTGGCAGCACATCGGCCAGCCAGCCGCCTTCGGTTTTGCGCAGCACCCACAGCTCGCGCCAGCCTTCCATCGGCTGCACCGCCAGGGCCACGGCCGTGCCTTCGCGGTTGGTGCTGGCCGATGCGGCCCATACCACGCCGTAGGTGCAGCGGCGCAGCAGCGGGGCCTTGGCGCTATGTTGCGCGTCCACCAGCAGCACGCAGGTTTCGCCGGGGGCGCCAGGCTCGGTCAGCAGTGTGGGACGAGTGCCGGCAGCAACCGCGGGCGCGGCGGCGGGCACCAAGGCCCAGCGCACAGCACTCACGCGCATGGCGGCGTCGTTGTAAGCGGCCAGGTCTTCGTCGGGCAGTTCGGCCTTGCTCACGCCGCTGAGTTCCGTCAATGCACGGGCAGCGGCAGCGGCCACCGCTGGGTCACTCGCATTCTTGCGCGCCTGCTGAAAGGCGGCGGCGCCCCACACGCTGGCGCGGCGCATTTGCACGCGGTTGCGCAGATAGCCGGGCAGGTTGGCCACCTCCACGCGCTCCAGCACGTCGGCCTGCCAGGTGGTGACCTTCGCACGCTCGTGCGCGGGCAGGTCGGGGTTGATGCACTCGGGGCGGGTCAGCGCCAGGGCGGCGCGGGCGCGCTGCTCGGCATCGGCCACGGGCATGGCCAGCAGGCGGCGAAAGGCCTCGCCCTCGTAGCAGACCTGCATACGACCTTCGACCTCGTAGGTGGCAAAGCGCACGCCGTAGCCGTTGGCCACATCCAGGTGCGCGGACAGCGTGGCGCCTGACGCCTTGCCCGGCACGGCCACCGAGGCGCGGCGGGCCAGCCGGTCGGCAAAGGTGCCCAGCGCATCGAAGGCCTGCGCGCCCTCCACGCCAGCCAAAGCCTTTGCAGGCGCGGCTTGCAGGTAGGCGGCCGTCAGACCAATGCCCAGCGCCTCGGCGCCGGGCGTATCTTGCACAAAGCGCATGACGGCCAGCAGCGCAGGGCCTTCGGCCTCGGTCAGTGCCACGCGGCGCACGTCGCTGGCGCGGATGAAGCCACCCCGCTCGCGCTTGTGGTCCCACACCTGCAGGTAGTCGAGGCGCTCGCCGCGCACTTCCAGCACTTCGCCCTGCCACAGGCTGGCCTGCTGCTGGGCACCGTCACGGGGGGCTGCGCGCAGGCTGGCCTGGTCTTGCACCACGATGGCGCTGCCCTGGGCGCTGGAAGATGGCTGTGGGGCGGCCTCGGCCGCCACGGTCACTGCGGCGCTGGCGACGGCGGCCAGCAAGGTAGCGAGGGTGGCGTTCATGTTCATTGCTCCACAGCTTGGGTGGTGGTGGCGTCGTCGGCCACTGCCGCAGCCTGGGCTGCACTGGCCTGAGCATTGCGTTGGCCGCCCAGTAGCGCGGCACCGATGAAGTCACCATTGGTGGGCGGGGGCGCGATGATGACCTGGATCTTGTCCGAGAGCTTGTCGGCCAGCGTCTTCTGGATGAGCAGCGGGTGCTTGGTCACCAGCGCGCCTTCGCGGGCCATTTGCTCGGCATTGACCTTGCCCACGCGGTCCATGCGGTAGGCCTCGGCCTCGGCCAGCTTCTGGCGGGCGTCGGCCTCGCCATTGGCTTCGATGCGGCGGGCCTGGGCGGCGCCTTCGGCGGCCTTCACACGGGCCACACGCTCGGCTTCGGCTTCCAGCTGGCGCTGCTCGATCTGGCGCTGCTTGAAGGGCAGCACATGCTTCATGGCTTCTTCCTGGGCCTTGGCGGCAATGACCTGCTCGCGGGCGGCGGCTTCGGCGGCCACTTCGCGGCGCACCTTGTCTGCGTTGGCGTCCAGCTCGGTTTCCTTCACGCGCTTGTCCTTCAGTTCCAGTGTGTAGCGCATTTTTTCGGAGGCCAACTCTTCGGCCAGCAGGCTATCCATGCCCCGGCGGTACTCGGCGGGCAAATCCACCTTGCCGATCTGCAGGCTGCGCAGCGTGACGCCATCGGTCGCCAGGCGGGTACGCAGTTCGGTTTCGATAATCTGCGCGATCTCGGCCCGTTTGGACGAAAAGATTTCCCGCACCGTGTAGCGGGCAAACACCTTGTAGACCAGGCCCTGCACGGCAGGCTCGACGATGTCAGCGCCCACGTTGTCGGGAAGGTTGCCCGCCTTCACAGCGGGCGAGTTGGGGTCCAGCGCATAGCGCACGCTCAGGTCCAGCCCCAGCGACAGGCCTTCGACCGACTGCAGCGGCGCGCTGCCCGTGGCCTGGCGCATGGCTTCGGGGCGGTAGCTCTGATCGCGCAGAGAGAACACGCGCACCGTGTGCAGGCCGGGCACCACCCACACGCTACCATCGCGCCACAGGCTCACCGCGCCGGTGAACTGGTTCAGGCGCACACCCAGGTCACCTTGCGCCAGGTGTTGTACCGGGGGATTGCGATACACCATCAAGCCCGCTGCGGCCACCACGGTGCAAACGGCCAGCCAGCGCACGGTGCGGGCGGTGGGCAGCAGGTAGGACCAGTTCAACGGGGCTGCCGACACGGGGTCTGCCGTGGGGGTGATGTCTTGCAGATCAGCGCCCAGCACCGGTTCCGTGCCCGCTTCGGGCAAGGGAGTGGAGCGACGGCCCTTCAGGGTCTGCACGATGCGGTTCCAGGTGGCTTTCATGGTGTTTCTCTCTCGGTTGGTTCGGTGTTGTTGTCGGTTCTGAGCCGCCAAAGTGGCTGGCTCATTGAGGACCGATTGTTCGAATCCATCCCGGAAGCAACAATGCAGCGCAGCCCCCAATGCGCTCACGCAGTCCGCACGAACCTTCCGGCCCCGGAAGAAAAACTCACACCGCCCGGCGCGGGCCGCCGGGATAATCCGCCCACCCCTTACTGCCCGCCTGCCTATGACCCGCATTGCCGTGATCGAAGACGACCTGCCCACCAGCAACCAGTTGGCCGGGTGGATACGCAGCGCCAAGAGCGGCATCGTCATCGACCAGTGGTTCACCCGCGACGAGGCCGAGGCCGCGCTGGCCCGTGAGCACTACGACGCCGTGGTGCTGGACATCGAACTGGGCCGCGAGCGCCATGCGGGCGTGGCCCTCATCAACGCCATCAACAAGCTGCGCCAGGGCACGCCGGTGCTGGTGGTGTCGGCCATGCCAGCGGCCATTTACCGCAGCATCATGAAGGCGCTCGATGCGTGGGACTACCTGCAGAAAACCACGTTTGAAGAGGCCGATTTCATCGAGACTTTTCTCGACATCCTGCGCACCACGCAGGTGCAGGCCCCGGCCAGCACAGCCGCTTCATCGGTGGGCGATGCGCTGGTGCTGGACCCGCTGTGGCAACGCACCCCCACCTGGCGCGGCGAGCGCATCAACCTGCCGCTCACAGCCCAGCGCATCCTAGCCACGCTGCACCAGCGCAGTGGCGAAGTGGTGTCGTACGACGAACTGTTCGAGGTGGTGAAAAGCGGCCGCAACCGCGACAACGTGCGCAAGCATGTGAGCACCATTCGCGAGGCGCTGCGTGAAGTGGACCCCAGTTTTGAAGGCATTGAAAACGTGCCCATGCGCGGTTTCCGCTGGACGGGAAGGTGAACACCCCCCTGAGGCCCTGCGGGCCTTCCCCCCGCTCTCGCATTGCTGCGCAATGCGGGCAGGGGGACGCAGCCAGCGCGGCGGGGCGGCCCTTGCGCGGCAGCCCTGGCCTGGGCGGCGCCAGTTTTGGCCGCCCTGCACGGTACTTTCACGAGAGAGGAATGGAGTGAAACGCCTACTGCACCCCGCACTTGAAATATCGCGCCTGGAAATGCCCCGCCTAGGCCTGCCAGCATTCCGCCTGCGCATCTTGGTGCGCGGCGTGTTTGTGCTGCTGGCCCTGGCCACGGTGGCGCTGAGCGTGGTGGTGCTCAAAGACGAAAAGGAACGCGCCTGGCAGGCCTACCAGCACGGCTTTGTGCGCAGCCAGGCCGAGGTCATGGCGCGGCTGCGCCACCCCTCGGGTCAGTTGGCGCTGCTCAACGCCAGCCACCTGGGCCAGGGCGTGACGCCGCTGGCACCGCTGCTGCTGCCCTACGCAGCCATCGACTTTGACGACCCGCAAAAATCGCAGCAGGCGGTGGAGATGGCGGGCTGCGCGGTGCAGTATCCCGACGGGGCCTCGGTGTGCGCGGCGATTGGCAACAACCCGTACGCGGGCGGCTTCATTTACCTGGTGGGCAGCTTTTATGCGGGCGAGCTGACGCCCCGCGAGCGCGGCGCACTGGTGCCCGCCGAGGCGCACCGTGCGCGCATCAGCCTGGACATGCGCGGCGCCACCTACCGCTGGATTGCGCCGTACGAGGCCATGCCCGCGCAGGGAAGCGCTGCCGTGCGCGGGCGCCTGACGGGATTTGTGGACAACGGCGCGCCGCAGCTCGACGCGCGTGCACGGCCCGTGCGCGACTTTCGCGGCTGGCTGTGGCAAAACGGCCAGTGCCGCGATCTGCCGCCTAAGCCCACCAACCAAGCCTCCACTGGCACCTCTGCTGGCGCCCTCACTGGCGAGGCTTCAGCGACGGACTGCCTGCGCCGCACCCACTACTCGATCCGCCTGCCCGTCGAGCTGTTCCGCGAAGCGCTGTTTCGCAAGGACGAGCCCCTGGTCTGGCCGCCCGAAGACCTGGGGCAAATGCGTGTGCGGGTCGAGATGCTGGCGCCGGGCGAAGACGCCAGGCCGCTGTTTGACAGCAACGCGCCCGGTGCGCAATTGGCCGCATCGCTGGGCGACCTCTCGCGCAGCCTGCTGCCGGGCGAACGGGTGCAGATCCGCAAAATGGGCAGCGACGAGGCCAGTGCCCTCACCCTCAAGGGCGTCGAGGTGCAGGCCGAGCCCTCAGCGCCCTGGCTGTTGCGGCTGATCCGCTGGCTGCCGCTGGAGGCAGCAGGCGTGGGCCCGGCAGCTACGCCACCAGAGGCCCCCACAGGCCTGGACATTCTGGACACGCCGACCGGCAACTACGTGGTGAACTTCACCGGCCATCTGCGCGGGGTGGAGCAAGGCCTGGCCGCCGTGGCCACGCGCCTGTCGTGGTACCTGGGCGCCATGCTGGGCGCCATTGCGCTGGCCTGGCTGGTGGTGGAGGTGGGCCTGATCCGCCGCGTGACAGCCCTCACCCGCCGCGCCGCAGCGGTGTCGTACAACGTGCAGCCTGGCCACACGGGCCCCAGGCTGGGTGATCTGGACGTGTCCGACCTGCGCGGATCGGACGAGCTGGGCATTCTGGCCGGGGGCCTGGCCGACCTGCTGCAGCGCGTGAAGGACGACCTGCAGCGTGAGCAACTGCGCGCCCAGCAAGAGCGCGACATGTGGCACGCCGTAGGGCACGAAATCATGTCGCCCCTGCAGTCGCTGATGGCGCTGAACGGCCCGCAAGACCCCGGCCACCGCTATGTGCAGCGCATGCAGCAGGCCATCCATGTGCTCTATGGCACGGCATCGCCCGCCGAGGCGCTGCAGGCCGCCGACGTGCCCGAGGGGCGGCTGGACCTGGATGCCTTCTTGCGCAACGTGGCCGACAACGCACACTTTGCAGGCATTCTGGATGTGGTGTACGCGCCGAGCACCAGCCAACCTGGCCCGGTCATCGTGCGCGCCGACGAGTTTGCACTCGAAGACGTGGTGACCCACATCCTGCGCAACGCCGACCGCTACCGGCCCGCAGGCAGCCCGATCACGTTGACGCTCAGCGCGTCAGAATCCACCGCCAGTGCCACGCTGCACAACCAGGGATCGACGATTGCCGAAGACCTGCTGGAGCGGATTTTTGAACTGGGTGTGTCCGACCCCGGCAGCCCCACCCCGCTGGGCGAGGGCGAACACCGGGGCCAGGGCCTGTTCGTAGCCAAGACCTACATGGCCAAGATGGGCGGCACCATCAACGCCCGCAACACCGAGGGGGGTGTGGCATTCGTGCTCACCTTCCAGCGGCTGGGCTGACGCGGGGCGCCGAAAAACACACCCCAGGCGGACAGGGAGGCTGCGCGCCGTCCGACACGGCATTGCAGGGATGGAGCGCTACGCTGCGGTCACGCCTTCGGGCAATGACGACAACAAGGAGCCCTCCCATGAAACGTCCCGGCTTTTTTCCCTCCGCACCAATGTCTTTGGCACTGGCCAGCGCTTTGTTCGCCGCCAGTACCCTGGCCATGGCACAGCCATCACCCGCCACGGATGCCCACGCACGCTACGAGCAGGAACGTCAGAAATGCATGACCAACAATACCCAGGATTCGCTCGCCACCTGCCTGCGCGAGGCGGGAGCTGCCCAGGACGCAGCACGCAAGGGCCAGCTCAGCAACCCGGGGCCACAGGCAGCTGACAACGCCACGCAGCGTTGCTCCGCCTTTCAGAATGCCGACGAGCAGGCCGAGTGCGTGCGCCGTGTACAGGGCCCCGCCAGCGGATCAGTATCTGAAGGCGGTGTGCTGCGCGAGTCCGTCACCACCACCGTGTTGCCGCAGTAAGAGCGGCTAACAAAACTCTTCTGGCGTCGTTGCTGTGTCTTGTCGTACTGCTCGTACTGCCTGCGACACAGCGCCTTGCCAGAACCGCTTCGCTGAGTTTTGTTAGCCGCTCTAAGCAGACTCCCTGGGCTCGTGATCAGCCCAGTTGCGCGCGCATGGCGTTGATCACGCCCTGGTAGTCGGGCTTGCCGAAGATGGCGCTGCCCGCCACAAACGTATCGGCGCCGGCATCGGCCACGCGGCGGATGTTGTCGGTCTTGATGCCGCCGTCCACTTCCAGGCGGATGTCTTTGCCCGAGGCGTCTATGCGCTTGCGCACGGCTTCGATCTTGCGCAGGGCTGAGTCAATGAAGCTCTGGCCGCCAAAGCCGGGGTTCACGCTCATGATCAGGATGAGGTCGATGTCGTCGATCACCCAGTCCAGCACATCCAGAGGCTCAGCCGGGTTGAACACCAGGCCGGGCTTGACGCCCTTGGAGCGGATGGCCTGGATGCTGCGATGCACGTGGCCCGAGGCATCGGGGTGAAAGCTGATGTAGTCCGCCCCCGCGTCGGCAAACGCAGCGGCCAGAGCGTCCACCGGCTGGATCATCAGGTGCACATCAATCGGCACGGCCGCACCCGCAGGCGTTTTGGCGTGGGG
Organism: Acidovorax sp. FG42; assembly: GCF_057809195.1. Classification (NCBI taxonomy): domain Bacteria; kingdom Pseudomonadati; phylum Pseudomonadota; class Betaproteobacteria; order Burkholderiales; family Comamonadaceae; genus Acidovorax; species Acidovorax sp. FG42. Next base: position 51,312 of record NZ_JBMDJM010000004.1, on the reverse strand, counting down.
CTTCAGGGCTTGGCAGACCATGGGGCCAAACGTCAGGTTGGGCACGTAATGGTTGTCCATCACGTCGAAATGGATCCAGTCGGCGCCAGCGGCAATGACGTTGCGCACTTCTTCGCCCAGGCGGGCAAAGTCGGCAGAGAGGATGGAGGGTGCGATTCGGAATGTGCGGCTCATCCCCCGATTGTCGCAAAGCGCAGAACCCCTGGGGTTTTTGGCGCCCGGCAGTGACCCACATGCAGGGCCGCACGGTTACCATGCGGCCCATGCCAAAGTACCAGTTTGACGTGGAAGTGCTGCCCGAATACCTGCCCGAGCAGTCCGCGCCGGACACGGGGGTGTTCAGCTTCGCATACACCATCACCATCACCAACGCGGGGGACGCACCCGGCCAGCTGATCTCGCGGCACTGGATCATCAGTGACGCGCGCGGCCACACCGAAGAGGTTAAGGGCCTGGGCGTGGTGGGACAGCAGCCCCTGCTCAAGCCCGGGGAGTCGTTCCAGTACACCAGCGGCTGCCGCCTGCGTACATCCAGCGGCACCATGCACGGCACCTTCCATTGCGTTGCCGAGGACGGCGAGCCGTTTGACACGCCCGTGCCCCTGTTTGTGCTGGAGGCGATTAGCCACGGCCCATCGGGCGAACCCCTGAGTGGCCGGGTGCTGCATTGAAGAACCATTCCCACAGCCCCCACGCTCATCCTTCCGTGGGGCCGCTTCCCATTGGAGGAGCTGCTTTGCTGCTGAGAGCAGTCCGACCATGAAAAATTCCGCCGAGCCCAAAGACCTCGCCGACCTGCTGGCCGCACTGGACCCCACCGCCGATCTAGCCCATCGCCATCTGTGGCTGATCTACCTGCTGAACTGGGTGCGCGGCAAGCGGGATTCCGTCCCTGCCGCTGTGGGGCGGGTGCAGCTGTTCGTGGAGGCGGTTGCAGCGCGCCCTGATATTCAGGTGCGGCTGCGTGCCTGGTGGGCGACGCTGGTAGACCAGGTGGACATCACCACATTGCTCGCAGACTTTGGCTTTGCGCCCCGCACCGCCCTGGTGAGCGAGATCGCCGAGCGCCTGCGCACCAAGCTGTTGCCCGGCAGCCCCGAGACCATCGATGCGTCCGAACTGTTCATGCTGGCCTTGCCCAGCGCGTTCGACGCGCAATGGTTGGCCGCACTGGATGAAGCCACCCTGAATCGCCTGGTGATGCTGCTGGCCCAGGACAACGCCGACGAGCGCGCTGGCGGCGCCACGCGCTGGCACCGGGCGCTGCTCGATGCCATCACCTATTGTGCGGGGCAGATTCTCTCGACCGGTTTTGCACCCGAACTGCGGCTGCGCATGAGCGAATCCGCGCGCGACGCACAGCCCTTCCATGCGCTCATCCGCGATGTGGAAAGCCTGCGCGTGGAAGTGCTGCACGCCCTGCGCACCCCCGACTGGCTCAACGAAACCGCCCAGCGCCTGCGCGAGCGGCTGGAGTCGTGCCGTGCCGCAGCCGCCACGGTGTACACGCACTTCGAGGACAACGGCATCTCGGTGGGCCTGGTCTTTCGCCTGCGCCAGCTTCGCGAGCGCATCTTGCGCGTGCGCGTGCTGCTCGACTGCCTGCTGTCCGCGCAGCCCGCTGTCACTGCGGCGCAGCTCATGGCACAGCTGGTGATGGTGGGGCAGGAGCGGCGCAGCCTGCGCGCGCTGCTGGCCTCCAACTCCTCGTTGCTGGCAGCCAAGGTGGCCGAGCGCAGCGCCGAAACGGGCGAGCACTACATCACCCGCACCAGCGCCGAATACCGTTCCATGCTGCGCAAGGCGGCGGGGGGCGGGGCGCTGATGGCCTTCACCACCCTGATCAAGTTTGGCCTGTATGCGCTGGCGCTCTCGGCCTTTTGGGGCGGCTTCATGGCGGGCATCAACTATGCCGTGAGCTTTGTGCTGATCCAGTTGCTGCACTTCACGGTGGCCACCAAACAACCGGCCATGACCGCGCCCGCCATGGCGGCCAAGCTCAAGGAGCTGGGCACCGGCGACGCCATCGAGTCGTTCGTGGACGAGATCACGCACCTGGTGCGCTCGCAGGTCGCCGCGGTGCTGGGCAACGTACTGGTGGTGTTCCCGGCAGTGCTGGGGCTGGCCGCGTTGATTGCACTGGCCACCGGCCACCCGGCCATCAGCGAGAAGCAGGCCGAGCATGTGTTCGAGTCCCTGCACCTGCTGGGGCCGTCGCTGTTCTTTGCCGCGTTCACCGGGGTACTGCTGTTCGCGTCCAGCATCATCGCGGGCTGGACGGAGAACTGGTTTGTGCTGCACCGCATGGACTCGGCCCTGCACTACAACCCCCGCATCACCGGGCTGCTGGGCGCCGAGCGCGCTGCGCGCTGGGCGCGCTTCCTGCGCGAGAACCTGTCGGGCTTTGCGGCCAACATCTCGCTGGGCTTCATGCTCGGCCTGGTACCCGCGTTTGCTGCGTTCTTCGGGCTGGGGCTGGATGTGCGTCACGTCACCCTGTCCACCGGGCAGATGGCGGCCGCCAGCGCCACACTGGGGCTGCAGGTGCTGCAGATGCCAGCGTTCTGGTGGGCCATGGCCTCGCTGCCTTTCCTGGGTGCGTTGAACGTGTCGGTGAGCTTCTACCTGGCCTTCAGCCTGGCACTGCGCGCGCAGAACGTGAGCGGTGTGGACCGCGCACGCATCTATGCCGCCATCCGCGCCCGCCTGCGCACCGCGCCCCTGAGTTTTTTTGTACCCGAGCGACAGCGCCCGGTGCCCACACCGGCACAGGGTTGACGCGCCAACCGCCGCCTCTGTCCTACAAGGGCGGAGTGTTTCCGCCTGTAAATTCGGGGCACCAACGCTCCGGCCCACACCGTCCCGCCTGCGGACGGCACTTGTGCTGGAGTCTCCACAGCGACGGGCTCCGCCCGTCTGACGCAGAGGTCTGATGACATGAATGAAATCCTGAGCTTTTGGGCGCAGTGGCTGCGCCCGTCGGCCGGGCTGCCCACGGTGCAATGGTCACTGCTGCTGGCGGTGGCGGCCATGGCGGGTTATCTCACCCAGCGCCACACAGGCCTGCCCAAGGTGGTGGGTTATTCGCTCGTCGGCACGGCAGCGGGCCTGGCGGGCTTCAGCGGCGCGGTCTGGCCGCTGCAGGGCATTGGCCTGTTCCTGCTGGAGCTGGGCGTGGCCATCGTGCTGTTTGAATGCGGCGGTCGCATTCCGCTGCGCTGGTTCCGCCACAACCCCATGGTGCTGGTGCAGAGCATTGCCGAGTCGGTGCTGACCTACTTTGCCGTGTACTGGGTGCTGGTGTGGCTGCAGCTGCCGCCCCAGGCGGCTGGCCCGCTGGCGCTGGTGGCGCTGGCTGCATCGCCCGCCGTGCTCACCCGCGTGGTGGCCGACACCCGCGCGGCCGGGCCAGTGACGGAACGCGCCATCGTGCTCACCACGCTGTCCACGCTGTATGCCCTGACGCTGGGCAGCGCCAAGGCCGAACTCATCAACCGGCAGAGCCTCACGCTGCTCGAAACCATCTCGCCTGTGGTGGTGGTGCTGGGCGTATCGATTGTGGTGGCCGCCGTGCTGGCCCTGGTGCTGCGCATGGCGCTGCGCTTCATGAGTCCCACCAGCGAAAACACCTCCATGCTGTTCCTGGCCCTGGTGGCTGCAGGCACGGCAGTGGCCGCTCACATGGGGGGCTCGGCACCACTGGCCGCGCTGCTGGGGGGCATGCTGCTCAAGCAGCTCAACCCGCGCCCCTGGGCCTGGCCACGGCAGCTGGGCAATGCATCGTCGCTGCTCACCATGCTGATGTTCGTGCTGGTTTCCACCGTGGCGGCCCAGGCCGACTGGAGCGCGCCCGTGGCCGGTGTGGTGCTGGCCCTGATTGCCGTGCGCCTGTTGGCCAAGGCGCTGGGCGTGGCATTGGGCAATGTGGGCAGCGGCGCCAGCTGGAAGCAAGCCCTGTGGGTGGGCTGCGCGATGACGCCCATGTCCTCCATCGCCCTGCTGATTGCCTCGCAGTTCGTGCTCGCATCCCCTTCCACCGGCCATGTGATTGCGGGCGTGGCCCTGCCTGCCATCTTGCTGATGGAAGTGTTCGGCGCCGTCATTGCCACCGTGGCCATTTACCGTGCGGGCGAAAGCTCCAAACCCTGGGCGCCCCTGACGCGCAGCAACAATGGAGAGAACCACCGTGAGTCTTGAAGCCTTCAACCATTCCGAGCCGCTGACGCTGGGCGTCGAGCTGGAGCTGCAGCTGGTCAACACCAACGACTACGACCTCGCGCCCTATGCCGAGGACATGCTGCGCCTCATGAAGAAAACCCCGCTGCCCGGCAGCGTGGTGCCCGAGATGACGAACAGCATGATCGAAATCTCCACCGGCATCTGCCACTCGGCCAGCGAGGTGCTGGGCCAGCTCACCCCCATCCGCGATGCGCTGGTCAAAAGCGCCGACAAGCTCAACATCGCCGTGGTGGGCGGTGGCACGCACCCTTTCCAGCAGTGGCACGAGCGCCGCATCTACGACAAGCCACGCTTTCGCGAGCTGTCCGAGCTGTACGGCTACCTGTCCAAGCAGTTCACCATCTTCGGCCAGCACGTGCACATTGGCTGCCCCGATGCCGATGCCGCGCTGCTGATGCTGCACCGCATGTCGCGCTACATCCCGCACTTCATTGCGCTGTCGGCGTCCAGCCCGTACGTGCAGGGGCAGGACACGGCGTTTGACTCGGCCCGGCTCAACTCGGTGTTTGCATTCCCCCTGTCAGGCCGCGCCCCGATGGCGCTGACCTGGGACGACTTCACGACCTACTTCAACAAGATGACCCGCACGGGCGTGGTCAAGAGCATGAAGGACTTCTACTGGGACATCCGCCCCAAGCCCGAGTTCGGCACCATCGAGATCCGCGTGTTCGACACGCCGCTCACCATCGAGCGCGCTGCGGCCCTCGCAGGCTACGTGCAGTCGCTGGGCGCGTGGTTCCTGGCCGACCAGCCCTTCATGCCCGAAGAGGACGACTACCTCGTGTACACCTACAACCGCTTCCAGGCCTGCCGGTTTGGCATGGACGCGGTGTATGTGGACCCGGCCACGGGCGACCACATGCCGCTGCGCGAGCACATCCTGCGCACCATGGGCAAGATCGCAGGCCACGCGGCCGTACAGGGCGCATCAAGCGCCATGCACATGCTGCGCACCGAGGTCGAGGCGGGGCAGAACGATGCCCGCTGGCTGCGCCAGCGCCAGAGCGAAGAGCAGCTGCTGGCCGAGGTAAGCCGCCAGGCAGCGCAGCGCTTTCGCGGCGCGGCGGCCTGACCCGCACGCCAGGCGCCAGCCACCTCACGCGACTCTGACCTCAAGCAGCGAGCGCCAATCTGCGCGCCTGCTGCGTACGCCCGCCATAGCCCCAGTCGCTGGCGGGCAGCTCCCGCACCACCACGTAGCTCGCAGCGGCCAGGGCGCCATCACCCGCCAGCTGGCGCTGCAGCTCGGCAAACGCGGCAGCGATGAAGGCGACCTTCTCCTCCTCGGAGTTCGTGCCCTCGGTGATGCTGATCTCCAGCAAGGCCGTGGGCTGCGCCACGGGCGCACCGCCGATGTGCCAGCGCGCGGCAGGCAGGTCGTCGATGACCACGGCCGTCACCTCGCGGCGTTTGCCCAATAGCTGGACCGTGAGGTCCGTCAGCGCACTGGCCAACGCCTCGTAGCGCTCGGGGTTTTGCAGCGGGGTCAGTTTCAGGACAAGGGTGGGCATAGCGTATTCGCTTCCAGGGTGGATGGGTGGGAGGGTGCGGATGGGGTCCGCATTGCATGAAGAACCCGTCGGGTCAGGCGCACAAGCCCCCGGGCCACCCAGGCATGGGCTTCGCGGATCGCCTCCTGGCGCAACTGCAGAGCGTGACACCTGGCTGCATCGCGCAGGCGCTGGTAGTCGTCGGTGTGCAAGTCGGGAGACAGATACGGACTCATGGCATTCCTTTCGGGGTGGAGCCACTGTAGGCAGCACAGGGCGCGGCGGAAACGGCCTGCGGGGCAATACCGTTTTGCGCGGAGTGCAAGGGATGCCCTGCATCACCCTCGCGAGTTGGTGGTAGTGCGGATCGGGAGGGGCGCAAGGCGTCTTTTTGCAGCCAATAGCGGGGCTATTGGCAAAAAAAGCAACGCAGCGGACCGCCCGAGGCCGCGCTATCACCGACCGCAGGGAGTGATGCAGGACATCCCAAGCCCACCCGTTACCATTGCCCGATGCGCGACATCCGCTTTGAAGACATGCACCTGTTTGCCCGCGTGGCCGACCTGGGCTCGCTGTCGGCCGTGGCGCGCGAGCGCGATGCCCCGGTGAGCCAGGTCTCGCGCGCGCTGGCGCGCATCGAGCAATCCTGCGGTGCGCGGCTGGTCCACCGCAGCACGCACGGCCTCACGCTCACAGCCGAGGGGCAGACCTTTCTGGACTACTGCCGCCGCATCACCGGTGCACTCGACGAGCTCGAAGGCGAGTTCGCCCAGCAAAGCAGCCAGCCCAGCGGCTGGGTGCGCGTGGCCTCCAGTTCGGTGGTGGCCGAATACCTGCTGATCCCCAGCTTTGACAGCCTGCAACAGCAACACCCGCAGCTGCGCGTGGAGCTGGTGGTGGACGACCGCATGGCCGACATGGCGCGCGACGGCATCGACATCGCTATCCGCACCGGCCCGCCACTGACCGATACCGTGGTGGCGCGCCCGCTGGGCACGCTGGCCCGTGCGTTGTACGCCACGCCCGGCTACCTGCAAGCCCACGGGGTGCCGCGGCAGCCGGGTGACCTGCGCCAGCACCGGCTCATCACCAACAGCGCGGTGACCTTTCTGAACCACTGGCCCTTTTTGGTCGATGGCGTGCCCGAGGTGCTGGTGGCCGAAGGCCATTGGCGATCGGGCAGCACGGCCATCACCGCGCGGCTGGCGTTGCAGGGCCTGGGCATTGCGCGACTGGCCACCGTGGTGGCCGATCCCCTCGTGCGCCAGGGCCTGCTGGCGCCCGTGTTGGCCCACTGCGTGGACCTGCAGCCCACGCCCATCCACGCCATCACCCTTACGCGCAGGCACAGGTTGCCCAAAATTCAGGCCTGCATCGACCACTGGGCGACGTGGTTTTCTGCACAAGCCAGCAGTGCTGGATACCCATGACGCCTTTTGACCTTTTCTGGATTACCAACCACTGCCATGGGTGAATTCGACCTGATTGCCCGTTACTTCACCCGCCCTGTGCGCAAGGCGGCCCTGGGTGTGGGCGACGACTGCGCACTGCTGGCACCCGCGCCCGGCATGCAACTGGCCATCTCCAGCGACATGCTGGTGGAGGGCCGCCACTTTTTTGCCGACGTGGCCCCCGAAGCCCTGGGCCACAAGGCGCTGGCTGTGAACCTGTCGGACTTGGCGGCCTGTGGCGCCAAGCCGCTCGCATTCACCCTGGCCCTGTCGCTGCCCCGGGTGAATGAAGCGTGGCTCGCAGGTTTTTCGCGCGGGCTGCTGGCGCTGGCCGATGCCCATGGCTGCGAGCTGGTAGGCGGCGACACCACGCAGGGCCCGCTCAACATTTGCATCACGGTGTTTGGCGAGGTGCCCACTGGCCAGGCCCTGCTGCGCAGCGGTGCGCGGCCCGGTGACGACATCTATGTGAGCGGCACGCTGGGCGACGCCCGGCTGGCGTTGGAGGCGCTGCTCGGGCACATTGCCCTGCCCGCCGAGGTGCTGGCCCGCGCGCGCCAGCGGCTGGAGCGCCCCACCCCGCGCGTGGCCCTGGGCCTGGCGCTGCGCGGTGTGGCCAGCAGCGCGATGGATGTGAGCGATGGCCTGCTGGGCGACCTGTCGCACATCCTGAAAGCCTCTGGCGTGGGGGCCCGCATCGACACCTCATTGACTACTGATTTGATAGCAGAAAAGGCATATTCGACTAGCGCATCTGGCGTATTCGACGCCAAACTGCTCCACCAATGCACGTTGGCTGGCGGTGACGACTACGAACTGGCCTTCACCGCCCCACCCGCGCGGCGCGATGCCATGGCTGCCGCGTCGCAAGCCAGCGGCACGCCCGTCACCCGCATTGGCACGGTGCTGGCCGAGCCCGGCCTGCAGTTGGTGGATGCACTGGGGCACATGGTGGAAAACCGCTATGCCTCGTTCGACCATTTCGGGTGATGGGTGGTGGACGGCAAAAATTTTTTCAACCCATGAATCCTTTTGCGCAAATAGTGGCTCTTGGTGGTGAAGGCGCCCTGTGCTGGCACCTTCGTCACCCCACCAAGGAGCTTTTCACCATGCTGTACCGCAAGAACATTACCCGCCCCGAAAGCCTGCTGCGCGTTGTCGGTGGGATCGCCCTCATCGCCGCCGGGCTGTGGTGGATGTCCGCATCGCCCCTGGGCCTGGTGCTGGCCGCCTCGGGCGTGGGCAGCATCCTGAGCGGGGCGTTCGGCTACTGCCCCGCCTGCGCCATGGTGGGCCGCAAGCCGGTCGAGTGAGCGGCGCCCCATGACAGCAACGTCCCCGCCCCTCACCGTGGCCCAGCTGCTGCCCGCCGCACGCAGCGGCGATGCCGTGGCGATGGAGCAGCTGCTGCGCCTCACCCGTCCTGACATCCGCCGCTATGCGCTGCGCCACTGCGCAGCCACCACCGCGACGGACGACGTGGTGCAGGAGGCCCTCATCATCGTCTACCGCCGCGTGGGCGCGCTGCGCGAGGTGGCGGCGTTTGGCGGCTGGGTGGTGCGCATCGTGCAGCGGCTGTGCATGCGGCCCATGCTGGCCTGGCTCAAGGGCGAGCCGCTGGCGCAGGTAGAGGACAGCCTCGCCTGGTCCCACCGCCCCGACCACGAACTGCGCCACGACCTGGCCCTGGCCATCGACTCGCTGCCGCCCCTTTACCGCGAAGCCCTGCTGCTGCGCGACTTCGAGGAGCTGACTATCGAAGAAATGGCGCAGCGGCTGGGCGTGACACGCGAGGCCGCCAAAAGTCGCCTGCACCGCGCGCGGGCCCTGGTGCGCGAATACCTGGTGCCCACGGACCAGCACCCGACAAGCTAGGCCACGGACAGGTGCAGGGCCTCTGCCCTCAACGCATCTGGAACAACTCCTGATGAAAGCGCGCAGGCGAGCGCCCCAGCTGCTGCATGCCCTGCCGCACGGCTTCGGCAAAGCCCTGCGGCCCGCAGAACCACACATTGGCCGCCGGGCTGGTGCCTGCCAGCAGCGTGGCCGGAGTCACGGGCCCGGCATCGTCGCTGTAGTGGATCTCCAGCGTCACGCTAGGCAGACGCGCGCACAGCGCGGCCATGCGCTCGGCAAACACGGCCTCGCCCGCATGGCGCACACAGTAGTGCAGGTGCACCCGGGGCGCCAGCGCGGGCGTGGACTGCAAGGATTCAAGCCAGGCCATGAACGGCGTGGCGCCGATGCCCGCAGCCACCCACACCTGCTCGGGCGCGCTGTCGCTGCGGAAGTCGAAGCAACCATACGGCCCCTCGATGTCCACCCGCTGGCCCGGCTGCACCTGCAAAGGCAACTGTGCCGTGTGATCGCCCAGCGCCTTGATCGCAAAGCGCAGCGTGCCGTCGCCCTGGTCGGCGTTCAGCAGGGTGAACGGGTGCGCGCCTTCTGCCTTGCCAAACGTGACAAACGCAAACTGCCCTGCCGTATGCCGCCAGGCACTGGCAGGGCTGACCTGGCAGGTCACCTCCAGCACGCGGGCCCCTTGAGGCGCCACGCTCACCACGTGGGCCGCATGGCGGCGGCTGCGCCCGATGGCCCCGGCCAGCGAGCGCACGGCGCACAACACCCCCACCAGCGTGCACAGGCCCACCAGCACGCCCGCAGGCTGCGCCCACCAGGCGGGTGGCGTGAGCACCACGGCATGAAACGCCAGCACCAAGTACACCCCGGCCAGCAGCTTGTGCAGGTAGCGCCAGACGTGGTACGGGAAGCGCTGCCACAGGGTGATGACCAGCATGGCCGCGAGGAACCACACGGCCCATTCCCCCATCTCCTCGGCCAGGTGGCGAAAGGTGTTGAGCCACCAGTCCGCACGCGGCGTACGCACCGGGCGACCCACCCAGGCGGCCAGCAGGCTGCGTGACAACTGCAGCCCGTAGTGCAGCAATGCCAGCACGATGGCCCCGATGCCCGCCCACTTGTGCAGGCGGTAGCTCTTGTCCAGGCCGCCAAGCGGCTTTTCCAGCCACGCGGGGCGCACGGCCAGCACCATAATCAACGACATCAGCGCCCAGGCCGCCACCCCGGTGAGCAGGATCAGCTGGTTGCGCCACCACCAGACATCGCCCCACGCGGGCGGCGCTGGCTGCGGCCCCCACAGTGCCATCAACCATGCTCCACATGCCAGCGCCAGGGAGCCCCCCAAAACCTTCTTCCACATCGCCAATCCACCATTTGTTGCAATGCAGCAACTGTAGAAATCTGCGATGAACGCCACCTGAACGGTGTGTGAAGCGGCGGCAAAGCGCCGTCCCCTGTGGCCGAAAGTTGATCTGCATCAGCCCTCGGCGCAGAGGGCGGCCAGGCTCGAACTCAGGCCCGCACAAAGCGCGCCAACGGCCTGCGCGGCGTGGCGGGCGCCGGGTCGGGTGCGTAGCCCATGCGGCAGAACATCTGCACCGTGGCATCGTGCGGCGTGCGCGGCGCGGGCCGGCCCAGCACCAGCTGGTGCACACGCTCGTAGTGCGGCTCCATCTCGGCAAACTCCTGCAGGGCCTGGCTCATGGGGTGCATGCCTACGCCCAGCGCGGTGGCCTGCAGCTGCAGACGCACATACGCACGCCCGGCCTGGACCTGATCGTTGCGCGTGTTGGGGCCGGTGATCCACACAAACCCCATGGCCGTGCGGCTATGGCCCTCAAAACGCCCCATGGCGCTTTTGTAGGCGGTGCTGCCCTCAGCCGGGGGCTGGGTGCGGTCGAACAGGCCCAGCGCGGCCACGGCGCGCACAAAGGGCGAGTTGATCGAGATGCCGTCGCGGTGCTGCAGGATCTCCGCCGGGCCCACGCGGGTGAGGTGGATGCTTTCCATCATGGTGCGCGGCGTGAGCAGCTCGACCTGGGCAGACTCCCAGCACAGCGCGCGCAATGCGGGCAACTGTTCGGCCGCCACGGTGCCGCCCACGCGCAATGCGGTCTGCCCGGAGGCGGGGGCGCTGGCCAGCAGGCGGGCCAGCAGTTCGGGCGCCACGGGGCGGGTGGTGTCGAAATCGGTCTTGGGCGTGCGGCGCTGCAGCACCTGGGCAAACAGCGGGTCGGGCTGGCCGCCGGGCTGCAGCGTGATGCGCGCCACCGGGCGCTCGTCCCAGTCTTTCAGCGCCGTGGGCAGCTCGCCCTGCGGCCACAGCTGCACCTGACTGGCCACGCCCTGCTGGGCCAGCGCCATCACCAGCAGTTCCAGAAACGCGCCGTGGCCAATGAGAATCTGGCGGCCCAGCGGGTCGGTATGGGGCAGCACGCGCTCGCGGTCGGTGCACAGGGTGATCACGCCCTGCTCGCGCAGGTCCACCAGCCAGGGCTGCAGGTTGTGCGGGTTGGGCGCGGTGATGGCGTAGGCCACGGCGCGGCGGCGCAGGTCGGTCTCGCCCACCGGGCCGTTCCAGGCCTCCACCGCCTCGGCGGGATAGTGCGAGCCTGCCGTGCCGCAGGCGGTGATCGAACCTGCCGTGGCAGCGGCAATGGTGCCGCCACCGGCCAGGCGAATGAAGTTGCGACGGTTCATGAGAGTGCTCCAAGGGGTCAAAGTGGGTGAGGCCCGGCCAGCGTGGCACGGGGCGGATAGCTGGCAACGAGCCCCAAATCCGCGAGCGCCTGGCGCACGGCCTGGTCGAACGGGGTGTGGGGTTCGTCGCCGATCAGGGCGCGCAGGCGGGTGTTGTCCATCCGGTGCGGCGTAGTCCACAGGTAGCGCATGGCCGCCAGTGCGGCAAACGTGGGTGCCACCACGCCGGCCAAGCGCAGCAAGGGCCAAGGCAACTGCCCCACCCGCAGCGCGCCCGTTGCGGGCAGCCAGCCCTGCTCTGCCGCAATGGCTGTGAAGCTGTGCAGCCACTGCTGCGCGGTGACGTGGTGGCCCGCGAAGTGCAGGCACTCGAACGCGGCCAGCCGGTGCCGCTCCTGCGCCACGCGCACCAGCGTGCGGGCCAGATCGGGCAGGTACGCCCAGGGCGTGGCCACGTCCCGCGGGCCGGGCCAGGTGATGCGGCCCCGGGGCAAGTCCTTGGCGATGGCCTGGTCGATCCAGCTGCCCGTGCCGCTGCCAAAGAAGTCCCCGGCGCGCAGCACCACCGCGCGCATCTCGCCCCCTTGCGTGGCGGCCTGCAGGCGCTGCTCCAGTTGCACCCGCATGCGGCCCTTGAAGCCCTTGGCGGCCTGGGGCGTGTCTTCGCGCAATACGGGCGGCATGGCTTCGCCAAAGTTGTAGACATTGCCCGGCAGCATCAGCGTGGCGCGCAGCTGGCGGGTGACGGCAATGGCTGCCTCCATCAATGCAGGGGCCTCTTCGCGCCAGGCCTTGTGGGTGTAGGCAGGGTTGAGCGCATGCACCACCACCTGCGCGCCCTGCGCTTGGGCGGCCAGCGCGGCGGTCTCATGGACCGCCACAGGCATCCACCACACCCCGGCAATGGCAGGCAAGGTGGCGCGCTGCGCGCCGGGCCGCACCTGGGCCAGCACCTGCCAGCCCGCCTGGGCAAACGCACGGGTGGCGGCCAGGCCCAGGCGGCCGCGGGCGCCCAGGATCAGCACGGTGGGCGGCTGCTCGCCAGCGGTGGGGGAGAAGGGTTGAGGGGTCATGCCAGGGCTCCATTCACAAGGGATGGAGCGATTGTGAAAACGCAGGCACCGTTACACAATTGGCTAAGCATTCATACCAGCAATGCAAATATGAATGCCACCAACCACCCCGCTGTGGCCCTTTCGCAGGCACGCTATCGCCATGAATCAGACCTTTGACTGGAGCCTCGTGCAGTCCTTCCTGGCCGCGCTCGACCAGGGCAGCCTGCTGGGCGCCGCACGCGCGCTCAACGCCAGCCAGCCCACCATCGGCCGCCACATTGCCGAACTGGAATCGCAGCTGGGCGTGGTGCTGTTCGAGCGCACCGGGCGCGGCCTGCTGCCCACGGCCACGGCGCTGCGGCTGGCCGAATCGGCCCGCGCCATGGAGACGGGCGCCCACCAGCTGGCACGCAGCGTGTCGGGCGCGGAGGAAGGCGTGAGCGGCACCGTGCGCATCACCGCCAGCCAACCCGTGGCCTGCGTGCTGTTGCCGCCCGTGCTGGCGCGCATGCGCCAGGCGCTGCCCGAGGTGCAGGTGGAGCTGGTAGCCAGCAACCAGGTCACCAACCTGCTGCGGCGCGAGGCCGACATTGCGCTGCGCATGGTGCGCCCCGACCAGGCCAGCCTGGTGGCCAAGCGCATCGGCGCCGTCACGCTGGGCGCCTACGCCCACCGCGACTACCTGCGCCGCAAGGGCACGCCCCGCCAGCCGCCCGACCTGCTGCAGCACGAGCTGGTGGGCAACGACCGGCACGAAGACATCCAGCAAGGTTTTGCCGCCATGGGCTACCCCGTGGAACGCCAGCACTTTGCGTTTCGCACCGACGACCTCATGGCCTACTGGGAGGCCGTACGCGCCGGGCTGGGCATTGGCTTTGTGGGCAACTACATGGCCCGCACCGACCCGAACGTGGTGGCCGTGCTGCCCCAGTTGCCGCTTCCTGATCTGCCCATCTGGCTGACAGTGCACCGCGAGATACGCACCAGCCGCAAGATCAGGGCGGTGTATGACTTTTTGGCGTCAGAGGTGCCCCTGGTGCTGTGAAACCCCGTCAATCCAGTGCGCGGCTGCTAGCATGCCAGTCCCTTTGTCTCTCGCGCCCAAGGAGCTCCATGCGCCCCGTGAGCCCACCATTCCCCGTCCCCTTCCTGCGTCTTGCAAAGCACCCTGCCCTGCTGGCCCTGGGACTGACCATCCTGGCCCCGCTGCCCGCAGCGGCCCAGGACACCTCCCGCATCGCCCGCGTCACCGTCTACCCTGGCAGCGCCACGGTGGAGCGTCTGGCCAAAGTGCCAGCTGGCGCACGCAGCCTCACGCTGGCCTGCCTGCCCGCATCGCTGGATGTGCAAAGCCTGCAGATCAACGCCGACCCCGCCGTGCGCGTGGGCGAGTTCAATGTGCTCACCGAAGACCGCGATGTGGCGGCAGGCTGCGCCAGTCCGCTGGACGGCCGCATCCGTGAGCTGGAGGATCAGATCGCCGGGGTGAAGGCCGAGGCCTCGGCCCTGCAGCTGGTGGATGGCTATCTGCGCAGCGTGGCGCAAGCCGGCGCGGGCCCGGAGGCAGCTGCGTCTGCCAACACCGCCCCCCGTGCCGCCACGCCAACGCCCGCACAGATCATCGCCACCGCCGAGGTGCTGCGCAAGTCTGGGCAGGACAGCGCTGCACGCGCGCACCAGCTCCAGCGCAAGCAGGAGGCATTGGAACTGGCCCTCAAACCCCTGGTGGCCGAGCGCGACCGCGTGGCCAGCCAGCGTGCGCGGGTGGTGTCGGTCACCATCAACCTGGCTGCCGAACGCGAGGCCGAACTGCGCCTGTCCTACCAGGTGCGCGGCCCGGGCTGGCAGCCCAGCTACCGCGCCACGCTGGATGCGGACAAATCCACCGTGCTGATCGAGCGCCAGGCGCTGGTGGCGCAAAACAGCGGTGAAGACTGGAGCAATGTGCAGCTGACGCTGTCCACCGGCCAACCAGGGCGCGCCACCCAGGGCCGCCTGCCGCGCGAGTGGACGCTGGATGTGGCCCCGCCGCCGCGCCCGGTGGCCGCCGCCGCGCCCGCGATGGCCATGGCTGCCCCCGCTGCGGCAGCGCCGCTGGCCCGGTCTCGCAATGCCGCCGAGGAGGCCATGCCCACGTTTGACGTGAGCACCCTCGACAAGGGCTTTGCCACCGAATTCGCCGTGCCCCAGCGCATCACCGTGCCTTCCAGCGGCCAGCGCGTGACGCTGGCGCTGGGCCGCCACAGCGCCCCCGCCACGCTGATCACCCGCACGGCACCCGCCGTGGAAGAAGCCGCCTACCTGGTGGCGCAGATCGCCCAGCCATCCGGCGTGTGGCCTGCGGGCGCAGCGGGCCTGTACCGCGACGGCGCCTTTGTGGGCAACGGCCGCATCGACTTTGGCACGCCCAGTGCGGGTGCCCCGGCCGGCAGCACCAGCCTGTCGTTTGGCCGCGATGAACTGGTCACCGTGCGGGCCGAGCCCGCGCAGGATCTGACGGGCAGCAGCGGCTTCACCGGCTCGCGCGTGGAGCGCAAGACGCGCCGGGCTTACAGCGTGGAGAACCGCCACAAGACAGCCATCACACTGCAGGTGCTGCATGCCGCACCGGTCTCGCGTAATGAAAAAATCGAGGTCGAATCGCGCTACCAGCCCCAACCAGCAGACACGGCCTGGAACCGCACGCCCGGCACTGTGGCCTGGCAGCAGCCCGTGGCCGCAGGGGCCACGGCACAGTTCAGTGCCGAGCACACCATCCGTTACCCCAAGGACGTGGAGCTGATCGAACGCCAGTGACCTTGGAGACACGGTGACTGGCCCTCTGAACGCCCCGCGCAACAGCGGGTCGGTCACAATCCGTCGCAGCGCCCGCCAAGGCGCCACCGAGCCCCCAGGAGCCCGCCACCATGAGTTACCAACACCTCCTCGTTGCCGTTGACGGCAGCCCCACCGCCGACCACGCCGTGAACGAAGCCACGGGCCTGGCCAAGGCCACGGGCGGACGCATTCGCCTGCTGAACGTGATGGACCCTTTGGCCCACATCAGCGGTTTTGAGCGGCCCGATGTGTACAGCCAGGAGGTGCTGCCCCGCCTGCGCCAGGCGGGCGAGGCCTTGCTGCGCCGCGCCCAGGAGCGCGTGGCGCAAAGCGGCGTGCCGGTGGACACCGTGCTGATCGAAAACCTGGACGCCCGGGTGGCTGACCTGGTGGTGGAACACGCCCAGGCCTGGGGCGCCGACCTGATCGTGCTGGGCACCCACGGGCGCCGTGGCCTCGCCCGCGTGCTGATGGGCAGCGATGCCGAGCAGATCGCGCGCACCGCCCCTGTGCCCGTGCTGCTGGTGCGCCTGCCCGTCGGGGCAGACGGCAGTGCCGCCAATGCCGCCAGCGCCGCCAGCGCCTGACCCTTTTTCTTCCGTGCCATGACCGTTTCCGAGCCCCAGCCCAGCCTTGTCCCCCTGCGCCCCAGCGTGCGCTTCATGCTGTCCCACCCGGCCCACTTCATGGCGCTGGGCTTTGGTGCCGGCCTGGCCCCCAAGGCACCGGGCACCGTGGGCACGCTGTGGGCCTGGCTGGCCTACCTGGTGCTGCAGCAGTGGCTGAACCCGCGGCAGATGGGCCTGCTGATCGCGATCAGCACCGTGGTGGGCTGGTGGGCCTGCACCACCACGGCACGCCACATGCGCGTGGCCGACCCCGGCAGCATCGTGTGGGACGAGGTGGTGGCCTTCTGGCTGGTGCTGTGGCTGGCCATGCCCATGGGGCTGTGGGGGCAGGTGGTGGCGTTTGGGCTGTTCCGCTTTTTTGACGCCGCCAAACCCGGCCCGGTGGGCTGGGCCGACAGCCTGTTCAAAGGCTTTGGCTGGCGCGGGGGCTGGGGTATCTTGTGGGACGACTTTGTGGCAGCCTTCTGTACCTTGCTGGTCATTGCACTGTGGAGGTTCTGATGGCACCCACATCACTATCAAAAAGTGAGCTGCTAGCGCAAGAAGTACTAGCGCTTGAGGCCAATTTGACGCAAATATCGCTGCGTTTGCTGGCCCACCGCCACCTACTGGCCACTGCCGAAAGCTGCACCGGCGGCATGATCGCCGCCGCCTGCACCGACCTGTCGGGCTCCAGCCAGTGGTTTGAACGCGGATTTGTGACCTATTCCAACGAGGCCAAGGCCGAGATGCTGGGGGTGCCCCCCGGCCTGATCGAGCAGCACGGTGCGGTGAGCGAGCCTGTGGCACGCGCCATGGCCGACGGCGCCCTTGCCCACTCGCGCGCGCAGGTCAGCCTGGCCGTGACTGGCGTCGCGGGCCCCACTGGCGGCACCGAGGCCAAACCGGTGGGCACCGTGTGGTTTGCCTGGTGCGTGGGCGGCGAAACCCACAGCGAGATGCAGCACTTTGCCGGGGACCGCGCCGCCGTGCGCACGGCCACGCTGCGGTACGCGCTGAAGCGGCTGCTGAGCCTGCTGCCTGCCTGACCTTTCCGGGTCACCATGCCCAGGCCTAGCCTGCGTAGCCGTTGTCGTCCACAAGACAGGGCTTCCCCCGCCCCTTGCCACACCATAAGGCCATGACAACGACACCCTCCTGGTTTGACGGCTTTGCCACTCGGCGCATCACCACCTCGGGCGCGGAGATCTTGGTGCGCACCGGCGGCACCGTGGGCGCGCCCCCGCTGCTGTTGCTGCACGGCTTTCCGCAAACGCATGCGCTGTGGCACCGCGTGGCGCAGCAATTGGCACGCGACTACTGTCTGGTGCTGCCGGACTTGCGCGGTTATGGCGACTCATCCCACGCGCCCGGCCTGCCCGACCACAGCAACTACAGCAAACGCGCCCTGGCGCAGGACATGGCCGAGGTGATGACCACCCTGGGCCACGACACGTTCTACCTGTGCGGCCACGACCGGGGCGGCCGTGTGGCCCACCGCCTGGCGCTGGACCACGCCGCGCGTGTGAAGAAGCTGTGCGTGATCGACATCGCCCCCACGCTCGACATGTACGCACGCACCGACATGGAGTTTGCGCGCGCCTATTACCACTGGTTCCACCTGATCCAGCCCGCGCCGCTGCCCGAGACCATGATCGGCGGCAACGCCCGCGCCTACCTGCACGCCAAGCTGGGCGGCTGGGGCAGCGCGGGCCTGGCCCACATCGAGCCCCAGGCCCTGGCCGATTACGAACGCTGCTTTTGCACACCCGAAGCCATCCACACCGCCTGCGAGGACTACCGCGCCAGCGCGGGCATCGACCTGGACCACGACCGTGACAGCCGCGCGCGCGGCGAGAAGATCACCTGTGACACCCTGGTGATCTGGGGCGCGCACGGCGTGGTGCACCGGCTGTTCGATCCGCTGGCACTGTGGCAGGCGCAGTGTGCAGGCGTGGTCACGGGCCAGGCCGTGCCGGCGGGGCACTTCATTCCTGAACAATTGCCCGGCGAAACCGCCGAGGCACTTCGCAGCTTCATGCGCTGACGGCCCGGTCCCATTCGGCCCGAAGGGGCAATCGAAAGGGCCTGCCGTGCATTTGTTCACGCGCTGCGCAGGCGCCATGCTCCGTGCAGTGCGCACAGGGGCCTTCGCGTTCCTAGAATCCGCCGCTTCGCACGCTGCGGAACACTTGGCCAGCACCGGTGGCTGGCCAGCCATCACCTTTCGCAGCGCCTTCACTGTGCCTTGCCCATTGCGTGACCATGCCTCCCTTTACCGCGACCCAGAACCAACTGCTCACCGAGCACCTGCGCAACTTTCTGCCAGGCATCGAGCCCGAGGCGCTGGAGCTGCTGCGCGCCCAGCTGGAATGGGTGGAGGTGCCCGGCGGCAGCACGCTGATGACCCAGGGCGAGCCCGGCGAATCGATGTACCTCACCGTCAGCGGCCGCCTGCGCGCCTATGTGCGCAGTGACGACGGCCATAGTGGCACGCAGCGCCGCGTCGCCGACATGGGCCGGGGCCAGGTGATTGGTGAGATCAGCCTGTTCACCGACGCCCCCCGCGCCGCAACCGTGGTCGCAGTGCGCGACTCGGTGCTGGTGCGCCTGACCAAGGACGTGTTCAAGACCCTGCTGGCCAGCAGCGCCCAGGTGTCGATTGCCCTCACACGCCAGATCATCCAGCGCCTGCAGTCAGGCACCGCCGCCCACACGGCCGCGCAGGAGCGCCCTGTGGCCATGGGCCTGCTGCCCGTGAGCAGCGGCGTGGACCTGCAGGCCTTTGGCCATCGCCTGGCGCGCCACCTCGGCACGGTGGGCCGCGTGCGGGTGGTGGACTCGACCACCGTGGATGCCGAGTTGCACGAGCCCGGCATTGCCCAGCGTGAAGGTGCCGACGCCACGGCCAACCGGCGCATCGCCATGCTGCTCGACGAGATCGAGGCGCGCAACGACTTCGTGCTGCTGCTGGCCGACCCCGAGCCCACGCCCTGGACGCGCCGCGTGAGCCGCCACTGCGACGAGTTGCTGCTGCTGGCCGACGCACAGGCCGAGCCCGCCATCCACCCGATTGAAGAAAACTGCTTGCTGCGCCGCGCGCCCCTGGCCGAGGCCGCCGAGATTTTGGTGCTGCTGCACCCGGAAGGCACCCAGTGCCCGCGCGGCACCCAGCAATGGCTGGACCGCCGCCCCGTGGCCGACCACGTGCACGTGCGCCCTGCCCTCGACCGCGACATGGCGCGCCTGGCCCGCATCCAGAGCCGCACCGCCGTGGGCCTGGTGCTGGCCGGTGGCGGCGCGCGCGGGTTTGCGCACCTGGGCATCTACCGCGCGCTGCAGGAAGAAGGCGTGGAGATCGACTGCGTGGGCGGCACCAGCATCGGCTCGGTGATGGCCGCGTATGTGGCGTCCGACCAGCCCCTGACCACGGTGATGGACAACGCCCGCGAGGCGTTCCGCACCAACCCCACGGGCGACTGGAGCCTGCTGCCGCTGATGTCGCTCATCAAGGGCCGCCGCCTGCGCCACATCCTGCACGACGCAGTGGGCCAGCTGGTGGGCTTTCCGGCGCAGGTCGAGGACCTGTGGAAGAACTACTACTGCGTGGCCACCAACTACTCGCGCGCCAGTGAACAGGTGGTGCGCCGGGGCAGCCTGGTGAAGTCGCTGCTGGCCAGCATCTCCATCCCCGGCGCACTGCCGCCCGTGGTGCACGAGGGCGACCTGCTGTGCGACGGCGGTACGTTCAACAACTTTCCCGTGGACGTGATGCGCAGCAGCATGCGCGGCGTGGGCACGGTGATTGGCGTGGACCTGAACTTCCGCAAACCGCGCCGCATCGAGCTGGACGACATCCCCAGCCGCTGGGCCCTGTTGCGCGACAAGCTGCGGCCGCGCGCCCAGCGCCGCTACAAGCTGCCCTCGCTGGCCAGCTACCTCATGCAGGTCACCATCCTGTACAGCATGTCGCGGCAGCGCCAGTCGCAGCAGCTCACCGACCTGTACTTCAACCCGCCCATGGACCGCGTGGGCATGCTGCAGTGGAACCGGTTCGAGCAGATCGTGCAGCAAGGGTATGCGCACGGCATCCAGGTGCTGGACGCCTTGGACGACACCCAGCGGCGGCGCATCGGCGGGCTGCGCACCAGCTGAAAGCACGTTGCCGCGCCGGTCCCGCAGGGGGCAGGCAGCGCAACGGCCCCGGTGTAGCATGGGCGCCCTTGAGGAGGAGAACCCATGCACCCCAACGCCCAGACCCTGCAACGCTTCTACACCGCGTTTGCGCAACTGGACCATGCCACCATGGCCGCCTGCTATGCCCCCAACGCCACGTTTGACGACGAAGCCTTTTCCCTGAAAGGCCGCGAGCAGGTGGCCGGCATGTGGCGCATGCTGTGCACCGCAACGAAAAAGCCCGGCGCCGCCGAGCACTGGAAGCTGGAGTTCAGCGGCATCGACGCCGATGCGCAGGGCGGCAAGGTCCACTGGGAGGCGCACTACCTCTTCAGCGCCACGGGGCGCAAGGTGCACAACATCATCGACGGCACCTTCACCTTCACGCCCGAAGGGCTGATCGCCACCCACCGCGACCGTTTCAACTTCTGGCGCTGGGCGCGGCAGGCACTGGGCGCACCGGGGCTGCTGCTGGGCTGGTCGCCCTCGCTCAAGCGCAAGGTGCGCAGCACGGCGGCGGGGAATCTGAAGAAGTTTCTGGCGCAGGGCGGCTAGGGAGCGAGCGGGCTATTGGGCCAGCGCTGCATCGCCCGCCAGGCGGTCGATCAGCACCGCACTGGCTTCGTTCAGCCCCAGCACCTGCACCGTGCAGCCGTGGTGGCGCAGGCGCTCCACCACCTTGTCGAGCGCGGCGACGGCGGTGATGTCCCAGAAGTGGGCATGCTTGACGTCGATGACCACCGGGCGGCCCTCGGCGCCCAGCACATCGAAGGCCTCGATGAATGCATCGGCCGAGGCAAAGAACACCTGGCCGGACACCTGCCAGGTGCGTTGGCCAGTCTGGGCATCGTCGTGCACACGCACATCGAGCATGCGCGAGACCTTGAACGCAAAGAACACCCCGCTGAGCACCACGCCCACGGCCACGCCGGCGGCCAGGTTGTGCGTGGCGATGGTGACGGCCACGGTGGCCAGCATGGCGGCGCTGGACAGGCGCGGGTGGCGCACCAGGGCTCCGAGCGATTTCCAGTCGAACGTCTCGGCTGACACCATGACCATGATGGCCACCAGCGCGATCACCGGCACCTGCGACACCCAGGGCTTGAGCGCCACCATCAGGATGAGCAGAAACACCCCCGCGAACAGCGTGGACAGGCGCCCGCGCCCGCCGTATTTCACGTTGCCCACGGCCTGGCCGATCATTCCGCAGCCAGCAATGCCACCAAAGCAGCTGGCTGCAATGTTGGCCACGCCCAGCCCGGCGCATTCGCGGTTTTTGTTGCTGGGGGTGTCGGTCAGTTCATCGACCACGGCGGCGGTGAGCACCGATTCGAGCAGGCCCACCATGGCAATCGCCAGCGCGGGCAGCAGGATGATGCGCAGCGTGTCCAGCGACACGGGCACCTGCGGCAGCGCAAACATGGGCAGCGCATCGGGCAACTGGCCCAGGTCTCCCACGGTGGGTAACTTCAGCCCCAGTGCGGACGCCAGCACGGTGAGCACCACCACGCAGATCAGCGGTGACGGGATCACGGACAGTGCAGGCCACGCCAACCGCTGGCCCAGCCACGGCAGGCCGTAGATAAGCGCCAGCCCCAACGCCAAAGCACCCCAGGTGGCTGTAGTGGCCCCATGCAGATGCGGCAGCTGCGCGGCAAAGATCAGGATGGCCAGTGCATTCACAAACCCGGTGCGTACCGAGCTGGACACAAAGCGCATCAGCACGCCCAGCTTCATCAGCCCAAACGCCACCTGCACCACACCGGCCAGCAACCCGGCTGCCAGCAGGTAGCCCAGCCCATGCGACTGCACCAGCGGCGCGGCCACCAGCGCCACCGAGCCCGCCGCAGCAGACACCATGGCCGGCCGCCCGCCGGTGAAAGCAATCACCAAACTGATGACAAACGAGGCAAAGAGCCCCACCGAAGGGTCCACGCCCGCCACGAAGGAGAAAGCGATGACCTCGGGGATGAGCGCAAACGTGGCCACCGCGCCCGCCAGCAGTTCGCGCGGAATGCTGGGCGCCCATTCGGCGCGCAGGCGAGTCAAGGTGGAAGAGTTCATGCGGTGTGCCCTGCAAAAAGCAAAGCGCGTCCAAAGGCGCGCTGCGATGTTTTTCAGATCAAAAAAGGTTCTGACGCCTATCCATCAAGCGTCAATAGCTACAAATGTAATAGCATTCGAATGCAAACGATATGACCGGCGCTGGAGGCCAAGCGCTCGAACCGATTCCGATCTTTTCAGTGCGCGCAGCCCTACCAGCGGCCACCGCGCAAGGGCCGCCCCGCCGCGCTGGTGGCGTCCCCCTTCCCGAATCGCATAGCGATTCGAGAGAAGGGGGAAGGCCCGCAGGGCCTCAGGGGGTTGTACTCAACCTCCGTGGCACTTCTTGTACTTCTTGCCGCTGCCGCAGTGGCAAGGGTCATTGCGCCCTGGCTCGGGCGCCTTGCGCACCGTCTCCACGCGTGGGCCCATGCTCTTCCACAGCTGGCGCAGGTCGTACACGGCCCAGATGGCTTCGCCGAAGGCTTCCACGCGCGCCTGGCTGGTGCTGGGCGGGCCGTCTTCGTCGTACATGCAGACTTCGGGCTTGCCGGTGTCGTCTTCGGTCAGGGCCACGATGCGCTCCAGCGCATCGTCCAGCCACTTGGCGGCTTCCTTGTCGCGCGGGGCGGCCCAGTCCTCGGGCCAGTTCTCCACGGCGAACATGAAGCCCAGTGCCCACACCTGGCCAAAGGATGGGATCTCCTGGTCGTCGCCCATCTCCGCGCGCTGCTCGTCGGTTAGGCTGGCCACGGCACCGCGCATGTCCATGGCTTCGGGCTGGAAGGTGCGGTCGTCGTCCAGCGTCTTCACGTCGGTGTCGAGCTGGGCCACGATCTCGTTCCAGCGGCGCATCCACAGGTCCATGAAACGGGCTTGCTGGGCAGCGTCGGCAAACGCGGGCAGCAGGGGCAGCGGCTCGCCCTCGGCCACGTCCAGCTCGGCGCCGTCGCCCAGCAGCATGGGCAGGTATTCGGCCGGGCCGATGGGGCGGCGGCTGCAGATCAGCGCGGTCATGAAGCCGTCGCAGAACTCCCACTGCGGGATTTCCTCGCCGCGCGCGCGCAGGTCGTCGAGGATGTTGTCCATCTCCTCCAGCTCGTCGGGGCCCAGTGCGGCAGCGGGCGCAGCGGAGGCGTCGAGGTCGTCGTGAGCGGGAGTGGGCGATGTGGGTTCGGTCATGGGAGGCTCCGGTCGTCAAGCGAGAAAGCGGGGGCAGTAAAGCGATGTTTTACTTTTATGATGCGCTGGCCTTGTGCTGTGGCGCTCGTCAGCGGCAGATGCAAGGCGGCCCAGGCAAGGCCAGGGCGTGAAAAAAGAGCCGCGCGCAACATGGCAACCCGATAAAAAGGCGGTCAGTGTAGCCCTCCCGCGCCACCGCCCAGAACCAGGACCCCCATGATCCACCAACTGAACTCCCTGTACCCGGTGCGCTACACGGCCTTTGCGCTGTGCGTATTCGGGCTGCTGCTGTCGCTGTTCGCGCTGGTGGCGTTTGGCGTGGGCCTGCCCGTGGTGCTGGTGTTTGCAGCGCTGGTGGCCCTGGGCGTGTACGACCTGCAGCAGACGCGCCACGCCATCCTGCGCAACTACCCGGTCATCGGCCACATCCGCTTCATGCTCGAATATGTGCGGCCCGAGGTGCGCCAGTATTTCATCGAAAGCGACAGCGAGGCCGCGCCCTTTTCGCGCGCCCAGCGCTCGCTGGTCTACCAGCGCGCCAAGGGCGACCCGGACAACCGCCCCTTTGGCACGCACCTGGACGTGGGGGCGCAGGGCTACGAATGGGTGAACCACTCGCTCGCGCCCACGCAGCTGCCGTCACACGACTTCCGCGTATGGATCGGGGGCAGCCCCGATACGCCGTCACCGTCCGCATCGCCCTGCACCCAGCCCTACCACGCGAGCGTGTTCAACATCTCGGCCATGAGCTTTGGTGCGCTGTCGGCCAATGCGATCCTGGCGCTCAACCAGGGCGCGAAGAAAGGCGGCTTTGCGCACGACACGGGCGAGGGCAGCATCAGCCAGCACCACAGGGTGCATGGTGGTGACCTGATCTGGGAGATTGGCTCGGGCTACTTTGGCTGCCGCAACCCCGATGGCACGTTCAGCGAAGAGCGTTTTGCGGCCAATGCCACCGACCCGCAGGTCAAGATGATCGAGCTGAAGCTCAGCCAGGGCGCCAAGCCCGGTCACGGCGGCGTGCTGCCCGGCGCCAAGGTCACAGCCGAGATCGCGGCCGCACGCGGCGTGAAAGAGGGCGAGGCCTGCATCTCGCCCGCCAGCCACAGCGCGTTTCACACACCAGTGGAGATGATGCAGTTCATCGCCAAACTGCGCACCCTGTCGGGCGGCAAGCCCACGGGCTTCAAGTTCTGCCTGGGCCACCCGTGGGAGTGGTTTGCCATCGTCAAGGCCATGCTGGTCACGGGTATCACGCCGGATTTCATCGTGGTCGATGGCGCTGAGGGCGGCACGGGCGCGGCGCCGGTGGAGTTCAGCGACCATGTGGGCGCGCCGCTGCAAGAGGGCCTGCTGCTGGTGCACAACACCCTGGTGGGCGTGAACCTGCGCGACCGCGTGCGCATTGGCTGCGCGGGCAAGGTCATCAGCGCCTTCGACATCGCGCGCATGATGGCGCTGGGTGCCGACTGGTGCAACGCGGGGCGCGGCTTCATGATGGCGCTGGGCTGCATCCAGGCGCAAAGCTGCCACACTGGCCACTGCCCCACCGGCGTGACCACCCAAGACCCGCTGCGCCAGCAGGCCCTGGTGGTGCCCGACAAGGCCACGCGCGTGGCGCAGTTCCACCGCAGCACGCTGCACGCACTGCAAGAGCTGGTGCAGGCCGCCGGGCTGCGCCACCCTAAGGAGATCACGGCCCACCACATCGTGCGCCGCATCACCGACACCGAGGTGCGCCTGCTGTCCAACCTCATCACCCGCATGCAACCAGGCGCGCTGCTGGGCCCGCTCGATGCGCAGCACAACGTGTTTCGCCTGTACTGGCCGCTGGCCAATGCCCACAGCTTCCAGGCCAGCGAGCCTGCGCTGGAGCCCTCTGTGCCCCACCATGTCGAGCTGGCGCAGGCCGCCGCCGTCGGCACCGCCGCAGCAGTGGCTGGGGATGCCCCCGTATGACTTTGCCGATGGACAGCACCACCGCCACCCCAGACTACGCCGCCTTTTTGCAGCAGCAACTCGCCACCCAGCCGCACAACGTGATGGCCCATGTGCTGGGCCACGAACAGATCTGGATCAAGCGCGCGGGCGCGCCCCACGGCACGGGCCGCTACCGCACCATGGCCGTACTGGCCGCCCTGCTGAGGCTGGACGCCCTGCGCCCCGTGCCCAACCCCGGCGGCCCTGCGGCCATTGCCACCGAAGTGCAGCGCCTGCGCGACCTGGCAGCGCGCGGCATCCGCGTGCCCGTGGTGCTGGCCGCAGCGACCAACGGCTTTGCCATGCGCCACCTGGGCCACACGGGTGAAGAAATCCATTCGCTGGGCAACGAGATCGACCACGCGGTGCAAGCGGGCGACACCGCCACCGTGCTGGCGCTGTGGCAGCAGGGGCTGGACACGCTCACCCAGGTGCACCGCCAGGGCACCTGCCTGAGCCAGGCCTTTGCGCGCAACCTGGTGCGCTGCCCTGATGGCGAGGTGGCCTGCATCGACTTTGAAGACGACCCCGCTGCCGTGCTGCCCCTGGCGGTGTGCCATGTGCGTGATGCGCTGTGTTACGCGCACTCCACCGCAATCTACCTGCACACCAGCGGCACGCTGACCGAGGGGCGCGCGCGCTGGGCGGCGTGGGTAGCGCAGGGCAGCGCAGAGATGCGGGAGGTGCTGGCGACCAGCGTGCGGCGGATGGGGTGGATGCGGCGATTGCCTGCGAGCCGAAGGCTGGGGCGGGATTTGCAGCGGGTGCGGGCGGCGTATGACTTGCTGGCCTGATTGAACGGCTGAGCGTCAATAGGCGCCGAACAGTGCGTCCAGGGCGCTGATGATCAGATCGGCCTGAGCGCGGAGATTACCGACGGGGCTCTTCAGCATGGACAAGGGCACGGCACCGATGGCCGCCGCGTCCAAGATGACCGCAACGCCTTCCACTTCCAGCGCAGGATTGAGGTCACGAAGCGGTATCGCCACACACTCGGCGCTGCGCAACGGCAGCACTACGCGTGTCTGTAAACCGCTGATGTACTCGTTCTGAACATCCAGCAAGAAGGGGGTGGCGACACGCTGTTTGGCGTCGGGGTGCCGATAAACGTCAAACCGCGCCATCGCTCAGAAGCTCCTGTACTGGGCCAACGGCAGGCCTTCGCTCTCGATGCGCGCGTTGTAGGCTGCAATGGCCTCTTGGTTGGCGGCGTTCCAGCGCTCCCAGTACCGGCGCTGGACTTCGGCAGCGAGCAGTTCGTCCACGGTTTGGGAAATGTTCATGCCCATATCGCGTGCGGCTTCCAGCACCTTGCTGTTGAGCGACAGGTTGGTGGACTTCTTGGGGGCGTTGTCAAAGCGAAGCATGGCGGTGTCTCCAGCAGAGCATATGCGCATATTTTATGCGCATACCACATCGACACCCAGTACGACTTCCGTCGCCACATCCGCCCCCAGGTTCGCCAGCCGCTTTCGCATGCAAATCACCGCCTTGTCCTTGCTCAGCAAGATCGCCCGGTGCGCCGCCGCCAAGTCGATGAACTTCTGGTCGTCCGCGTCCTTGCACACATAGGCCACCTTGGGAGCGATCTCCACCAGGCGCGCCTGCGCGTCAAACGCCGTCAGCACCTGCGCGGCACTTACGCGGTAGTAGTCCATGCGCTCAACGATGTGCGGGTAGGCCAGCACGCGCTCCAGCTCGTCGCGCATGACTTGGGTGGCGATCCAGGCCAGGCGCCCTTGGGCCAGCAGCGCGCGCAGGGGGGCGGTGCGCGGGTCGCTGAAGATCAGCAGGTCGAGCGCGACGTTGGTGTCCACCACCACGGGGCGCGCGGGCTCGTTCGCTGGCGCCTCGGCGGGCAGGCGCAGTTCAACCTTCATGGCGCGGGCCGCCGTCGGGGGCAGGCTTGGCAGCCCGGTCGCGCACGGCGCCCTTGATCATGTCAAAGCGGAACATGCGGCATTCGATGGGGCCGTTCCACATGGGCACGCGGCGCGATTCCTTCAGGCGCATCTTGCCGGGCAGTTTCAGGTCGGGCGTGAGCATCCAGGCCGTCCAGCCGCTGTAGTTCTTCTTCCAGTGCGTAGCCAGCTGGCTGAAGAACTCGCCGCCGTCTTCGGTCTGCGCCTCTTCGCGGCCCACAGCCAGGCCCTGGGCGCGGTCGGCCGCGCGTTCGCTGGCATTGCGGCCTGCGGTACCGGCTGCGGCAATGCGCTCGCCGTAGGGCGGGTTCAGCAGCATCACGCCGGGCTGCTCGCAGGGCGGCATGCGCTGCAGGGCGTCGCCACCGCGCAGCTGCACGGCCTGGGCCACACCTGCGCGCTCGGCGTTGCGCTGCGCAAAATCGACCATACGGAAGGCCACATCACTGCCAAATATGGGTACAGCGCTAGTACATATTGCGCCTTCAGCTTCGTTTTTGATAGCAGACCAAACGTGCGCCTGGAAGGGCAGCAGCTTTTCAAACGCGAAGCGACGCAGCATGCCCGCCGGGATGCGGCAGGCGATCTGCGCAGCCTCGACCACGATGGTGCCGCTGCCGCAGCAGGGGTCGTACAGGGGCTGGGGGTTGTCGCCGTGCGGGTCCCAGCCGCTGGCGGCGATCATGGCGGCGGCCAGGGTTTCCTTGAGCGGGGCGTCGCCCTTGTCTTCGCGCCAGCCGCGCTTGAACAGCGGCTCGCCGGAGGTGTCGATGTAGATCGTGGCTTCGTCGGTGGTCAGGTGCAGGTGGATGCGCACGTCGGGCCACTGGGTGTTCACATCGGGGCGCACGCCGCTTTTGTGGCGGAAGCGGTCGGCCACGGCGTCTTTCACCTTGAGGCCCGCGAAGTTCAGGCTCTGCAGCGGGCTGTGCTGGGCCGTCACTTCGACCTTGAAGGTCTGGCGCGTGGTGAACCAGATCTCCCAGGCCACATCGCTGGCCATGTTGTAGAGGTCGTTCTCAGACCGGTACGGGCGGTGGGCCAATTGCACCAGTACGCGCTGGGCCAAGCGGCTGTGCAGGTTGAGCTGCATGGCCTGGCGCCACGAGGCGCGCAGCAGCACACCACCCCGGCCCACCAGCAGGTCTTGCCCCGTGAGGCCGGTGATGCCATGCACCTCGTCGGCCAGAAAGCCCTCGACGCCTGCGGCGCAGGGGAGAAAAAGTTGGAGTTGGTTCATGTCAATGGGGAGGATACGCGCTCAGACAATGCGTGGGAATCCGGCGTTCCCGCGCAGGCCAGCAGCAGCTGGCGGATGGAGTCCGGGATGGGGGCGACCTTGCGGCTGGCCTTACCGATGAAGACGATGCCAATCTTGCCGCGCGCCACTTCACGGCCGGAGGCCTTTTCGGTCATGCAGAACACCAAGTCAAAGCCGTAGCGGTTGAAGTCTGCGGGCGCCATCTCCACCCGCATGGTTTCGCCATGGAAGCCTTCGGACTTGTACTGCGCCACGATGTCGCCCACCACGATGGACAGGCCGCCCACATCGGCCTCGGGGTAGCCCAGCGACTGGAAGAAGCGCACGCGCGCTTCGGACACCAGGCTGAGCAACTGCGCGTTGTCCAGGTGCCCGCCCTGGTTCACGTGGCTGATGTAGATCTGCAGCTCGGTGGCAAAGCCGAAGTGCGCGGGGAGGTCAAAGACGATGCGGGCCATGGTGGGCTGCGGTAGGTAATACGGAAACAACAGAAAAGGTACGGCATCGCAGGCGCGCCGTGCGCCAGCTGCCGAGGCGGCTACAACGCCTTGCGCAGATTCGCTGGCGCGATCTTGAGCGCCTCGCGGTACTTGGCCACGGTGCGGCGGGCGCATTCGATGCCCTGCTCCTTGAGCATCTCGGCGATCTGGCTGTCGGACAGCGGCTTGGCGGGGTTCTCCGCCGACACGAACTGCTTGATCAGTGCGCGCACCGCCGTGCTGGACGCGTTGCCGCCCGTTTCGGTGCCCAGGCCCGAGCCAAAGAAATACTTCAGCTCGTAGGTGCCGATCGGCGTGGCCATGTACTTGGCGGTGGTGACGCGGCTGATGGTGGACTCGTGCAGGCCCAGTTCGTCGGCAATGTCGCGCAGCACCAGCGGGCGCATGGCCAGTTCGCCGTGGGTGAAGAAGTTCTTTTGCCGCTCGACGATGGCGCGCGAGACGCGCAGGATGGTGTCAAAGCGCTGCTGGATGTTCTTGATGAACCAGCGCGCCTCCTGCAGGCGCTGCTGCATGCCCTGGTGGCCTTCGCCGCCCTTGTGGCCGCGCAGGGCGCCTGCGTAGATGTCGTGCACGCGCAGGCGGGGCATCACGTCGGGGTTGAGCTGCACGATGAAGTTCTGCTGGCCGCTGCCATTGGCGCGACCGGCTTTGCGCACGATGACGTCGGGCACGATGATGTTGCGCTCCACGTCGGCAAACTTGCGGCCCGGGCGTGGTTCCAGGCGGGCGATGAGTGCCATGGCAGCGCGGGTGCGCTCTTCTCCAGCCACGCCGCCTTCGCTGCACAGCTGCGTCAGGCGGCGGATGTCCCGGCGCGCCAGCATCTCCAGCGGCTGCTGGCAGATGCGCAGAGCGGTCTGCACGGTCTCGGGGTCGGCGTCGCTGTCTTCGTCGGCCGCCAACGCCGCGAGCTGCAGCGTCAGGCATTCGGACAGATTGCGCGCGCCCACGCCCACAGGCTCCAGACTTTGCAGCAGGCGCTGGGCCACCGTGAAGCGGTGCACCAGCTCTTCGATCTGTTCCAGGTCGTCGGGCCCGGCGAGGCTGATGGCGAGTTCTTCCAGCGGCTCTTCGAGGTAGCCGTCGTCGTTCAGCGATTCGATGAGAAAACGCAGCGCGGCCGTGTCTACTTCGGACAGGCGCAGCGACAGCGCCTGGCGGTGCAAAAAGGCCGTCAGCGACTCGTGCGATCGGGCCAGCTCGGTGGCATCGGCCTCGTCGCCTTCCGCGTCGTTGCGGGTGCGCGCTGGGGCGTCGCCGCCCCACTCGGCATCGTTGGGCGCCATCTCGACGGTGCCGTCGCCGCTCCAGTCGGGCTCGTCCGAGCCCCCCCCGGAGATTTCAGCGTCGTTTTGGCTGTCAGCGCCAGTACTGCTTGCGCCAGAAGCTCCTGAAAACATAGCATCATCTGCGCTGTAGTCGTCGGCCTGGGCGGGCGTGTCGGCGGCTTCCAGGCCAAATTCCTCGCGCGGGGCTTCGTCCGCATTGCGTTCGAGGAACGGGTTTTCGTCGAGCATCTGCTCGACTTCCTGCGAGAGTTCGAGCGTGGACAACTGCAGCAGTCGGATGGACTGCTGGAGCTGAGGGGTCAATGCAAGGTGCTGCGAGACGCGCAGCGACAGTCCAGGCTTCATCACATGCGGAAATGCTCGCCCAGGTACACGCGGCGTACTTCGGCGTTGTCCACGATCTCGGACGGCGTACCCTGCGCCAGCACACGGCCGTCGCTGATGATGAAGGCGTGGTCGCAAATGCCCAGGGTCTCGCGCACGTTGTGGTCGGTGATGAGCACGCCGATGCCGCGCGCCTTCAAGAAGCCAATGATGCGCTGGATCTCGATCACGGCGATGGGGTCGATGCCCGCAAAGGGCTCGTCCAGCAGGATGAAACGCGGCTGGGTGGCCAGGGCACGCGCAATCTCGACGCGGCGGCGCTCGCCGCCAGACAGCGCCAGTGCAGGTGAAGCCCGCAGGTGGTCCACGCGCAGCTCTTGCAGCAGGGCCGTCAGGCGCTCTTCGATGGCATCGCGCGACAGCGGCTGGCCGTCATCGGCGCGCTGCAGTTCCAGCACGGCGCGCACGTTTTCTTCGACGGTGAGCTTGCGGAAGATGGAGGCTTCTTGCGGCAGGTACGACAGCCCCAGGCGCGACCGGCGATGGATGGGCATGTGGGCCACGGACTGGCCGTCGATACGGATGTCACCCGCATCGCTGCGCACCAGGCCCACGATCATGTAGAACGAAGTGGTCTTGCCCGCGCCATTGGGGCCCAGCAAACCCACGACTTCGCCTTTTTGCACCTCCAGGGACACGTCCTTGACGACCTTGCGGCTGCCATAGGACTTGGCCAGGTGCTGCACCTCCAGGCGGCTGCCCGACTGCGAATCGGGCCCCAGGCGGCTGTTCGCAGGGGTCGCCGGGGTCTCGGGACCAGTACTCACCACGGGCCCGCTCACTTGGCGCCGCCGCCAAGGGTGTTGCTGGGGCGCAGCGCCGGTGCGGGCGACTCGGGCGCCTTGGCGGGGGCTGCAGCGCCGGGCGGCGGGTCCTTGGGTGCCAGCACGGCACGCACACGGCCACCGGGCGCAGGGGTGTCGCCGGCCGCAGCCGAAGACGCAGGCGCCTTCTGGCCATCGACGGTGAACACGTCGGTGAGGTTGTTGTAGACGATCACGGCGCCGGTGATCTCGTCGTTCAGTACCGATCCACGGTAGCGGCGCAGTTCGGCGCGGGTGATGAAGCGCACGTTGTCGGCCTTGCCGTCGTATTCGATGACTTCGCTTTCGCCTTCGATGAACTCGTCAGGCGCTCCGGCCACGGTGTCGCGCTTCTGTCGGAAGAACGCCCGTTTGCCTGCCTCGGCCGTGACCACGCCGTACTGGTAGCCGTCGGCGTCCTGGCGCACATCCAGCCGCGCGCCGCGCAGCACGATGGTGCCCTTGGTCATCACCACGCGGCCCGAGAACACGCTGGTCTGCTTGAGTTCATCGTGCCGCAGGGCGTCGGCCTCGATGTTCATGGGCTTGGCACGGTCTGCCTTTTCGGCATGTGCCATGCCCGCAAGGCCGGTCAGGGCTGCGAGCACAAGGAGGGGGAGTAGGCGGTGGGTCATAGGGCACGAATCTTGCAATGATTGTAGCCACCCGATGGTACCCACCCCGAAAAAAAAGCCCGCATCCGCGGGCCTTTGGGACAGCTTGCCGACAGGGTCGGCCGCTGGTCAGGCTTTGCGTGCCGTAGCGGCCAGGTATTCGACCACCTGCAGCACGGTCTGCATGCTGCCGGCCATCGTGCCGTCGGTGTAGTACTTGCCCGCCACACCCATGGATGGCACGCCTTCGACACCGTACGAATCCTGCAGCTGAGAGGCGCGACGCACCTGATTGGCCACGCTGAAGGAGCCGTAGACCTCCTTGAACTTGGCCACGTCCACGCCCTGCTGGGTCACCCAGGCCAGGATTTCGTCGTCCTTGGCGAGCTTGGCCTTTTCCACATGGATGGCACGGAAGACCTTGGCATGCAGGGCTTCGAGCTTGCCCATGCCTTCAAGCGTATAGAACAGCTTTTGCTGGGGCACGAAGCTGGCGTTGAATGCCACGGGCACACGGCGGATGGAGAGGTCCTTGGGCGCGGCCTTGACCCAAGCGTCCAGTGTGGGCTCGAAGGCGTTGCAGTGGGGGCAGCTGTACCAGAAGAACTCGATCACATCGACCTTGCCAGCGGGGGCGTCTGGGGCGACGGGCTTGTCCAGCCGCTTGAAGTCCTTGCCCTCCTTGAACTGGCGGGCTTGCGCCATGGCGGGGTTGGCCACTGGCAGCGTCAGGGCAGAAGCGGCAACCGCCGAGGCGGCGGACAAAGAAAACTCACGGCGTTTCATGACAAAGACTCTCCTGGTTCAGGTATGCGGGATGTGAGACATCCCTTTACAAAAAGTTCAGCCCTGGCGGTGGCGCCGTTTTTGCAAGCGCTTCAGCGCTGCACGCGCACGAGCGCCGATTCCAGCCCGGCGCCGTCGAGTTTCTCTTTGAGCACCTCGGCATCGTCCCGTTTGGTGAAGGGGCCGATGCGCACCCGGAACACCGCCCGGCCATTTTGCTCACGCTCGCTCACCCGGGCCTCCCAGCCCAGCATGGCCAGCTTGGCGCGCTGGGCGTCGGCGTCGGCCTGGGTGCGGAAGGCACCAGCCTGCACAAAGTAGTCAAACGGGTCCACGCTGCCCTTGGCGGCTGCCTTGGCCACGGCCAAGTCGCCCAGCGGGTCGGCACCCGGCTTGCTCTCTGCCTTGGCCTCGGCTTTAGCGTCTGGCTTGCTCGCGGCAGGCTTGGCCGAAGAGGCTGCGGCGCGCACCTCAGGGGCGGGAGCCGATGCAGGGGCTGACGCGGCTGCCGCCACCGCTGGCGCCGCAGGGCGGGCCGGGTTCTTGCCATACAGCGGCGAGTTCGGGTCCCAGTTCTTGTTTTTCTGGGACTCCGCTGCGTCCAGGTCGGCACCGCGGCCATTGCCCTTGTTCAGGAAGGGCACCGGCACCTTGGTCACGTACACGGCCACGGCAAGCGCCGCGCCCAGGCCCACGATGACCCCGACGATGAAGCCGACAATGGTCCCGCCAGTCTGTTGCTTTTTCATATTGGTAGTAACTGCTTACATTCTGGCTGGGGCCGACACGCCCAGCACGGCCAGGCCATTGTGCAATACCTGGGCGGTGGCAGCGACCAGCGCCAGGCGCGCCTTCTTCACGGCCTCGTCGTCCACGAGGATGCGCTCGGCATCGTAATAGCTGTGGTAGCTGGCGGCCAGGTCGCGCAGGTAGAAGGTCACATCGTGTGGCGCCTCACCGTCGGCGGCGGCGGTGAGCATCTCGGGGTACTTAGCCAGTTGCAGCATCAGCGCCTGGGCCTGCGGGCCTTCGAGGGCGGACAGGTCCACATCCTTGAGCGAAGCCACATCACCACCGCCCGCCTCTTGCCACGCACGCAGCACCGACTGGATGCGGGCATGCGCGTACTGCACGTAGTACACGGGGTTGTCGTTGTTCTGTGCCACGGCCAGGTCCACGTCGAAGGTGTACTCGGTGTCGGGCTTGCGAGACAGCAGGAAGAAGCGCACCGCATCCTTGCTGGTCCACTCGATCAGATCGCGCAGCGTAACGTAGCTGCCCGCGCGCTTGCTGATCTTGACCTCTTCGCCGCCCTTGACCACGCGCACCATGGTGTGCAGCACGTAGTCGGGGTAGCCCTTGGGGATGCCCACATCGGCCGCCTGCAGGCCGGCGCGCACGCGTGCAATGGTGCCGTGGTGGTCTGTGCCCTGGATGTTGACGACCTTGGTGAAGCCCCGCTCCCACTTGGCAATGTGGTAGGCCACGTCGGGCACGAAGTAGGTGTAGGTGCCGTCCTGCTTGCGCATGACGCGGTCCTTGTCGTCGCCGTAGTCCGTGCTCTTGAGCCACAGCGCGCCGTCCTGCTCGTAGGTCTTGCCGTTGGCGATGAGCTTGTTCACCGTGGCCTCGACGCGGCCGCTGGTGTACAGGCTGGATTCGAGGTAGTACTCGTCGAACTGGAGGTTGAAGGCCTGCAGGTCCTTGTCCTGCTCGTTGCGCAGGTAGGCCACGGCAAACTGGCGGATATTGTCGTAGTCCTCCACATCGCCGTTGGCCGTGAACTCGCGGTCGTCAGCCTTCACGGTGGCCTTGGCCTTGAAGGCCTCGGCAATGTCGGCGATGTAGTCGCCGTTGTAGAAGTTCTTGGCCAGCGGGTTGTCGCTGTCGGTGGGCCAGCAGTCGTCGCCGGGCTTGAAACCCTTGGCGCGCAGCTGCGTGCTCTTGGTCAGCGTGTCGATCTGTACGCCCGCATCGTTGTAATAGAACTCGCGGTGCACCTTCCAGCCCTGGGTGCTGAACAGGTTGCAAATCGCATCGCCCAGCGCGGCCTGGCGGCCGTGGCCCACGTGCAGCGGACCCGTGGGGTTGGCCGACACGAACTCGACCAGCACCTGCTGGCCGTTGCTGGCCTGATAGCCGAAATGTTCACCGGCCGTCAGCACCTCACGCACCACTTGTTGCTTGGCGGCAGGTTGGAGGCGGATGTTCAGAAAGCCCGGACCCGCAATTTCAATGGCGGACACCCAGCGTTGAAAAGCAGGCGTGGCTTCGAGCGCGGCCTTGAGCTGCTCGCCCAGAGCGCGGGGGTTGAGCTTGAGCGGCTTGGCCAGCTGCATGGCCGCAGTGCAGGCGAAGTCGCCATGGGCCGCCACCTTGGGAGATTCAAAGGCTGCCTTGGCGCCAGCGCCGGGGGACAGGTTTTCCAGCTCGGCTGCGAGCGCAGCGAGCAATTCATTTTTGGCTGTGAGCATCGGCGGATTTTACGGGCCCGCCAACAGCGGGGCGCCAGACGCACCACCGGGGTGGCGTCCCACAGCCAAAGGCACAATAAGTTGCTGTGCCCTTTCAACCGGAGATTGCACATGCCACCCCAACCCATCCTGCTCTACCGGCGCCGCTGGACCCTGGTGTTTCAGGTGCCTTTTGTGTTGCTGATGGCGATATGCCTGGCGTTCTCGCTGTATGGGGCTTTGGCATCGAACGACCGGCTGCTCACGATCCTCTTTCTGTGTGCCGCGTTCGTCTCCTTCTGTGTGGGCGGAACCCTGGGCCGGCCCGCTCTGGAGGCCTACCGGGAGCAAGACCCGGCAATCGTCATTGATGCCACCGGCATCACCGACCTGCGCCAGGACGACCCGCACACCGTGCCCTGGGAGGCCATGGAACGTGTTCACCTGGACGACTACGAAGGCGTGATCCTGGTCAAGTTGCGACCCGGCCACAAGGACTCTGCGCTGGGCGTGATCATCAAGACACTCAAACGCTGGCAGCAACGGGGTGATGTGGTGTTTGCCCTCGGCGGGCTGGCGCACGACCCCCGGCAAATCCAGACGGCACTGAAAGCCTTTCACGCGGCAGCGGCCACCAAGCCCCGTACAAGGTTGTCATGACTTGTGCGCGTTGTCGCACGCCATGTTCTATGGTGCAATGCCGTCGGGACCCCCCATAACGCATTCACACCAGGAGATTCCATGAAAAAGCTTCTTTCCCTGACTGCACTCGGCCTGGCCCTCACACTGTGCGCGGGCGCTCACGCCGCCGAAGACGCCAAGGCCCCTACCAAACAGCAATCGAAGATGGCGACCTGCAACAAGGACGCCGGAGACATGAAGGGCGACGAGCGAAAGGCCTTCATGAAGACCTGCCTGAGCAACAAGCCTGCCACCCAGCAGGACAAGATGAAAACCTGCAACGCCGACGCCAAGGCCAAGACGCTCAAGGGCGACGAGCGCAAGGCCTTCATGAGCGAGTGCCTGAAGAAGTGAAGTAAGTTCACACCCGGTGCACCATCACCGGGTTCGATAAGGAAAAGCCCGCCGGAATCCAGCCAGGCGGGCTTTTTTAATAGGGGATATGTCCGCTTACCAGCCGCGCGCCCAGAACACTGCAATCACGGCCACCACGGGCAGCACATGCGACTGGATCATCACCAGACGGCGCACCCGCGCGACTTCTGCGGCGGGCGGCAGGGCGCCAGTGCTGCGCAGGTTCTGGCGCCAGCGGCGAAACGCGGCCGAGGGCACAAACGACAGCACGACCATGGCCAGCACCAGGGTGATCTTGATGTGAAACAGGGGCTGCGACAGGTACCACGAGGCGCCCTTCACGCCCCAGATCAACCGGGCCAGGCCGCTGCCAATCATCACGGCCCCGGCCACACCGTAGATCACATCCAAGCGGGCCAGGCGCTCGACCACGGCAGCATTGAGCCACTCGATACGGCACAGCGCCGCCTGGCTGGACAAAAAAACCACAAAGGTCAGGATGGCCAGAAGGTGAAAGGCGGCCAAGATGGCTTCGAGGGTCATGGTGCGGATTCCTTGTAGCGCCCGAGGCCACTGCGCTGCGCCAAGCGCTCACAGTGCCATCCGGCAGGGCCACCATTGTGCGCGATGGCGCGGGCCAGACCGCTGCTAAAAAAAGCGGCGCGGACCCGAAAGCCCGCGCCGCTGGCAGCGCTGATTCAGCAAGTACCCGCCATCAAGCCACGGTGCGCGCCACCGTCGCCACAGGCACATCCGCCGACACCACGGGGGCCGGGGCCGCAGACACTGCAAGCGGCAGCGGATGGCCGTTCATCGCCGCGTCCAGGCGGTCCTGGTCCAGCGCGTTCTCCCAGCGGGAGACGACCACCGTGGCCACGGCGTTGCCGATGAAGTTGGTCAGCGAGCGGCATTCGCTCATGAAACGGTCCACGCCCAGAATCAACGCCATGCCGGCCACGGGCACTTCGGGCACCACGGCCAGGGTGGCGGCCAAGGTGATGAAGCCCGCGCCCGTCACGCCCGCCGCGCCCTTGGACGACAGCATGGCGACGAGCAGCAGCGCCACCTGGTGGCCCAGCGTCAGTTCGGTGTTGGTCGCCTGGGCGATGAACAGCGCGGCCAGCGTCATGTAGATGTTGGTGCCGTCCAGGTTGAACGAGTAGCCCGTGGGCACCACAAGACCCACCACCGACTTGCTGCAACCCGCCTTTTCCATCTTTTCCATCAGCGATGGCAGGGCGGATTCCGACGAAGACGTGCCCAGCACCAGCATCAGCTCGGCCTTGAGGTAGCGGATCAGCTTGAACACCGAGAAGCCACACAGACGCGCCACCAAGCCCAGGATCACCACCACAAACAGCAGCGAGGTGACATAGAACGAGCCCACCAGCCACGCCAGGTTGACCAGCGAGCCCAGGCCAAACTTGCCAATGGTGAACGCCATGGCACCAAACGCACCCAGGGGCGCGGCCTTCATCACGATGCCCACCACCTTGAACACAGGCGTCGTCAGCGCGTCCAGAAAGTTCAGCACCGGACGGCCTGCCTCACCCACCATGGCCAGGCCAATGCCAAACAGCACGGCCACCAGCAGCACCTGCAGGATGTTGTCGCCCACGAACGGGCTCACCAGCGTCTTGGGGATGATGTCCATCGCAAAGCCCGTGAGCGTCATCTCATGCGACTTGGCCACGTAGCCCTTCACAGCCGTCTGGTCCAGGTCGGCCACATTGATGTTCATGCCCGCGCCGGGCTGCACCACGTTGGCCACCACCAGGCCCACCACCAGGGCCAGCGTGGAGAAGAACAGGAAGTACGCCATGGCCTTGCCGAACACGCGGCCCACGGTGGAGAGCTGCGACATGCCAGCGATGCCGGTCACGATGGTCAGGAAGATCACCGGAGCGATGATCATCTTGACCAGCTTGATGAACGCGTCACCCAGCGGCTTGAGCGCCTCGCCGTAGGACGGCTCGAAATGGCCCAGCAGAACGCCCAGGACGATGGCGAACACCACCTGGAAGTACAGTTGCCGATAGAAAGGCAGCTTCAAGGTCGAGGCTGCGGGAGCGGAATGGTTGTGCATGGAACGAGTCTCCTGGGATCTTGGGACTGCACCACCGGAGTGCACCGGTGCGCTGTCAGGGTGCCGTTTGTACCGCTGCACTTTGTTTCAGCCGATAACCTATTGGTATTAGTCGCCCAACGCCCCAGAGGAGAACATCGGCGCACCATAAGGGTAACTACCTAGACCTTGGAGCCCCCTGGAACCGGTGCGGCACACTCCCCACCTGCACCAGACTGGTTTCAGAACTCCGTTTTTCTATGCCCACGCCCCGCCTTCGCCAGTTCTGGACGCTGCTTATCCTGATTGCAGGCACGGCGGCCAGCATGTTTGCCGCCGGCCAGTGGGCCTGGCACCGGTCCTTGCTGGATGAAAGCGACAGCGTGCAGCGCCAGCTGGCCCTGTACGGCCAGACGCTGGCCCAGCGCATCGACCGCTACCGCACCCTGCCCGAGGTGCTGGCCCTGGACGCGCAACTGCAAGAAGCCCTGCGCCGCCCCCTGAGCCCGGACGAGGTGGCGCAGCTCAACCGCAAGCTGGAGCAGGCCAACGGCGCCAGCCAGTCGTCCACCCTCACCCTGCTCAACCGCGACGGCCTGGCCGTGGCAGCGAGCAACTGGCGCACGGCCACCAGCAATGTGGGTGTGGACTACAGCTTTCGCCCCTACGTGCAGCAGGCGCTGGCGCAGGGGCGCGGCAGCTTTTACGGCATTGGCGTGACCACGGGTGAGCCCGGCTACTTCCTGTCGCAGGCCATCCGCGACGACAGCGGCCACATCCTGGGGCTGGTGGCCATCAAGATTGCGCTGCAGGAGCTGGAGCGCGAATGGCTGCAGACACCCGACATCGTGCTGGCGTCGGACGCGCATGGCGTGGTCTTTCTCGCCAGCCAGGACGCCTGGCGCTACCGGCTGCTGGAGCCGCTGGACGACGAAGAGCGCCGCGAGCTGAACGCCACACGCCAATACTCCGACCAGCCGCTGCGCCCGCTCGACGTCCGCGTGGACGACCGCCTGGACAACGGCGGGCGTCTGGTGCGCGTGCAGGCCTTGCCCGACATGCCCGCCCCACCCGGCCGCATGCTGTGGCTGACCCAGCCCCTGCCCGGCACGCCCTGGCAACTGCACCTGGTGCACACCACCCACAGCAGCATTGCAGACAGCCGCTGGGCAGCCGCAGCCGGGGGCGGCGGCTGGCTGGCCCTGTCGCTGCTGGTGCTGT
This sequence comes from Acidovorax sp. FG42, assembly GCF_057809195.1. Taxonomy (NCBI): domain Bacteria; kingdom Pseudomonadati; phylum Pseudomonadota; class Betaproteobacteria; order Burkholderiales; family Comamonadaceae; genus Acidovorax; species Acidovorax sp. FG42. The sequence continues at coordinate 11,375 of NZ_JBMDJM010000004.1, read as the reverse complement.
TTGTGCGCCAGCGCCAGCGCCTGGCCCGCCTGCGCCAGCGCAGCCGCCAGGAGCTGGAGACCGTGCTGCAACAGCACGCGCAGGAGTTGCGCACCGCGCAGGACGGCATCGTGCAGGCCGCGCAGCAAGCCGCGCAACAAACGGACACGGGTCTCTCCCGCAGCCTGGAGCACCTGCCCCAGGGCGTGGTCATCATCGACGCCGACCTGAAGCTGGTGGCCTGGAACTCGCGCTACGTGCAGCTGTTCCGCTACCCCACCGACCTGATGCAGGTCGGCCGCCCCATCGAAGACCTGATGCGCCACAACGCACGCCGGGGCCTGCTGGGCCCGGGCCCGGTGGAAGAAGCCATCGAACGCCGCCTGGCCCACCTGCGCAGCGGCACTCCGCACCTGCACGAAAGCGCCAAGGACGACGGCACCGTGCTGGAGATCCGGGGCAACCCCCTGCCCGAAGGCGGCTTTGTGACCAGCTACGCCGACATCACCAGCTACAAGAACGCCGCGCGCGAGCTGCGATCGTTGGCCGATGCACTGGAGCAGCGCGTGGCCGACCGCACCCGCGACCTGGACGCTGCGCGGCGCGAGGCCGAGCAGGCCAACCGCTCCAAAACCCGCTTTGTGGCCGCCGCTGTGCACGACCTGCTGCAGCCCCTGAACGCTGCGCGCATGTTCACCTCGCTCTTGCGCAGCCACCTGCCGGGCGATGCCGAACGGCACGCGGTGGACAGCATCGACGGCGCCCTGGCCGCGCAGGACGCCATCCTCAACAGCCTGCTCGACATCTCGCGCATGGAATCGGGCCAGTTCGACGTGCACATCCACGACGTGGCGCTGGGCCCGCTGCTGCAGGTGCTGGGCCACAACTTCGGCGTGCTGGCCGAAAGCCAGGGGTTAAAGCTGCGCTGCGTGCCCACACGCGCCGTGGTGCGCACCGATGAAAACCTGCTGCGCCGCATCCTGCAGAACTTTGTCTCCAACGCCATCCGCTACAGCCGACGCGGGCGCATCGTGGTGGGCTGCCGCAGGATGGGCGACCACCTGCGCATCGAGGTGCACGACCAGGGCCCCGGCATCCCCGAAGCCTTGCAACGCGAGATTTTTGAAGAATTCCGCCGCCTGGACGAAGGCCGCGCCGACGACCGTGGCGCAGGCCTGGGCCTGGCCATCGTCGAACGCCTGGGCCGCCTGCTGGGGCACGAGATCGGCCTGCGCTCGCAGCTGGGGCGCGGCAGCGTGTTCTGGGTGTGTGTGCCGCTGGGCAACCCCGCCGCCGCACAGCAGGCTGCGCCCCCCGCCACCACGCTACAGCCCAGTGACGACGCGCCCCTGCAAGGCAGCAGCGCCTGGGTCATTGACGACGACGGCCCCACCTGCGCTGCCACGCAGGCCCTGCTGCAGCGCTGGGGCTGTACGGTGCCGCTGGCCGCTGGCGCACCCGAGGCCCTGGCCGCCGCCCAGCCCGGCCAAGCACCACAGCTGGTGCTGCTGGACGTTCACCTGGGGGCGGGCCTCCACGGCCCCGAAGTGTTCGCGCAGCTGTGCCAGCGCTGGGGCCAGACGCCCGCAGTGATCCTGGTCACCGCCGAGCGCGACGCCACCCTGCGCCGCCAGGCCGCCGAGCGCGGCTGGGGCTTTCTCGCCAAGCCGGTGCGCGCGCCTGCGCTGCGGGCGCTGGTGAGCCAGACGCTGCTGCGCTGGCGCGAGAAATAGCCGCGGCGATTCAGCGCCTCATCACTAAAAAAATGATAGCTGCAAACGCATGATGGACTGGCACCTGAGACCTATTTCGCACCAACTCCCAACACTGCCTCAGCCCGAAGCCCCGTCCTCTGTCTCCAGACTCTTCACCAGCACCGCTGCCTGCGTGCGGCTGTAGCACTCCAGCTTTTTCAGAATGGCGGTGACATGCACCTTCACCGTGTTCTCGGCCAGCCCCAGCGTGGCCGCGATCTGTTTGTTGAGCAAACCATCGGCCAGGCACAGCAGCACGCGGAACTGCTGGGGCGTGAGCTGCGCCAGCCGGGCGGCCAGCTCCGCATCGGCCTCGGAGCGTTCGGCCGCCATGGGCGGGAACCAGCTGCCGCCGTCCAGCACGGCCTGGATGGCGTCGCCCATGGCATCGGCGGGGGCGGACTTGGGGATGAAGCCGGCCGCGCCAAACTGCTGGGCGCGGCGGATGACGCGGGGGTGGTCGTTGGACGAGATGATGACCACGGGCAGCTCGGGGTATTCGCCGCGCACATGCAGCAGGGCCGAGAAGCCGCGCGTGCCGGGCATGCTCAGGTCCAGCAGCACCAGCTCAACCTCGGGGTGGTCCTGCAACGCCTGGCCCAGCGTGGCGGCGCTGGCGGCTTCCAGCGTGCGGAACTGGGGCAGCCGCTCGCGCAGCACGTGCAGCACGGCCGCACGGAACAGCGGGTGGTCGTCAGCGACAAGGAGCGTGGGCGCGGTGGACATGGAGTGTGTGCAGTCTGCCACGGGGGCCGTCAGCCGCCGGCCTGCGGGCCTTTCCAGAACGCGGGCTGTGCGTACTGGTGCTTGAGGTGCTCGATCCACAGCCGCACCCGCAGCGGCATGTGCTTGCGCTGCGGGAACACCACATAGATGCCGTTGGGCGGTGCGGCAAAGTCGTGCAGCACCTCCACCAGGCGGCCAGCGGCGATCTCGGCCTCGACCTCCCAGGTGCTGCGCCAGGCGATGCCGTAGCCCGCCAGGCACCAGTCGTGCAGCACCTGCCCGTCCGAGCAATCGAGCGGACCGCCGGGCTTGAGGTGGATGACCTCGGTGCCACCGCCCTCGACCGGCATGCGGAACGCCCAGCCGCGTGTTTGCGAGGCCTCGCTCGACAGCGTGAGGCAGTCGTGTTGCACCAGCTCGCTGGGGTGGCGCGGCGTGCCGTGGCGCTGCAGGTAGGCGGGTGTGGCCACGCACAGGCGGCGGTTGTCGGCGATGCGCACGCTCACCAGCGATGAGTCGGGCAGGTCGCCCACGCGCACTGCACAGTCATAGCCCTCGCCCGCCAGGTCCACCACACGGTCGCTGAGGTTGAGCGAGATGGTCACATCGGGGTGCGCCGTGCGAAAACGCGGCACCAGCGGCGCCACATGGCGGCGGCCAAAACCGGCGGGCGCGGTGATGCGCAAATGGCCCGTGGCCTTGACCCCCCCTTCGGACACGCTGGCCTCGGCATTGGCCACATCGGACAGCAGGCGCTGGCAGTCTTCCAGAAACGCGCTGCCCTCGTGCGTCAGGCTGATGCGGCGCGTGGTGCGCACCAGCAGCTTCACGCCCAGGTGTTCTTCCAGCGCATCGAGCCGCCGGCCCATGATGGCCGGGGCCACGCCCTCGGCCTTGGCCGCAGCGGTGAGGCTGCCGCGCGTTGCCACCGACACAAACGATTCGAAGGCCTTGAGTTTGTCCATGGGCGCTGATTATGGGGATAAAGCGGCAAAGGGCCTGGTGGCGGACCCGGGCGCGGCCTGTGATCGGTTTTGAAGCCAAACAGGCCGCTTGCGCTAGTGCAACATGCCTGAGAAGCTACATAAATGATAGTAAACCAGCATCACACCCCACGTTACACCAGGCGCGACTTGAGGAACCCCACGGTGCCATAGCGCTTGACCTCGGTGTAAAGGTCGCGCGTGAGGCCCTGCACCATGACGGTGTAGGCGTCGGCCAGGTCGGGGGCGATGGTGAAGTGGTCGTAGTTCACGATCACGCCCACGCGCTCGCCCTGTGCGGCCAGCGGGGCGAGCAGGCGGCGCACCTCCTGCTCGATGGCGTCGATGGTGCTGGCGGTGTTGATCTGCAGGCCCGAGAAGTCGATGTGCAGCAGCTGGCGCGCGGCGTCCAGCTCAAAGCGCTGGACCAGCGGGCGGTTGAGCAGTTGCTCGCGCAGGCCCAGCGGGCCGGGCTCGAACAGGCGCAGGTCCATGGTCTGCAGGCCGGGGCTGATGCGCGGCGTGAACGCCATGTGGGCGAGCACGTCGCGCTGCAGATCGATGCCGGGCGCCAGCTCGATCAGCTCTAGCGCGCCACCGCCGTCGGCATCACCCGAGGGCACCAGGCGGAACACGCAGCGCTCGGTCACATACAGCACGCGCTGACCGCGCCGCAGCGCCTCGGCGCCGCTGAAGGTGCGGTGCTCGACCTCGCGCACCAGCTTGCGCGCGCCACCCTCGTGCAGGATGTGCAGGTGGCCGTCCACCGCCTCGACCTGCAGCGCGCCAGCGGTGAAGGTGCCGACAAACACCACCGTCTTGGCGTTCTGGCTGATGTTGATGAAGCCGCCCGCGCCCGCCAGGCGGGGCCCGAACTTGCTCACGTTGAGGTTGCCGTGCTGGTCGGCCTGCGCCAGGCCCAGGATGGCGATGTCCAGGCCCCCGCCGTCGTAGAAGTCGAACTGGTTGGGCTGGTCGATGATGGCCTGCGGGTTCACCGCCGCGCCAAAGTTCAGGCCGCCGGCGGGGATGCCGCCGATCACGCCGGGCTCGGCCGTGAGCGTGACCAGGTCGATGATGCGCTCTTCGGCCGCCACATTGGCCACGCCCTCGGGCATGCCGATGCCCAGGTTGACCACCTGGTGCGGGCGCAGCTCCAGCGCCGCGCGGCGGGCAATGATCTTGCGCTCGGTGAGTGGCATCGCCTCCAGCGTGTCCATGGGCACGCGCAGCTCGCCAGCAAACGCGGCGCTGTAGGGCTCGGCAAAGGTCTGGTGGTGGTGCGCAGGCTCGGTGGCCAGCACCACGGCGTCGACCAGGACGCCCGGCACCTTGACCTGGCGGGGGTTGAGCGACCCACGCTCGGCGATGCGCTCGACCTGCGCAATGACCACGCCGCCCGAGTTGCGCGCGGCCATGGCAATGGCCAGCGCTTCGAGCGTGAGCGCCTCGCGCTCCATAGTGAGGTTGCCGTCCGCGTCGGCTGTGGTCGCGCGGATGATGCCCACATGGATCGGGAAGGCCTTGTAGAACAGGTAGTCCTGCCCGTCGATGGGCAGCACGCGCACCAGGTCTTCAGTGGTGCGCGCGTTGAGCTTGCCGCCGCCGTGGCGCGGGTCTACGAAGGTGTCGAGGCCCACGCGCGTGAGCGTGCCGGGCTTGCCCGCAGCGATGTCGCGGAACAGGTGCGTGATCACGCCCTGGGGCAGGTTCCAGGCCTCGATCTGGTTGTCTACCGCCAGCTTCTGGATGCGCGGCACCAGGCTCCAGTGCCCGCCGATCACGCGCTTGAGCAGGCCCGCATGGCCCAGGTGGTTGAGGCCGCGCTGCTTGCCGTCGCCCTGGCCTGCGGCATAGACCAGCGTGAGGCCCTGCGGGGTTTGTGTGGACTCCCAGCGCTGGGCCAGCGCCACTGCAATGCTCTCGGCAAAACCGATGCCCACAAAGCCGCCCGTCGCCACGGTGTCGCCGTCGTGGATGAGCTGCACGGCATCGGCGGCGCTCACGATCTTGTTCTTGTGGGCCGCGTTGAGCGCGCTGGCGTCCAGGGGTGCCTGCATGGGTTTGTCTCCCGGTGGGTTTGTTGTGCGCGCAGCGTAGTGGGTAACGGGCCAAAGCACCATTCAGGGTGACTACGGGCCACTCTCAGTTTTGCGTAAAAGTCACTGGTTTAGAGATTTTCAGCGTATTTATGTGGGCAAACATTTGCAATACAGTGTGCCCATTGCCTGCTGCTGCGGGCACCGTTTTTCATTGATCCCCTTTTCCACAACTCTTCTCTAGGCACCTCATGACCGATCGCACCCAAGTCCACGGCCTGCAAGTGGCCACCTCCCTGTACCGCTTTGTCGAAGACAAGGTGCTGCCCGGCACGGGGGTGGATGCCGCCGCCTTCTGGAAGGGCTTTGACGCCATCGTGGCCGACCTGGCCCCGCGCAACATTGCCCTGCTGGCCGAGCGCGACCGCCTGCAGACCGAGCTGGACACCTGGCACAAGGCCAACCCCGGCCCCATCAAGGACATGGTGGCTTACCGCGGCTTCCTGGAGAAGATCGGCTACCTGGTGCCCCAGCCTGCCGATGTGAAGGCCACCACCGCCAACGTGGACGACGAGTTGGCGACCCAGGCAGGCCCGCAGTTGGTGGTACCCATCCTGAATGCACGCTATGCACTGAACGCCGCCAACGCGCGCTGGGGCAGCCTGTATGACGCGCTGTATGGCACGGACGCGATCAGCGAAGAAGGTGGCGCCGAGAAGGGCAAGGGCTACAACCCGGTGCGCGGCGCCAAGGTGATTGCGTTTGCACGCCAGGTGTTGGACGACACCGCACCGCTGGCCAGCGGCTCGCACAAGGATTCGACCGGCTATCGTGTGGAAGGCGGCCAGCTGGTGGTGTCGCTTGCCAACGGCACCACCACGGGTTTGAAGGACGCCTCGCAGTTCAGGGGCTACCAGGGCAATGCCGCCGCACCGTCGTCGGTGCTACTGCAGCACAACGGCCTGCACCTGGACATCCAGATCGACCGCAGCACGCCCATCGGCCAGTCCGATGCCGCGGGCGTGAGCGACCTGGTGCTGGAAGCGGCCCTGTCCACCATCCTGGACCTGGAAGACTCCGTGGCCGCCGTGGACGCCGAAGACAAGGTGCTGGGCTACAGCAACTGGCTGGGCATCATCCAGGCCACGCTGACCGAGCAGGTCGCCAAGGGCGGCAAGACCTTCACGCGCGGGCTGAACCCTGACCGTGTTTACACGGCCCCCCAAGGCGGCGAAGTACGCCTGCATGGCCGCTCGCTGATGTTCCTGCGCAATGTGGGCCACCTGATGACCAACCCGGCCATCCTGTGGAAGGACGCGCAGGGCCAGGTGCGCGAGATTCCTGAAGGCATCATGGACGCAGTCGTGACCACCGCCATTGCCCTGCACGACCTGCAAGGCCATGGCGCCAACGGAATCCGCAACTCCCGCAAGGGCAGCGTCTACATCGTCAAGCCCAAGATGCACGGCCCCGCCGAAGTCGGCTTTGCCGCTGAACTCTTCGGCCGCGTCGAGAAGCTGCTGGGCCTGCCCGACAGCACCGTCAAGCTGGGCATCATGGACGAAGAGCGCCGCACGTCCGTCAACCTCAAGGCCTGCATCGCTGCCGCATCGAGCCGCGTCGCCTTCATCAACACCGGCTTCCTGGACCGCACGGGCGACGAGATGCACACGGCCATGCACGCCGGCCCCATGGTGCGCAAGGGCGACATGAAGACCAGCGCCTGGATCCAGTCATACGAGAAGAACAACGTGCTCGTGGGCCTGTCATGTGGCCTGCGCGGCAAGGCGCAGATCGGCAAGGGCATGTGGGCCATGCCCGACCTGATGGCAGAAATGCTCAAGCAGAAGATCGCCCACCCCAAGGCCGGCGCCAACACCGCCTGGGTGCCCAGCCCCACGGGTGCCACGCTGCACGCGCTGCACTATCACCAGGTGAAGGTGAGCGACATCCAGATCGAGCTGGAAAAAACCGATGTGAACGCCGAGCGCGACAACCTGCTGACCGGTCTGCTCACCGTGCCCGTGGCCGCCAGCCCGAACTGGAGCGACGCCGAAAAGCAGCAGGAGCTGGACAACAACGCCCAGGGCATCCTGGGCTATGTGGTGCGCTGGATCGACCAAGGCGTGGGCTGCTCCAAGGTGCCCGACATCCACAACGTGGGCCTGATGGAAGACCGCGCGACGCTGCGCATCAGCAGCCAGCACATGGCCAACTGGCTGCACCACGGCGTGGTGACCGAGGCGCAGGTGCGCGAGACCTTCGAGCGCATGGCCGCGGTGGTGGACCAGCAAAACGCGGGGGACCCGCTGTACCAGCCGATGGCCGGCCACTTTGACACCAGCATGGCCTACAAGGCAGCCTGTGACCTGGTCTTCAAGGGCCTGGAGCAGCCCAGCGGCTACACCGAGCCGCTGCTGCATGCCTGGCGCCTGAAGCTCAAGGCCGCGCAAGCAGCCTAATTCCCGATAGCAGTCGGGGCCATGTTCGTGGCGTCGCCCGCTCCAATTTTGATAGCTGCTAGCGCAATCAATATATGCGCTGGCGGCTATTTTTGTTTGGACGGCACTGTAGCTTGCCTCATTGGCGTGGATGGGACGCAGCGGCCGCGCGCGGGCAGCGCCGCGCCGTACACTGGCACCCGCGCCCACGCGTTTCTCCCCATGCCTGCAGCACTGTCCACCCCTCTCATCCCCTCTGTCTGCCCGCTGTGTGGGCAGCCCAATCAGTGCGCTATCGCGGCGGGTCTCCCAGCAGAAAGCTGCTGGTGCGTGACGCAGACCATCGACCCTGCGGCCTTGGCCGCTTTGGCACAGGAGGCACGCGGCAAGGTCTGTATCTGCGCGGCTTGCGGCGCGCCGGCGCCAGACGCACAGCAACCCTCCGCCGCAGGCCACCCGCCTTCGCCGATATGATTTGGGCTTTTCGCTGTCTTCACAGCGCGCGAAGGAACAAGACATGCCCACGTACCACATCGAAATGATGGAAGGCCGCACGGTCGAGCAGAAGAAGAAGCTGGTGGAAGAGATCACCCGCGTATCCGTCGAGATCCTGGGCGGCTCGCCCGAATCGGTGGACATCCTGATCACCGATGTGAAGCGCGAAAACTGGGCCACGGGCGGCAAGTTGTGGCTGGAGCGCACGTCCTGAGTGATGCGCCCCGTCCTCACTGACCCCGTGGTGTTGCTTCAGCATTTGATCGCTTCATGAGCGCCGCCTCGGGGTCTTTGGCTGTATTGCGCGAGCGCTATGGCGAGCGCTACCGGTGGCTGCTGCTGCTGTCCGTCATGGTCGGGACCATGGCCTCCATCATGTCTTCCACCATCGTCAACGTGGCGATCCCGGACATGAGCCACTACTTTGCACTGGGCCAGGAGCGCGCCCAGTGGGTCACCTCCGGCTTCATGGTGGCCACCACCGTGTCCATGCTCACCACCCCCTGGCTACTGTCGCGGTACGGTTACCGCGCGACCTATGTGGGCGCGATGTTGCTGCTGCTCATTGGCGGCGTGGGGGGCGGTCTGGCGCGCGACTTCGGTCTGGTGCTGGCCGCACGTGTCGCCGAGGGACTGGCAGCGGGTGTCGTGCAGCCCATCCCGGCCGTCATCATCCTGTATGCCTTCCAGCCCCATGAGCAGGGGCGCGCGAGCGGCATCTTCGGCATGGGCGTCGTGCTGGCGCCGGCCATTGGCCCGAGCATGGGCGGCTTGCTGGTGGATTGGTTTGGCTGGCGCTCCATCTTTTTCATGGTGGTGCCGCTGTGCCTGGCCTCACTCTGGCTGGCCTACAAGTTTGTGCCGGTCACCGCCCCCGGAGGGGTCGAGGCCAACCGGCAAGGCCAGGCGCTGGACTGGCGAGGCCTTCTGCTGGGCACGGTCGGAACGCTGTGCCTGCTGAACGGGCTGGTATCGCTGCATGGTGGCTCTCACGTCGAGGCGGCGGGCCTGCTGATCGGTGCGGTGGTGGCCGTCGCGTGTTTCATTGCCTGGCAACGCAGGCTGCTGCGCATCGGGCGCAAGCCCCTCATGGACCTGCGCCTTTTTCAATACCGCCAGTTCGCCATGGGCAGTGTGGTGGCCTTCATTTACGGCACAGCCTTGTTCGGCTCCACGTATCTGTTGCCGGTGTTCATGCAACTGGGGCTGGAACTTTCGGCATCGCACGTCGGCACCCTCATGCTGCCAGCGGGGTTTGTATTGGCCGCCACCATTGCCGTGGTGGGCCGCCTCGCGGACCGGCGGCCGACCCATTTGTTAGTGAGCATTGGACTCGGTCTGCTGGCCTTGTCTTTCGGGCTGATGGTGTTTGTGGGCCTTGGCTCGTCGCTATGGATGCTGGTCGCTTTTGCGATCCTCGGGCGCATCGGACTCGGTTTCATTCTGCCGTCGCTGAATCTGGGCTCCATGCGCCCGCTGGACAAATCGCTGATCTCGCAAGGCTCCAGCGCCATCGGTTTTTTGCGCATGTTGGGCGGTGCCGCCGGGGTGAGCCTGTGCGGTATCGTGCTTGAATGGCGCCTCGGCGCACATAGCGCCTCGTTGACTGCCGGAGCCAGCAACCCGGCGCGCATCGCAGCGTTCGGTGAAACCTTTTTGATGCTGACTTTTCTGTGCGGTCTGGCGCTGGTGGCTGCCTGGCAGCTGCGCGAGCGGAAGCCTGATTGACGGCGGTCAGACCTTGTCCTGTTGCTTGAAGGGGCAGGTACGCACAGTAGCCCCGTCACTTTCAAGAATTTGAAGAAACGGAATCTCCGCCATGTGCCAACTGCTCGGCATGAACTGCAATGTGCCCACGGATGTGACCTTCAGCTTTACGGGTTTTGCGCAACGCGGCGGAAAGACCGACCACCATACCGACGGCTGGGGCATCGCGTTTTTTGAGGACAAGGGGCTTCGCCACTTCGTGGACCATCTGGCGGCTGTGGACTCTCCAGTGGCCGAACTCATTCGCCGTTACCCCATCAAGAGCCGGAACGTCATCGCCCACATCCGCAAGGCCACCCAGGGCGTGGTGAGCCTGCAGAACTGCCACCCGTTCGTGCGGGAGCTGTGGGGCCGCTACTGGGTCTTTGCCCACAACGGGGACCTGAAAGATTTCCGCCCTCGCCTGCATTCGCATTTCCGACCCGTAGGAGATACCGATAGCGAACACGCGTTTTGCTGGATCATGCAAGAGTTGGCCAAATCACACGCCAGCGTGCCCTCCGTTCCAGAACTGACGCTAACGCTCAAGGAACTCGCTGCGCGCATTGCGCCCCACGGCACATTCAACTTCCTGCTTTCCAACGGTCAGGCCTTGTGGGCACACGCCTCCACCCACCTCCACTACATTGAGCGCCGCCACCCCTTCGGCGCCGCGCATCTGAGTGACGAAGACCTTCAGCTGGATTTTTCGAAGGAAACTGGGGAGAACGATCAGGTGGCAGTGATCGTGACCAGTCCTCTCACCACCAACGAAACGTGGACCGCCTTCGGCAAAGGAGAACTGCTGGTGTTTGAGCAAGGTCGGCGGCTGCCTATCTGATGCAGGCGATGCATCGGCACGGGGGAAGCGGCAAATTGCACGCGCCATAGGAATGAACGCCGCCTCTCGCGAGGTTCTCCTGTCCAGTTCACGCTATGTTCAATGGGAGCGAATGGGTCTGTCCCAACTCGTCGGCGCTGATCTAAGCGGCCCGAGTAACTTAGGTATGCGCGCGCGTCTTGCAGCCCGATGAGGCAGAGGCCCCATCGAATAGAGTATGTCCCCCTTGGTGCTGATTAGCGCATACTGCAGTTGACGCATTTTTGTGTTCTGCAAAGCAAAAAACCCCAGTCTTTATGAGACTGGGGTTTTCTGGGCTGTAAGAGCCTGACGATGACCTACTTTCACACGGGAACCCGCACTATCATCGG
>NZ_JBMDJM010000039.1:0-736 GCF_057809195.1 Acidovorax sp. FG42 | reverse complement strand
CGGATGGCCAGGTACGGCATGAAGAACGACTTGAGCAGCCGGTGCTGCGTGGCCGTGTCGTCACTCGCCACCGCTTGGTAGAACTCCATCGCCGTCTTGGGGATGAAGTTGAAGACGGCCGACGAATACACCGGCGTGCCCAGCGCCTTGTAGGCAGCGGCATACACCTCCGCCGTGGGCAGACCGCCCAGGTACGAAAAGCGGTCCCCCAGCTTCATGTAGATGGACGACATGGTCTCGATATTGCCCACCCCATCCTTGAACCCCACCAGGTTCGGACAACGCTCGGCCAGGATGGCCAGGGACTCGGCTGTGAGCTTGGTGCGGTCGCGGTTGTAGACGATCACACCGAACTTCACGCTCTTGCAGACCTGCTCCACATGGGCGATCAGGCCTTCCTGCCCGGCCTCGGTCAGGTAATGCGGCAGCAGCAGGATGCCGTGGGCGCCCAGGCGCTCGGCCTCCTGCGCGTGGGCAATGGCCGTGCGGGTGGGGCCACCGGCGCCGGCAATGATCGGCACCTTGCCCCGGCAGGTCTCCACCGCCGTCTTGATGACCTCGCTGTACTCGGGGCCCGAGAGCGAGAAGTATTCACCCGTGCCGCCAGCGGCAAACAGGGCGCTGGCGCCATAAGGGGCGAGCCACTCCAGGCGCTCGATGTAGGTTTTGGGGCGGAAATTGCCCTGCTCGTCGAAGTCGGTGATGGGGAACGAGAGCAGGCCGGAGCCCATGATGG
>NZ_JBMDJM010000038.1:0-825 GCF_057809195.1 Acidovorax sp. FG42 | reverse complement strand
CTTAGACCGGCTAACACGACCGCTCGACAAAGCGCGAGCAGATGATTGCTCCGGCCAGCGTGAGCAGCGCCCGGTGAATGTCGAGTCTGCGCTCGAAGCGGATGCGCAGTTTGCAGAAGCTAGCAAACCACGCGTGAATCCTCTCCCAACCACCCAGCAATGCTTGCCCAGGCTCTGGCTGCTTTCAATACCTCGCCTAGCCATCCTGCTGGTGATGTCGTGGCTGCATAGATGGGCTCCGCATCTTGCGAAGTCATAGCCCTTCCAGCGGCGTGGCATGCATCTATGCACTTCTCGAACATGATGAAGTCGTGTCGGTTTACACCGCTGACTAGCACCACCAGTGGAATGCCCCGGGCGTCTACGACGATATGCCGCTTAGAGCCTAATTTGCCCCGGCCCGCATGGTTGGGTCACGTTTCCTGGCCTCCCGGGGGCTTGGCACCGATGAGCCATCGATGCTGGTGCGGCTCCAATCAATCTGGTCGTGCTCACGCAGGCGCACTAGTATGGCCTGATACAGCCTGTCGCATGTCCCACACACCTGCGGCATTCCAGCCCCTCAGCCTTCGTCAACAGGCCATGCCACTACCCCAGCCCAGAGATTGAGGAAGGTCTTCCAACGGAGTGATTGTGTGCAGCACAAAAAGGATGCCGTGAGGGGCTGCTTGGTCGCTAACTTGGAGGCTGCGCGGGCTGCCCTTGGCAGACGGGGTGAAGACGGGAATCAAGGGCTAGAGTTGTTTCCATAGCTCCTTGCTAACAGAGCTGTCTGGACATGAGACGCCAGGCCTACCTGCTCTTTGGCATGCCTTTGTCGATTCG
>NZ_JBMDJM010000037.1:0-863 GCF_057809195.1 Acidovorax sp. FG42 | reverse complement strand
GTCACGTCGGTCGTGCGGAAGTAGAACTGGGGACGGTAGTTGTTGAAGAAAGGAGTGTGGCGGCCGCCTTCGTCCTTGCTCAGCACATACACCTCAGCCGTGAAGTGGGTGTGAGGCTTGATCGAGCCGGGCTTGCACAGCACTTGGCCACGCTCCACGTCTTCGCGCTTGGTGCCGCGCAGCAGCAGACCGACGTTGTCGCCAGCTTGGCCTTGGTCCAGCAGCTTGCGGAACATTTCCACGCCGGTGCAGGTGGTCTTTTGCGTGTCGCGGATACCCACGATTTCGATTTCTTCGCCGACCTTGATGATGCCGCGCTCCACGCGACCGGTCACCACGGTGCCACGGCCGGAGATGGAGAACACGTCTTCCACAGGCATCAGGAAGGCGCCGTCCACAGCGCGCTCAGGCGTGGGGATGTAGGTGTCCAGGGCTTCGGCCAGCTTCATGATGGCTTCTTCACCCAGCTTGCCCTTGTCGCCTTCCAGGGCGAGCTTGGCGGAGCCACGGATGATGGGGGTGTCGTCGCCTGGGAAGTCGTACTTGTCCAGGAGTTCGCGCACTTCCATTTCGACGAGTTCCAGCAGTTCTTCATCGTCCACCATGTCGCACTTGTTCAGGAACACGATGATGTAAGGCACGCCCACTTGGCGGGCCAGCAGGATGTGCTCACGGGTCTGGGGCATGGGGCCGTCAGCAGCGGAGCAAACCAGGATAGCGCCGTCCATCTGGGCAGCGCCGGTGATCATGTTCTTCACATAGTCGGCGTGGCCGGGGCAGTCCACGTGGGCGTAGTGGCGGTTGGCCGTTTCGTATTCCACGTGGGCGGTGTTGATCGTGATACCGCGGGCCTTTTCTTCGGG
>NZ_JBMDJM010000036.1:0-1212 GCF_057809195.1 Acidovorax sp. FG42 | reverse complement strand
CTGCCCCGTCGTCTCCACCCCCTCCGCCACCACCTCCAGGTCCAGGCTCTTGGCCAGCGCCAGGATGGTCCGAACTATCGCCGCGTCGTTCGGGTCCGTCAGCACGTCCCGCACGAAGCTCTGGTCGATCTTGACCTGGTCCAGCGGCAGGCGTTTGAGGTAGGACAGGGACGAGTAGCCGGTGCCGAAGTCGTCCAGCGCAAAGCCCACGCCTTCGCTTTTGAGCTGCACCATGCGTGCGATGGTGTCTTCGATGTCTCCCAGCAGCAGGCTTTCGGTGAGTTCGAGTTTGAGCTGCCGGGGGTCGGCGTTGTGGTTCTTTAAGGTTTGCAGCACTTCGGCCACGAATCCGGGTTGGCGGAATTGGCGGGCGCTGACGTTGACGGAGATGGACAGGTGGGCGGTGTCCGGGTGCTGGCTCCAGCGCTGCAGTTGTTCGCAGGCGGTCTGGAGCACGTATTGGCCCAGGGGGAGGATGAGGCCGGTCTGTTCTGCCAGGGGGATGAAGTCGGCCGGGCTGATCATGCCGCGCTGGGGGTGGCGCCAGCGCACGAGGGCTTCTGCGCCCAGCAGGCGGGCGTGGTGGTCGACCACGGGCTGGTAGTGCACGAGCAACTCGCCCCGGGCCAGGCCCTGGCGCAGGTCGGCTTCGAGGTTGGAGCGGGCGTTCACCGCTGCCTGCATGTCGGGGTCGAAGAATCTCTGGGTGTTGCGGCCTGCGGCTTTGGCCTGGTACATGGCCAGGTCGGCACGCTTGAGGAGTTCGTCCACGGTGAGGCGTTCGTCGCCAAACAGGGTGATGCCGATGCTGGGGGTGCTGTAGTGCTGGGCGCCGTCCAGGTTGAAGGGCTGGTTCAGGCTGGCCAGGAGTTTTTCTGCGACGGTTTCTGCCTGGGTGGCAGCGTTTTGCAGGTCGGGGGCCAGGGCTTCGAGCATGACGACGAATTCGTCGCCGCCAAAGCGGGCGACGGTGTCGGCTTCGCGCACGCTGCCCACCAGGCGGGCGGCGACCTGGGCCAGGAGCTGGTCGCCCATGTCGTGGCCCAGGGTGTCGTTCAAGTCCTTGAAGTTGTCGAGGTCGATGAACAGCAGGGCGCCGAGATTGCGGGTGCGCTGGCAGGCGGCGATGGAGCGTTGCAGGCGGTCCAGGAGCAGGCGGCGGTTGGGCAGGCCCGTGAGGGCGTCGTAGAAGGCCAGGCGTTCGATTTCTTG
>NZ_JBMDJM010000035.1:0-1466 GCF_057809195.1 Acidovorax sp. FG42 | reverse complement strand
GAGCCTGTCAGAAACTTTGTGTGTAAGGCATAGCATGTCAACAAGGAGCATGAATGCCACGCAAGACGAAGACGACCGCAGAGACGGACAAGGCAGCGCAGCCGCAATTCTCAGCCGAGCTGTTGGAGCAACTCATCCCCGGGCCAGTGACGCCAGCCGAGCTCGAGGGCATCTTCCAGCAGTTCAAGAAGTCGGTTCTTGAACGCGCGCTGGGCGCCGAGATGAGCCACCACCTGGGCTACGCCCCCGGGCAGGCCAGACCCGAAGGGGCTGCTGCCAATCACCGCAACGGCAAGAGCGCAAAGACCGTCCTGACCGATGCTGGTGCCTTGCGCATCGACATTCCCCGCGACCGCGAGGGCTCATTCGAGCCGCAGCTCATCGGTAAGCACGAGCGCCGCTTTACCGGCTTTGACGACAAGATTGTCGCCATGTATGCCCGCGGTATGACGGTGCGCGAGATCCGGGGCTTCCTGGCCGAGATGTACTCGGTAGACGTCTCGCCCGACCTCATCAGCAGCGTCACCGACGCCGTCATGAGCGAGGTCACTGCCTGGCAAAGCCGCCCGCTGGAGTCGATGTACCCGGTCGTGTTCTTTGACGCGCTGCGCGTCAAGATTCGCGAGGATGCGGTGGTGCGCTCCAAGGCCGTGTACTTGGCTCTGGGCGTGCTGCCTGACGGCAGCCGTGACATCCTGGGCATCTGGATCGAAAACACCGAGGGAGCCAAATTTTGGATGAAAGTCTTCAACGATTTGAAGACCCGTGGCGTGCAGGACATCCTGATTGCCGTCACCGACGGCCTCAAAGGCATGCCAGAGGCGCTGGGCACGGTGTTCCCGGCTACGACGCTGCAGACCTGCATCGTGCACCTGATCCGGGGCAGCCTGGACTTTGCCAGTTGGAAGGAGCGCAAGGCGCTGGCTGCGGCCATCAAACCCATCTACACAGCGGTCAGCGCCGAAGCGGCAGAGGCCGAGCTGCACGCGTTTGAGGCCGGGCCTTGGGGCAAGAAATTCCCCACTGTCGTGGGCGCCTGGCGCAGGGCCTGGGACAAGGTCATCCCGTTCTTTGCCTTCCCACCCGAGGTACGCCGCGTGATTTACACGACCAACGCGATCGAGAGCGTGAATGCGCGACTGCGCAAGATTATCAAGACGCGGGGACACTTCCCCAGCGACGATGCGGCCACCAAACTGATCTGGCTGGCGCTGCGCAACATCACCGAGGACTGGGGACGGGCAGCCAATAACTGGAAATCAGCCATGAACCAGTTCGCCATCCTCTACGGCGACAGGTTCACGCAGCCCACTCACGAGGGTGCCAAATGAAAGGGTTGAACCCTGCCCCGCAGGGCTCAACCGGGGGGGGGCCTCCGGCGGCCTGGCAGGGGCCTTAGTTTGAATAAAATTTAACGACTAGCCGATTTCTGAAACCGCCTCACACACAGAAATTCTGACACTCCC
>NZ_JBMDJM010000034.1:0-1654 GCF_057809195.1 Acidovorax sp. FG42 | reverse complement strand
GCTGTAAGAGCCTGACGATGACCTACTTTCACACGGGAACCCGCACTATCATCGGCGCAAAGTCGTTTCACTGTCCTGTTCGGGATGGGAAGGAGTGGGACCAACTTGCTATGGTCATCAGGCATAACTTGTTGTCGCGCTGCTTTTGGGGGCAACACAACGAATTCATAGAGTCTGGAATCAGATTTTGTGTCTTTTGACTGCGTCTAACTTGGCATAACAGACTTTGAGCTTTACACACAACCACTGTGGTGTGCGTGTTGGCTATCAAAGTTATAGGGTCAAGCCGCACGAGCAATTAGTACTGGTTAGCTTAACGCATTACTGCGCTTCCACACCCAGCCTATCAACGTCCTGGTCTTGAACGACTCTTTAGGGGGCTCAAGGCCCCGGCAGATCTCATCTTGAAACGAGTTTCCCGCTTAGATGCTTTCAGCGGTTATCTCTTCCACACTTAGCTACTCGGCAATGCCACTGGCGTGACAACCGATACACCAGAGGTGTGTCCACTCCGGTCCTCTCGTACTAGGAGCAGGCTTCCTCAAATCTGCAGCGCCCACGGAAGATAGGGACCAAACTGTCTCACGACGTTTTAAACCCAGCTCACGTACCTCTTTAAATGGCGAACAGCCATACCCTTGGGACCGGCTACAGCCCCAGGATGAGATGAGCCGACATCGAGGTGCCAAACACCGCCGTCGATATGAACTCTTGGGCGGTATCAGCCTGTTATCCCCAGAGTACCTTTTATCCGTTGAGCGATGGCCCTTCCATACAGAACCACCGGATCACTATGTCCTGCTTTCGCATCTGCTCGACTTGTCAGTCTCGCAGTTAAGCACGCTTATGCCATTGCACTATCGTCACGATGTCCGACCGTAACTAGCGTACCTTCGAACTCCTCCGTTACGCTTTGGGAGGAGACCGCCCCAGTCAAACTGCCTACCATGCACTGTCCCCGATCCAGATAATGGACCTAGGTTAGAACCTCAAACACACCAGGGTGGTATTTCAACGTTGGCTCCATGAGAACTAGCGTCCTCACTTCAAAGCCTCCCACCTATCCTACACAGATCTGTTCAAAGTCCAATACAAAGCTACAGTAAAGGTTCATGGGGTCTTTCCGTCTTTCCGCGGGGAGATTGCATCATCACAAACATTTCAACTTCGCTGAGTCTCAGGAGGAGACAGTGTGGCCATCGTTACGCCATTCGTGCAGGTCGGAACTTACCCGACAAGGAATTTCGCTACCTTAGGACCGTTATAGTTACGGCCGCCGTTTACTGGGACTTCAATCAAGAGCTTGCACCCCATCATTTAATCTTCCAGCACCGGGCAGGCGTCACACCCTATACGTCCACTTTCGTGTTTGCAGAGTGCTGTGTTTTTATTAAACAGTCGCAGCCACCGATTTTTTGCAACCCCGTTGGGCTCCCTCTGTACGAGTTCACCTACTTGGGGCATACCTTCTCCCGAAGTTACGGTATCAATTTGCCGAGTTCCTTCTCCTGAGTTCTCTCAAGCGCCTTAGAATACTCATCTCGCGCACCAGTGTCGGTTTGCGGTACGGTCGTCAATAGCTGAAGCTTAGTGGCTTTTCCTGGAAGCAGGGTATCACTCACTTCGTCTGCAAGCAGACTCGTTATCACCCCTC
>NZ_JBMDJM010000033.1:0-2501 GCF_057809195.1 Acidovorax sp. FG42 | reverse complement strand
TGTTGATTTCCACGCAAAGCTGACCCACCATTTCCATCGAATCTTGACCCACCCTGGTTCGTGAGCTTCACGCTCACGTTGTGGATAAGTTCTTGCTTGTCTTCTCCTTCTTGGTGGTCTGTGATGGTTGCTGTGCGGAGCTGTTCTTGAACCTGTAGCTGTCGTTGCCGGTTTCCAGAATATGGCAGTGATGCGTGAGTCGGTCCAGCAGTGCCGTGGTCATCTTGGCATCCCCGAACACACTGGCCCATTCGCTGAAGCTCAGGTTGGTGGTGATCACAACGCTGGTGCGCTCGTACAGCTTGGACAGCAGGTGGAACAGCAAGGCTCCTCCTGACGTGCTGAATGGCAGGTAGCCCAGTTCATCCAGGATCACCAGATCGGCATAGGCCAACCGGTGGGCCAACTGTCCGGGCTTGCCGTTGGCCTTCTCCTCTTCCAGTGCATTGACCAGCTCCACCGTGGAGAAGAACCGCACCCTGCGGTGATGGTGCTCAATGGCTTGCACCCCGAGGGCTGTGGCGATGTGGGTCTTGCCCGTACCCGGGCCACCCACCAGCACCACGTTGTTGGCGTTCTCCAAGAATTCGCAGCGGTGCAGCTGGCGTACCAGTGCCTCGTTCACCTCACTGTGGCCGAAGTCAAACCCAGCCAGGTCCCGGTACGCCGGGAACCTGGCCACCTTCAATTGGTAGGCCACCGAGCGCACCTCCCGCTCGGCGGTCTCGGCCTTGAGCAGTTGGGACAGGATGGGCTGCGCTGCGTCGAAGGCCGGCGCACCTTGCTCAGCCAGTTCCGCAACCGCCTGGGCCATGCCGTGCATCTTGAGCTCGCGCAGCATGATCACGATGGAAGCGATGGCAGGGTCATGACGCATAGCGCACCTCCCTCAATTGGTCATAGCGCAGCACGTTGGCCTGGGGTTCCACAGACAGCTTGAGGGCCTGGGGCGAGGTGACCGGTGCTGGGGCGGGCTTACCGTCCAGCAGGCGGTGGAGCACGTTCAGGATGTGGGTCTTGCTGGCAGCCCCTGACTCCAGTGCCAGCTCCACTGCGGCGAGCACAGCTTGTTCATCGTGGTGCAGCACCAGAGCCAGAACCTCCACCATCTCTCGGTCGCCGCCTGGCTGCTTCAAGAGAGCGGCCTGCAGGCGCTTGAAGGCCACTGGCAGTTCCAGGAAGGGAGCGCCATTGCGCAATGCCCCGGGCTTGCGCTGCAGCACCGCCAGGTAGTGGCGCCAGTCATAGACGGTCTGCCCAGCGCCATGGTGGTTGCGCTCGATCAGGCGCTGGTGTTCACAGATGATCTGGCCTTCGGCAGCGACCACCAGGCGGTCCGCGTAGACCCGCAGGCTCACAGGCCGGTTGGCATACGGCGCTGGCACGCTGTAGCGATTGCGCTCGAAGTGGATCAGGCAGGTGGGCGAGACGCGCTTGGTGTGTTCCACAAAGCCATCGAAGGGCCGAGGCATCGGCATCAAGGTTGCCTTCTCTTGAGCCCAGACATCCGCGACGGAGCCAGCCAGCTTGCCATGCTCGATCTCGTGCCACAGGGCCACACAGCGCTCCTCAAGCCAGGCATTCAGATCGGGCAGGCTCGGGAATGGCGGCACCACCTGCCACAGGCGATGGCGGGCGTCGCGCACGTTCTTCTCTACCTGGCCCTTCTCCCAGCCCGAGGCCGGGTTGCAGAACTCGGCCTCGAACAGGAAGTGACTCACCATGGCCGCAAAGCGCGCATTGACGTCGCGCTTCTTGCCACGGCGCACGCGGTCTACGGCGGTGCGCATGTTGTCGTAGATGCCTCGGCGGGGCACACCGCCCAGCACGACGAACGCATGGTTGTGGGCATCGAACAGCATCTCGTGCGTCTGCAGAAGATAGGCACGCAGGTAGAACGCCCGGCTGTGGCTGAGTTTGAAGTGAGCCACCTGCAGCTTGGTGCGCACACCTGCGAGCACTGCCCAGTCCTCGCTCCAGTCGAATTGGAACGCCTCGCCGGGGCCGAAGGCCAACGGCACAAAGGTGCCGCGGCCGGTGGTCTGCTGGGCCACCAGGCGTTGTTCTTGCCAGAGGCGAACAAAGGCCGCGACCCGGTTGTAGGAGCCGGTATAGCCCAGCGCCTGCAGATCGGCGTACATCTGCTTGACGGTGCGCCGCTGCTTGCGGGATCGGCCAGCTTCCGTCTTGAGCCATCCCAAGAGCTTCGATGCGAAGGGATCGAGCTTGGAAGGGCTGACCCGCTTGGCGTAGTGCGGCTCGGCCTCGCCTGCGCGCAGGTACTTGCGGATGGTGTTGCGCGAGAGGCCCGTGCGGCGGGCGATCTCCCTGATGGACAGCTGCTCTCGCAGGGCCCAGCGCCTGATGACACTCAGTGTTGCCACGTCTATCACTCCTGGTCTCCTGCTGCTCAACAAAGCAGCAGGTTAGGGTTAGTACGTGGGTCAGGTTTGGATGGAAATCCCGGGGGTTAGTGGGTCACTTCTGCGTGGAAATCAACA
>NZ_JBMDJM010000032.1:2500-3946 GCF_057809195.1 Acidovorax sp. FG42 | reverse complement strand
TCTAAGCCCGGCGGATTTGCCTACCAGGCACGACTACAGGCTTGAACCAACATATCCAACAGTTGGCTGAGCTAACCTTCTCCGTCCCCACATCGCACTATTGATCGGTACAGGAATATTGACCTGTTTCCCATCAGCTACGCATCTCTGCCTCGCCTTAGGGGCCGACTCACTCTACGCCGATGAACGTTGCGTAGAAAACCTTGCGCTTACGGCGAGGGGGCTTTTCACCCCCTTTAACGCTACTCATGTCAGCATTCGCACTTCTGATACCTCCAGCATCCGTTACCAGACACCTTCACAGGCCTACAGAACGCTCTCCTACCACTTGCAATAAATTGCAAATCCGCAGCTTCGGTAACTGGCTTAGCCCCGTTACATCTTCCGCGCAGGACGACTCGATCAGTGAGCTATTACGCTTTCTTTAAATGATGGCTGCTTCTAAGCCAACATCCTGACTGTTTTAGCCTTCCCACTTCGTTTCCCACTTAGCCAATTTTAGGGACCTTAGCTGGCGGTCTGGGTTGTTTCCCTCTTGAGTCCGGACGTTAGCACCCGGTGCTCTGTCTCCCAAGCTGTACTCTGCGGTATTCGGAGTTTGCATAGGTTTGGTAAGTCGCCATGACCCCCTAGCCTAAACAGTGCTCTACCCCCGCAGGTAATACTTGAGGCACTACCTAAATAGTTTTCGGAGAGAACCAGCTATTTCCAAGTTTGTTTAGCCTTTCACCCCTATCCACAGCTCATCCCCTAGTTTTGCAACACTAGTGGGTTCGGACCTCCAGTACCTGTTACGGCACCTTCATCCTGGCCATGGATAGATCACTTGGTTTCGGGTCTACACCCAGCGACTGATTCGCCCTATTCGGACTCGATTTCTCTACGGCTTCCCTATTCGGTTAACCTTGCCACTGAATGTAAGTCGCTGACCCATTATACAAAAGGTACGCAGTCACCCTTGCGGGCTCCTACTTTTTGTAAGCATGCGGTTTCAGGATCTATTTCACTCCCCTCCCGGGGTTCTTTTCGCCTTTCCCTCACGGTACTGGTTCACTATCGGTCGATTACGAGTATTTAGCCTTGGAGGATGGTCCCCCCATATTCAGACAGGATTTCTCGTGTCCCGCCCTACTTTTCTCTAACTTAGTACCACACGTCTGTTTTCGCATACAGGGCTATCACCTGCTATGGCCGGGCTTTCCATCCCGTTTTGCTAACAGTCGTGCTATCACTAGAAGGCTCTTCCGATTTCGCTCGCCACTACTTTCGGAATCTCGGTTGATGTCTTTTCCTCGAGCTACTGAGATGTTTCAGTTCACCCGGTTCGCCTCGCATACCTATGTATTCAGTATGCGATACCTCTTGCGAGGTGGGTTTCCCCATTCAGAAATCTCCGGATCAAAGCTTATTTGCCAGCTCCCCGAAGCTTATCGCAGGCTATCACGT
>NZ_JBMDJM010000031.1:0-13487 GCF_057809195.1 Acidovorax sp. FG42 | reverse complement strand
TTCGGCTCATCGATGGGATGAACTGTACGCCGGTGGGGTGCAGAGAAAAACCACCGAGTCGCGAACTAACTGTTCCAGTATTGGAAACAATGGAGGGAATGTATGAAAGCGCCCGAGGACTTAGGGTCCCACAAGGTGTCGGAACCGCTAGGCTTTCATGGAAAACCCGGGTGCAAATTCAGGACGACCGGCGCCTGGATAAGTTCAGCGTTCCGACCATACGGAGGCGGTGCAAGACCATAGAGTCGGTGCCCCGCAGGACATCCGACAAGAGGGCTACCGAGGTACGTGGGGCTGGGGGTTAGGAGGGCTGCGACCGCCAATGGCCTCGCCTGCAAGGAGCCCGGTCATCGTGGCCTTTGGTGTGTCGGCATGCGCCGCTCGTACGCTGTTGGGACAGACGCCCGCCAACCCGCGTCAGCGCACGATCGGTGCGTCTGGCAACTCGTTGGGGGAGGGGGAATCCGCCGCGCGTGGAAAGTGCTGAATCAGCAGGGCGCCCACAGCGCTCACCGCCCGCGACAGGCCTTCCTCGTAATGCCCTTGCCGAAATTGGGCTGACATCTGAGCCGCCATCTCCTGCCACACCTCAGGAGGGACCTGGCGTGCCAAGCCCCGGTCGGCAACGATCTCAAACGCGTGCTCGGGCATCAGCAGGTAGATCAGCACGCCGTTGTTGTGTTCGGTGTCCCACACGCGGTGCTTGCTGAAGAGCATCAATGCGCGTTCCCGCGTTCGGGCGTGGCGGCGCAGGTAGCTCCAGGGCAGGCCCGCCTCGGCCACGATGCGGATCTGCCCCGTGTGTTGCAACTCGCTGGCCGCCACCTGCGCGCCCAGGCGCTGCAGCGCGGGTGCCGGGATGGCGGAGCCGCCAAACGCGTCGTGCCAGCGATGGTGCACCAGCCGCCACAGGGCCCGCCACAGCGTGTGCGCAGGTCGTTCGCTGTTCTCAACACCCATCACCAGTCTCCCGATGCGCCGCCACCGCCAAAATCGCCCCCGCCGCCCGAACTGAAGCCGCCGCTGTCACTGCTGCTGCTGAACCCGCCCGAACTGCCGCCGCTCCAGCCCCCGGAGCCTCCGCCACCATGCCCCAGGCTGATGGGGCCGCTGCTGCCGCCAAACAGCCAGGTGTAGAGCAGTGCAATCACACCCGCACCCACCGACAGCAGCAGGCTGGAGGTGAACACAAACGCCAGGGCCCCCACGCCGCCGCCCACCGCCAGGCCGCCCAGCGCAGCCCCCAGCAGGCTGCGTGCCAACGGGCCGGCCACCATGACGCCAAAGAACAGGAAGATGGCGAAGTCCGTCCAGTCGAACAGGCCGTGACTGCTGCCTCCAGCGGTGGGGGAGGGTGTCTCGGCCGGGGCGGGAAGGGCTTCGCCAGCGATGCGCGCGCCGATCTGCGTGATCGCTGCACCGAGGCCTCCCGCAAAGTCGCCTTGCTGAAAGCGAGGCTTCATCGCGCCGTCAATGATGCGTGCTGCTGCGATGTCGGGGATGGCGCCTTCCAGCGATTTGGCGACCTCAATGCGCATCTTGCGGTCGTTCTTGGCGACCACCACCAGCACGCCGTCACCCACGTCGCGGCGCCCGATCTTCCACTGGTTGCCGACGCGGTTGGCATAGGCGGCGATATCTTCCGGTGCCGTGGTGGGCACCATCAGCACCACGACTTGCGAGCCGCGCGATTTTTCGAGCGCAACCAACTGGCCCTCCAGCGCCTGAATGTCACTGGCGCTGAGCGTGCCTGTCTGATCCATGACGTGGCCGGTCAGCGGCGGCACCGCCAGCGGCTGCGATTGGGCCCAGCCATAGACGGGCCATGAAGCTATCAAAAATATAGCTATCAGGGCATGTCGAATGGGCGCTAGCAGCATTTTTGGCTCACATCAGGCCATGCAAGGGGTGTTCAGGGCTTGGCCTTGGATGCGGAGAAGTCCACCGAGGGCGGCACGGCAATCTGGGCCTCGTTGGCCACGGTAAAGCTGGGCTTGGGGGCGTAGCTGAAGGCCATGGCTGTGAGGTTAGTGGGGAAGCTACGGGCCAGCACGTTGTACTCCTGCACCGTCTGGATGTAGCGGTTGCGGGCCACGGTGATGCGGTTTTCGGTGCCTTCCAGCGTCACCCGCAGGTCGCGAAAGCCCTGGTTGGCCTGCAGGGTGGGGTAGCGCTCGGACACGACCATCAGGCGCGACAAGGCGCTGGACAGCTCGCCCTGGGCCTGCTGGAACTTGCTGAAAGCCTCGGGGTTGTTCAGGGTTTCGGGCGTGACCTGGATGGCCGTGGCCTTGGCACGGGCCTCGACCACCTTGGTCAGCGTCTCCTGCTCAAAGTTGGCCTCGCCCTTGACGGTGGCAACAATGTTGGGCACCAGGTCGGCCCGGCGCTGGTACTGGTTGAGCACTTCGCTCCAGGCGGCCTTGGACTGCTCGTCCAGGCGCTGAAAGTCGTTGTAGCCGCAGCCGCTGAGTGTGAGTGTGGCAGCGAGCACGGTGAGGAGGGCAAGTAGACGTTGGATCATCATGATGGTGGAGTCCGCCGAGGGAGAAATGGGATGACTGTGCCAGAAACCTCGATGCGCAAGACAGCAAAATTTGGGGAGGACTTGTCGCCGTGGGAGCACCTCTAGAGCGCGTACAAAATCGGTACGCAGCAAGGCATTGCACCGCCGCCGCACAATAGCAGCCTCGCGTTGCACCTGTCACGCCATTCCAACCCACTTACCCTCTGAACCCACATGCCCCGCGCCCGATCAAAAGCAGCCACTCTGGGTGGCTCTTCGGATGAAACCGAATCCGCGTTCTATGAGGCGCTGCAGCGCGGTGACATCGATCTGCTGATGTCGTGCTGGGCGGACGACGACGAGATCGTCTGCGTGCATCCGGGGGGGCCGCGCCTGCTGGGGCCTGTGGCCATCCGTGCCGCGTTCGAGGCGATGTTCTCGCATGGCACCGTGCGTGCCCGGCCTGCGCAGGTGCACCGCGTGGTGGCACTGTCGAGCGCCGTGCACAGCGTGGTCGAGCAGGTCGAGGTGATGCTGCCCGACGGCCTGCACCAGGCCGTGGTCATGGCCACCAACGTGTACCACAAGACTCCCGAAGGCTGGCGCTTGGTGGCCCACCATGCCAGCCCGGGCGTGGCGCCCGATGCCCAGGTGGATGTGCTGGCGCAGCGCCCCGTTCTGCATTGAGAGGCCCCTGCGTGAGGATTTTGGGTCCAATTGGCCGTATGTGCCGACAACATATGCCCTGGCAGCTATGAAATACATAGCGCCCCGTTGGCTCCCCGGTGGCCAGTTGCAAACGATCTGGCCCGCGCTGTATGCGCGCCGGGTGTTCGGCCCGCGTCCCGAGTACCGCCGCGAGCGCTGGGACACCCCCGACGGAGATTTTGTCGATGTGGACTATCTGCAGGACGGAGTGGCGGCTGACGCTCCCCGGCCGCTGCTGGTGGTGTTCCACGGGTTGGAAGGCTCTTCGCGCAGCCATTACTGCGAAGCCTTTGCCGACCTGGCCCGTGAGCGCGGCTGGGCCTGCGCGCTGCCGCACTTCCGGGGGTGCAGTGGCGAGATCAACCGCGCCCCGCGCGCCTACCACTCGGGCGACCATGCCGAGATCGGCTGGATGCTGCAGCAACTGCGCGCGCGCCACCAGGGGCCGCTGATGGCGGTGGGGGTGTCACTGGGCGGCAATGCCCTGCTGCGCTGGGCCGCCGAAGTGGGCACTGACGCTGCGCGCAGCGCAGATGCGGTGGCAGCCGTGTGCTCGCCCATCGACCTTGCAGCGGGCGGCCATGCCATTGGGCGTGGCTTCAACCGGCTGGTGTACACCCGCATGTTCATGCGCACCCTGGTGCCCAAGGCACTGCAGAAGCTGGCCCAGCACCCGGGGCTGTTTGACCGGCAGGCGCTGCTGGCCGCGCGGGACCTGTACGCGTTCGACAACGTGTTTACAGCGCCGGTCCACGGGTTTCGCAACACCGAGGACTACTGGCTGCGCGCGTCGGCCAAGCCGCTGCTGCACCGAATCCGCATTCCGGCCCTGGTGGTGAACGCGCGCAACGACCCCTTTGTGCCCGCCGGCAGCTTGCCGGGCGTGCGCGAGGTAGGGCGCCATGTGACGCTCTGGCAGCCGGCGCACGGCGGCCATGTGGGGTTCCCGCGTGGGTTGCCACCCGGGCATGTGCGCGCCATGCCCGACGCCGTGGGAGGGTGGCTGGCCGAGCACAGTGGGGCGCTGACGCCGCACGGCGCACAATCCGCCCATGGATGACATCGTCAAACAGGCACTGGCCAAATGGCCCAACGTGCCCGACTGCTATGGCTGGCTGGGCCTGGATGCGCGCGGCCACTGGTATCTGCGCGACGACGCCGTGCAGGCGGCGGGCGCGTTTCCGCACAGCAAAGGCACGCTGCTGCAGCACGATAAGTTGCTGGCTTTCATCGCGCGCAATTACGAGCATGACGACCAGGGGCAGTGGTTCTTTCAGAACGGCCCCCAGCGCGTGTATGTGGAACTGGAGGCCACGCCCTGGGTCTGGCGCCTGCAGCCGCAGGACCTGAGCGTCGTCAGCCACACCGGTCGGGAGGCGTTGGTGCGCCGCTGCCTGCTGGACGAACTGGGCCGTGTGTACCTGGAGACAGACCTGGGCCTCGGGCTGGTCCACACGCTGGACGTGGCACTGGCTGCAGAGGCGGTGACCGATGGGCGCTGGACGCCCGAGGACGTGCAGGCGAAGGACCTGCCGGCGCGCTACGGGTATGTCTGCAGCCCGGGTGCCAGGTCGCAAGCCGGGGCGTCGCAGCCGAACTGAAGCTCCGCCCCCACCGCCCTTCGCCGGGAGCTGCAGGCACTGACTGCTGCCCATCGCTGCGCGAGATAGGCTCTAAAACGACAAAGCCGGTCGCAAGGACCGGCTTTGGGTTTGGGTTTCTACCCCGCCTGGGCGGGATAAAAGGGCTGCATTACTTGGCGGCGGCTGCCATGAACTCCACAGCGGCGCGCAGATCAGCGTCAGAGGCTTGTGTACCACCACGGGGAGGCATGGCGCCCTTGCCCTTGGCGACACTGGTGTACAGCGCATCGATGCCTGCGGGCAGGCGAGCGGCCCAAGCGGCCTTGTCACCAAACTTGGGAGCACCGGCCACACCGGCAGCGTGGCACACCTGGCACGCCTGCTTGTACAGAGCCTCGCCAGCGCCTGCTGCGGCGGCTGCAGGTGCGGCAGCTACCGCTACAGCGGGCGCAGCCGCTGCAGGGGCTGCGGCAGGTGCTGGTGCAGGAGCGGCCGCGGGGGCTGCGTCTGCCTGGGCGGCAGGGGCCGCAGCGGCGGGAGCAGCAGGTTCGGCAAACTTGGCGCCACCGGCGTTGGCCATGTAGGCCACGGCGCGTGCGATTTCGGTGTCGTTGAAGTCGCCGCCGCCTTGGGGGGCCATGGCGCCCTTGCCCTTCAGGGCGGACTGCACCAGGGCTTCAAACCCGGTGCCAATGCGCGCAGCCCAGGCAGCTGCGTCGCCAAACTTGGGGGCACCTGCAGCACCGGAGGCATGGCAGGCCGAGCACTGGGCCTTGAAGACTTCTTCGCCACTCTTGAGAGGGCGGTTGGCGTCGCGCACTTCGACCATGCCGATCTTCTGGATGCGTTCGGCGATGGCCTTTTCGGGGTTGACGGCACCGGCAGCGGGCTTGTCCGCCGACGTCACATACAGGACCAAGCCAATGATGGCAAAGATCGGAACTACAAACGAGAAAAGTACCGCGACCAGCAACTGCTTGGGGTTCTTGATCGGGCCGGTATGGGCTTCTTCGTGGTGGTTGTCGCTCATGTCGTCCTCAGGTGTATCGGGGGCTTCGGTGTAATCAACCTTAAATTATATCTGCGGGGATGGTTATTCCGATCCCCGCTTGATGCAGACAACCACGGGTTTGCCCCAGCGCGCGCAGCGCCCCAGGGGGCTGCGCGCGCTTCAGCCCTGGGCTTCAGGAGGGGGCCTGGGCGCTGGTGTCGGGTGCTCCGCCCCCCAGTGCCTTGTACAGCGACACTTGGTTTTGCAGTTGCGCCAGCCGGACCTGCACCACGGCCTGCTGGGCCGTGAACAGCGAGCGTTGTGCGTCCAGCAGGTCCAGATAGCTGGCCACGCCGTTGCGGTATCGCAGGTCGGCCAGTTGCAGGCGCGCGGCTTCTGCCTGAGCCTGCTGTTGCTGGGCCTGGGCCTGTTCGCCCAGGGTGGCTTGCCCGGCCAGCGCGTCCGAGACTTCGCGGAACGCGGTCTGGATGGCTTTTTCGTACTGCGCCACGGCAATCTCTCGACCGACCCGGGCGCTGTCCAGATTGGCCTGGTTGCGGCCCGCGTCAAAAATGGGCAACAGCAGCGATGGCGCGATGGTGAAGCCCCAGGAGCCGTTCTTGAACAGGCCGGACAGCTCGCCGCTGGCGGTGCCTGCCTGCGCTGTCAGGGAGATGCGCGGGAAAAACGCCGCCCGCGCTGCGCCGATGTTGGCGTTGGCTCCGATAAGCTGCTGCTCCGCCTGGCGGATGTCCGGCCGGCGGGTGAGCAGCTCTGACGGCACGCCAGCAGGCAGCGGTGCCATCGCAGGCGCGTCGGCCAGCTTGCCACCCGCCAGACTGGCGCGCACGTCCTGAGGCAGTGCTTGGCCTAGCAGCAGGACCAGCGCGTTTTCGTCGAGCGCGCGCTGGCGCTGTTGCTGTGCCAGCGTGGCGCGGGCCGCCTGGGTGAGCGACTCTGCCTGGCGGAAGTCGAGCTCGGAGGCCACGCCCGCGTCCAGGCGCATCTTGGTCAGGCGCACCGACTCCTCGCGTGAGGCAAGGGTCTGGCGTGACAGGTCTAGCAGTTCCTCGTCGGCCAGCAGCGTCAGCCAGCCATTGGCCACCGCCGCCACCAGGCTCACCTGGGCGGCGTTGCGGCCTTCTTCGGTGGCGAGATATTGGGCGAGCGCCTGTTCCTTGAGGCTGGCAATGCGGCCAAAGAAGTCGATCTCCCAGGCGGATACGGCCAGGCCTACGCTGAACGAGTTGGTCAGGTTGCCGGTGCCCGCAGCGGGCGCCCGGCTGGCATTGGCCGCCAGGCCCACGCCCGGGTACAGGTCGGCGCGGCGCACCTGGTAGGTGGCCCGAGCCTGCTCGATGTTGAGCATGGCCACCCGCAGGTCGCGGTTGTTGGCGAGCGCAATGCCGATGAGCTGCTGCAGGCGTGGCTCTGCAAAGTAGTTCTGCCAGGGCACGGTTGCGCCCGGCTGAACCGCTGCGCCGTCCGTCGTTGCTGCAGCGCCGGCGTAATTGGTAGGGACGGGAGGCTGAGGACGCTCGTATGTCGGAATGAACGAGCAGCCCGCCAGCAGCGCCGCCGCTGCGGCCGCTGCCAGCGCCAGGGGAGTACGGCGGTGATTAGTCATGGGTTCCAACTCCTGCTTCTTCTGCATGGCGGCGGTTCATTTCCTGCTGGCGTGCGCTGCCCTTGAACAGGCTGCGCACCACCACAAAGAACACCGGCACAAAGAACACGGCCAGGGCGGTGCCGGTGACCATGCCACCCAGCACGCCAGTGCCGATGGCCCGCTGGCTGGCAGAGCCTGCGCCCGACGCAACCACCAGTGGCAGAACACCCAAGCCGAACGCCATCGAGGTCATCACGATAGGACGGAACCGCAGGTGCGCGGCAGCCAGCGCCGACTCGATCACGCCCTTGCCTTGGGCCTGCAGGTCCTTGGCGAACTCGATGATCAGGATGGCGTTTTTCGCCGACAGGCCAATGATGGTGATCAGGCCCACCTGGAAGTACACGTCATTGGCATAGCCGCGCAGCAACGTGGCCAGCAGCACGCCCAGCACGCCCAGGGGCACCACCAGGATCACGGCCAGCGGGATCGACCAGCTCTCGTACAGCGCGGCCAGGCATAGGAACACCGCCAGGATGGCAAAGCTATACAGGATGAGCGACTGCGACCCTGCCAGCTTTTCTTCGCGCGATTGGCCGGTCCATTCAAAGCCAAAGCCTTGGGGCAGTTGGCCTGCCAGCTTCTCCATCTCGGCCATCGCCGCCCCCGTGCTGTAGCCCGGGGCGGGCGAGCCGGAGATGCGCATGGCCGGGTAGCCGTTGTAGCGCACGGTTTGCTGCGCGCCGGTCACCCAGCGCGTCGTCGCGAACGCCGACAGCGGTACCGGTTTGCCCTGGCTGTTGGTGGCATTGATCTGCAGCAGATCGTCAGGCTGCATGCGTGCGGGCGCATCGGCTTGCACCACCACCCGCTGCAGGCGGCCCTGGTTGGGGAAGTCGTTCACATAGCTGGAACCCAGCGCTGTGGAGAGCGCAGAGTTGATGGCGTCGAAGGGCACGCCCAGCGCGTTGGCCTTGTCACGGTCAATGTCGATTTGCAGCTGAGGCGCATCTTCCAGACCATCAGGGCGCAACTGCGTCAGCACCTTGCTCTGCGAGGCCATGCCCAGCAACTGGTTGCGGGCTTTCACCAGGGCTTCGTGTCCTGCGCCGCCCCGGTCTTGCAGGCGGAACGTGAAGCCGCTGGCGTTGCCCAGCTCGGGAATGGGTGGCGGGCTCAGCGGGAAGATGAACGCATCGCGAATGCCCATCAGCGCACCGAAGGCCCGGTTGGCCACGTCCTGCGCCGACTGGCCTGGGCCGTGGCGTTCGCTCCAGTCCTTGAGGGTCACAAACGCGAGGGCCGCGTTCTGCCCCTGGCCGGAGAAGCTGAAGCCCAGCACGCCCACCATGCTCTGCACTTCGGGCTGCTTCAGGATGAAGCCTTCGACCTGCTCCATCACGGCCAGCGTCCGCTCTTGCGTGGCGCCGGGTGGCAGCTGCACGTTGACGATGATGTTGCCCTGGTCCTCGCTGGGCAGGAACGATGTGGGCAGGCGCATGTAGACCACCGCCACGGCGCCAATGATGGCGGCGTAGATCACGAGGTAACGCGCAGCGCGACGGAGGATGCGCGCCACAAAACCCTCATAGCCCTTGGCGGTGCGCGAAAAGCCGCGATTGAACCAGCCAAAGAAGCCGGTCTTCTCGTGGTGGTGCCCGGCCTCTACGGGCTTGAGCAGGGTGGCGCACAGCGCTGGCGTGAGCGATAGTGCCATGAAGGCCGAGAAGCCGATGGAGGCCACCATCACCGCCGAGAACTGGCGGTAGATGTTGCCGGTGGAGCCTGCAAAAAAGGCCAGCGGCACGAACACCGAGATCAGCACCACCGTCACGCCGATGATGGCGCCCGAGATCTGGCGCATGGCCTTGCGCGTGGCTTCCAGTGGAGACAGGCCTTCTTCGCTCATGATGCGCTCGACGTTCTCCACCACCACGATGGCATCGTCCACCACGATACCGATCACCAGCACCATGCCGAACATCGTCAGCACGTTGATCGAGAAGCCCAGCGCGAGCAGCGTGGCAAACGTGCCCAGCAGCGCAATCGGCACCACGATGGTCGGGATGATGGTGTAGCGCCAGTTCTGCAGGAACAGGAACATCACCAGGAACACCAGCACCACAGCCTCGACCAGGGTCTCGGCCACCTGCTTGATGGAGATGTCCACGAAGCGCGAGCTGTCATACGGAATGCTCCAGCTCATGCCTTCGGGGAAGTAGCGCGACAGCTCGTCCATCTTGGCGCGCACATCCTTGGCTGCCTCCAGCGCATTGCCGCTGGGCGACAGCTGAACGCCGATGCCCACGGCGGGCTTGCCGTTCAGGCGCGCAGCGGTGGCGTAGGCCTGGCCGCCCAGTTCCACACGCGCCACATCCTTGATGCGCACGGTGGAACCATCGGTGTTCGCACGCAGCACGATGTTGCCGAACTGCTCGACGCTGGACAGCTGCCCGTTGACCACCACAGTGGCGGCAATGCCCTGGCCCGCAACATTGGGCAGGTCGCCAATGGTGCCGCTGGCCACCTGCGCGTTCTGGGCGCGGATGGCAGCGGTGATCTCGGCGGCTGACAGGTTGTAGCTCAGCATCTTGGCCGGGTCGATCCAGATGCGCATCGCCCGCTCGGTGCCGAACAGTTGCGCCTGACCAATGCCCTTGAGGCGTTGCAGTTCGGGCACCACGTTGCGCGAGGCATAGTCGCCCAGGGCCACGGTGTCTGTGGCCGGGTTGGTGGACGACAGCATGGTGAACAGCAGGAAGTTGGAGCGCGATTTGTCCACGCGTACGCCCTGCTGCGTCACGGCAGACGGCAGACGCGGCGAGGCGCGCGAGAGCCGGTTCTGCACGTCCACCTGTGCCAGGTCGGCATTGGTGCCAGGCTGGAAGCTCAGCGTGATGCTGCCGGAACCATCGGCTTGCGCCACCGACTCCATGTAGATCAGCCCTGGGGATCCGTTCATCTCGCGCTCGATCACCGACAGCACGCTGTCTTCGAGGGTCTGCGCTGACGCGCCGGGGTAGGCCGCGTTGATGACGATGGACGGTGGTGCCACCGGCGGGTACTGAGCAATGGGTAGCTGCGTGATGGCCACGCCGCCCATCACCATGATGAACAGCGCAATCACCCACGCAAAGATGGGGCGGTCAATGAAAAATTTGGCCATGCTGGATTGCCCCTTATGGCTTGGATGCGGCCGAAGCCGGTGCGGCCGGTGCCTCTGCGGAGGTGGGGGCGGAGGCTGTCGCTGCTGCCGGCGCAGGCGTGCCTGGCGCTTGCCATGGAACGGGCTTGACCGGGGTTCCCGGAGGCAGCATCTGCAGCTTCTGGAAGCCGTCCACCATCACTTTTTCTCCCGCCTTCAGCCCGTCCAGCACCACCCAGCGGTTGTTCTGCGCGGCACTGATCTTGACGGTGCGTTGGGACACCTTGCCGTCCTCGCCCACCACGCTGACCGTGTCGCCCTGCTGGGTCCGCGTGACAGCCTGCTGGGGCAGGGTGATGGCGTTGCTGGCCTGCGCCTGTTCAATCCGCACGCGCAGGTACAGGCCGGGCAGCAGTTCGCCCTTGGGGTTGGGCACTTCGGCGCGCAGGGTGACCTGGCCGGTGGTGGAGTCCACCGACAAATCTGTGAACAGCAGCTTGCCGGCTTGCGCGTATTCAGAGCCATCGCTGAGCACCAGCTTGACGCTGGCCCCCTGTCCGCCGCCCGCGCGCTTGAATTGCCCGCTTTCCATGGCACGGCGCAGCTGGAACACGTCTGCGGCCGATTGGGTGAAATTGACGTACACCGGGTCGATCTGCTGCACCACGGCCAAGGCGGTCGCTTCGCCCTGGCCCACCAGGGCGCCTTCCGTGACCAGCGCTCGGCCAATGCGGCCGGAGATGGGGGCGGTCACGCTGGCATAGCCGAGGTTGATGTCGGCGGTGCGCACTGCGGCCTTGGCGGCCGCCACATCGGCCTGGGCTTGTTTTTCGGCCGCTTCGGCGTTCACGAAGTCCTGTTTGCTGATGGCATTGGCGGCGACCAGCGGGCGATAGCGTTCTGCCTGTGCGCTGGCCTGCGCCAGATTGGCCTGTGCCTTCGCGAGGCTGGCGCGCGCACTTTCTGCCGCTGCTGCGTAGGGGGCGGGATCAATGCGGAAGAGCACTTGTCCCGCCTTGACGTCGCTGCCCTCCTTGAACACCCGCTGCTGGAGGATGCCTGCGGCCCGGGCGCGCACCTGGGCCACGCGCGATGCTTCCACGCGGCCAGGCAGCTCGGTGATCAGTCCTACGTCGCCCGGGGTGGCGGTGACCACCCCCACCTCGACAGGCGGAGGCTTGGGGCCACCCGCACCGGCGGACTGTCCATCGGCCTTGCCGCAGGCGGATACCAGTAGTACCGCTGCGCTGATGGCGGCCAGCGAAAGCACTCGTCGGGTGGTGGCGGCACGCAGTTGCGGGGTGCCGGATGCGTCATGCAGTTGGGGCATGGGAGTCCTTTGGATGTGCGTCAGAAAAGGGAGGGAGCCACAAGGCCAGGCCGGGCTCAGGGCGCTGCGCGCGAAGTCCCGCCAGTTTGATCGGAAATTATACATACAGACATGAATGTATAATTGTTGACTGCGACAGATGCCCCTCCGCAGCTGTAGGGGTTTTGGAGACTCAACAAGGTGTTTGACTATGGCGCGCCGGACAAAAGAAGATGCAATCGCCACCCGCAACGGGTTGATTGATGCGGCTGAATTGGTGTTTCGGGAGAAGGGGGTGTCCCGGGCGTCGCTGAGTGATATTGCACAGGCTGCGGGGGCTACCCGTGGTGCGATCTACTGGCATTTCAAGGACAAGGTAGATCTGTTCGGCGCCATGATGGATCGGGTCACGCTGCCGCTGGAACAGGGCTTTGCCAGCTTTGAAGACAGTGCTGGTGCTGATCCGGTGCAGCGGCTGCGGGCGGTAATGGCGCTGGTATTTCGCAGTGTGGCCTCGGACGAGCACACCCGCCGGGTTTTCGAAATTGCTTTGTACAAGGTGGAGTACGTGAGCGAGCTGATGGGCTTGCGTGAGCGCCATGTGGCGGCCTCTGAGGGGTTTACCCAGCAGCTGGCGCGTGACTTTGCGTTGGCGGCGGAGTCGCAAGGGGTGGTGCTGTCGATGTCAGCCATGGAGGCGGCCATCAGCCTGCACGCTCTTTTTGATGGATTGATTCGCAACTGGATCCTCAATGAGGGTGGCTTCGATCTCGTTCGCGTGGGTGGTACGAGCTCGGATGCATTTCTGCAAGGGGTGGGCTTGTCGCTGGACGGGTCTAAGGAGTCCATGCGCCCCTGTCGTGATTGAGTGCTGGGGCTTTGTTTGGTTGGAAGCCCGTCGCGTGCAATAATCAAAGGCTACGTAAGTCAGAGGTGTGCGGCTGTAGCTCAGTGGATAGAGTATTGGCCTCCGAAGCCAAGGGTCGTGGGTTCGATCCCCGCCAGCCGCGCCAACGAACGATGCAGCAGCAAGCATTGCCAGTGTTTGTGATGGGTGCCAAGTGCGTTTATTTTTTAAGCGCGCAAAAAATTGGTGCTATAATTCGAAATTCTCCGGAGGGGTGCCCGAGTGGCTAAAGGGGGCAGACTGTAAATCTGTTGGCTTACGCCTACACTGGTTCGAATCCAGTCCCCTCCACCAGTGAGTGAGCAGTGTTGAGAGTTTCGTTTGGCTGTGCAAGATGAGGCCAAGTTCGCAAAGACCGGTGGTCTGCGCGGGAGTAGTTCAATGGTAGAACCCTAGCCTTCCAAGCTAATGACGCGGGTTCGATTCCCGTCTCCCGCTCCATTGTTCATTGCGTTGGTTTGTTGAGTAGAAATTTTTGGTGCTGTGCAAGCGGTATCAATTGCCCATGTGGCTCAGTGGTAGAGCACTCCCTTGGTAAGGGAGAGGTCGCGGGTCCGATTCCCGCCATGGGCACCACTTTCTGGTGCGTCCGGTTCTGGTTGCGCCGAGATCCTGTTGTGTAGATATAGATTTTTTTCGGAGTCGGAAAAATGGCAAAAGGAAAATTCGAGCGGACCAAGCCCCACGTGAACGTGGGCACGATCGGTCACGTGGACCATGGCAAGACGA
>NZ_JBMDJM010000030.1:0-21334 GCF_057809195.1 Acidovorax sp. FG42 | reverse complement strand
AGGGTGGGTCAAGATTCGATGGAAATGGTGGGTCAGCTTTGCGTGGAAATCAACATCCTTGCAGACCTATTCAAAGCTGGAGCAACCGAGACAGGAAGAGAAACGGAAAAGGATTCTTCTTTCCAGATTGCCGACGTAACTAGCTATCGAACCAAGTTAGCGGAACTTGCCATAGAAGTAACGAAGAAGGAGGGAGTACCTTGGTACGTTCTTCAACAAGCGAGCTTGCTACTTGCCTCCCTGAAGAAACCGGTAGCATTGCCAAAGACGGGTGATGAGCTGAAATACCATCGGGCCCTACAAACATTTGGACAGGGAAAACTTTCGCGCGAACCCCTTACTCTCGAGGAAGAGGTGGTCATATCATTGGTAGGTTACCAACTCGTCGGTGACAAACGCCATTACTCGCGCTGGTTTGTTCGACTTGGTGAAAGATGGCTTAAGCATATTTCGAGAGCTTGGCCAATTGTGGCTGAAACCGCGCCCGACCTTGCGCACCATCTGCTCACGTCTGACCGACCGGCGATGGCAGACATCATTGCCAGAGCGCCTCGATATCTGGCCCACTTCGCGACAACCCGCTGGTCCGACGGTGACTCCCCCCTCCCAGAAGGTAAGTGGCTTCCACTCCTGACAGTTATCACCCATCCTTCAGGGCTGTTCAGCCAGGAGAACGCTCTGCTCAAGCTGGCCCAGGCGCTGAGCCAGTCGACGGAAATTCGCAACTTTTCCCCTGAACTGCTCACTCCGCTAAACGTCAAGGTCAAATCAGAGAATTGGACTGTCCTACACAATCCAACTCTCGCTGACCTTGAAGCTCGCGCGGTCGAGACGCTAAAAACCACCAATGGAACGTACGACACTCCGGCATGGTGCAGTGACGACGATGCTTGGATGTACGCATTTGGCCGTTTGTTGCGAGCTGCTGCGACGGGAGAACCAGACTTCACCGCGCGACATTGGCTTTCAAGCGAAGAGACGGGACGGTACAGCGGCCTGAAGAGCACCTGGTACAAACGCCGCCTTGGCATGCTTCACACCGCTGAGGGTCTCCGGGGTACAACAGCGGCCATCACCCCCTGGTTCTCTGACTTGCTCATGCACCTACTTCGGTGGCCTGGAGTCACTGAACGGGATGGGCTGAAAGCGGCTTCGATTAAGACAAGGAAAGATTTCGAAGACGCAATCGAAGAGCGCTTGAAATTTCAGGAATCGCTGTACGGGGCCAGCAGTCGTCTACCCATCTATCGATATCCGGTCGAATGGCCACTCGACCGAGCCCGTGGCTTGAGGGTAGCCATGGTGCAGGGGCTGATGCCATTACACGCTGATTTCAACGGTGGACTGGAAGGCACGAGCGCCTACGGCTTCCGCGAGAAGCATCGCAATCACACGGCTGCACTACTGCATCTCACCAATAAGCATTTGGCCGCTCGGGACTACGTACTGGGCACGAGCGATAAGCCCCATTTCGACTTGGTGGTGTTCCCAGAGCTCTGTATCCATGTGGATGACCAAGACCTGATGCGGGCATTTTCGGACGCCACTGGTGCAATACTGTTCTACGGTCTGCTAGGAGCGAAGGAGCCCGCCAGCGGTGACCCTATCAACACTGCCCGGTGGCTAGTTCCGCAACGCCGGGCCGGACGACGCTCGTGGGTTCAAGTCGACCAGGGTAAACAGAACCTAGTTCCGGAAGAGAAAGCGCTTGGCATCAAGCCATGGAGGCCCTACCAAGTCGTGATAGAACTGGTGAACTCAAGCGACACAGACAGGGAGCCATATCGACTGACAGGCTCCATCTGCTACGACGCCACGGATATTTCCCTAGCTGCAGACCTGCGCGACGAAAGTCACATGTATGTCGTCGCCGCGATGAACAAAGACGTGAAGACGTTCGACGGCATGGTAGCCGCACTGAGGTACCACATGTACCAGCACGTCCTTATCGCAAACATCGGCGAATTTGGCGGCTCGACGGCGCAAGCCCCCTACGACAAGGAACACCAGCGACTGATATCGCACTCGCACGGCAGCAATCAATTGGCTGTTTCCGTCTTCGACATACGTCTGGAGGACTTCGGCCCACCCTTGGAAGCAGCGAAGACAGGCGCAAAAAAATGGAAAGAGGTCACCGAACGCATTGGAAAAACACCTCCAGCGGGACTTGCGCGGAAGTAATCCCCAAGTTCGGCAGCAGAGTCCCCTGAATTCGCCCACCGACTATGCGAGTCAAGAAGCTCCGGGGTGCCGCCTTTTCCGCGGAACAGAAACCGCAGTGGACTTGGAAGGTTTGCCGGGAGTTCGTC
Source organism: Acidovorax sp. FG42 (assembly GCF_057809195.1). Lineage (NCBI taxonomy): Bacteria > Pseudomonadati > Pseudomonadota > Betaproteobacteria > Burkholderiales > Comamonadaceae > Acidovorax > Acidovorax sp. FG42. Next base: position 19,025 of record NZ_JBMDJM010000030.1, on the reverse strand, counting down.
GCGTAAGTGCTTCTTTCTTAGTTGGGCACGAACTGGTCTGGTTTGCCGGAAGCTGTGATGGGCGACTAACAATCACGACGCCATCAATGCCGGGAGCCCTGCGCAAGGCCCGCGCTGTGGTTTCGTGAACTTGCACGCTTGCTGAGTCGTCATAGATGAAGACGACAATTCGGCTGTACCTCTCTGGTGTCTGGAGGTACGGAACGATGTCTTCGAGAACCTCTTTCTCGATGTCCTTGAATGCAGCCGCGCTACGCGCATACTTCACCTCTATCAGCAGTCCGAGGCTGGGAATGCCGAAATCGGCGCGATATGTCGAATGCCCAAACTTCGGAAGTGTGTCCTCGTCCTCCAAGTCGAGAAACACAGGGCGAAGCATCATATAGAGGACATCCTGCACCTCACGCTCGCTAACAAGGGGCCAGCAAATCGGGGACCTCAATTCCTGTGCATCCCACCGCCACCGCTTCATGCTAGCCTCGAATTGCTCCAGCATGTGTATGACCGTCACAGGCGACCGCAACATGTCGCTTGTTGCTTCCGAGATTGCGTTGTGGATGGCCCGCCAAATCAAAGCTGCTTCATTTGCAGTTCTGCTTCCAGAATCCTCGCGAAGTGCTTGTTCAACGAGGGCCTGCTTCAAGGCCTGTCGCCTTGCAGGCATGATTGGTGAGGCGCCGTGCAGCGACAAAAGCCAATCTTGCGCTGCCAACTCCACCAACCGGCCTTCTGCAGCCTCGGGGATAGGCGATTGGGGGATGCCCGCCAAGATACTGGCGTACTGCGTCATCGCGTCGCCGCCACTGTTTGCGCCCGTCTTGAGCGCCCCAATCACCTCGCGGCACCAGCTCAAATAGTGAGGCGCAGTTTCCTTGAACTGCTCTGCCGCGAGGACTAGGCCCACAAGCACTGGCGGGCTGTGCAAGGTCACGTTCTGGCTAGCTACGGTTGCATCTCGACTGACGGCTCTCGCCAATCCTCTGTTGAGTGCAGAAAGCATGGCTTCAGTGCTCCGGCGCCTCACCGTGAAAGCAAGCGCTGCGACACTGGGAAGACTGCTAGGGTCGTAAAGCTCGCTGAGCCACGTGTCATCGCAATCGACATCCCAGTCGAAGCCCAACCGGACGTCTTCGCCCAAGAAATGCCTCGCCAGTAGACCTTCGACATTGCCAGATTGGTTGGCCTGGGATATGTCGACCCGCAGTCGCTCGAGCACCTCTGACAGCTGAGTTTCCATCACAGGAACCACCGGCTCTCCTTGAGCTTCGTGGCCAGGATGTCCGGATTGAAGTTCGGTACCTGCCGCAGATTGCCCAAAAGGTCTACGACCATGTTTGGGTAGGAAACCGAGACAGGCAGAGTGGAGGGATTGAACGAGCGCCAGGACATAAAGGTCATGTCGAAAACCTGCTTGGAGACATAGTGCAGGTCCTTGAACGTCGAGCTTGGGTGAATGCTTACTAAGATGGGGCTCGGACAGCCCTGAAGGTCGGTCTTGAGCTGGTGAGGGCCTGTCAACGTTACAAGAGCAGCGCGGGGTCCCAGCGGGATGAATACGCCACGCTCCGGAACCTTAGGGCCTTTCAGTCCCGACTTGTACTTCACACCGCTTGAGTTGTCATCGAATAGTTTCCAGTCGTGGTCGCTGCTCACCTGGACGAATGCAAACTCAACCTCGAATTCGTCGAGCTCCTTGATGAGGTCGGCGACAGCACTTGCCTCCGTTTCCTTGTACCGCTTGAATGACTGGTGAAATATGATTCGTAGCTTGTCGCCTTGCTGCCAGCCGAATCGGCGGCGCAGCTCAGCAAGTGTCGTTCGAAGAGACTCTAGCAGTCGGTCCTTGTATTGGTCTGTGCTGGCCTCCGTCGTCGCATTGCCAAGCAGATAGATACCGTCGCCGCTGAAAACGGTGGTGATACCAACGAGGCGTTCACGCTCAGATAGCCTGTCAAAGCCAACACGAGCGCTACCAATACCAACGATGATTTCGTGCACGAGGCGCTGCTGTACGGACAGCGTCCAGGGAACTCCTCCTAGCTTCGCGTAGAGCGACAGCGCGAGGTTGTTCAGTGTGTACGCATTCAGCTTATGAATGGTCTCCATGGTGATGGCCTGGACGGGAACTCCCTGCGACATCAGCGTCGCCTTCGCCGTGTAGTACGGGCTTCCCGCACCCAAAAGGGCTCTATCGGCTTCGGTGATGACAACGAGCGCCAAGTCCAGCTCCTGCTTCGCAGCCTCCAGTGCAGCCTTCTTGTATGCCGCCGCTCTGTCGCCATCAACCGTGACGGCAGTTCCGGTATACGAAAGCCGCCTCAGTCGGTACTTACGCGGCATACCTTGAGAGAATGCCGAATCCCGCTCGCCGTCGGAGGGTACCCCGTCGCGAAGTTGTGCAGCAAGCGCCTCCACCCTGCCCTTGCTATCTTCCGGATAAAGGATGCCAATCTTCGGCTCCTTCTTGGAAAAGCCGTCGGTGTCAAATGGACCGTTCTTGTTGAGCTTGGGGTCGACAGGCCACGACACGGTGATAGTGCCACCAGGTTTGAGACTGCATTGAGGGGAGTTGAATTTCCTGAAGTTACCCACATGGTCGCCCTGCTGAACTTCGGTCAGCATGCCTGCAAGGGAGATGCTCAACCCTTCGCAACATGGGATGGTCCCTTGAAGGTCTTTGAACGCCTCCATAAGCTGCTGCACACGCGCCAACTGCTTATCCGCACCTGAGACCGAGTACAGGGTCGGGAACATCTGCCTCGACACTGCGTCATAGCGCCTCCCTAGCAGCGCCTTACCAACCCGCTCGAAATTCCGAAGAGTTGCCTCGACGTGAAGGCTTTCTACTAGTACCTCATCTTCCCGCGCATCGACCAGCCGTGCAACCTCTCCGTCGATACGCTCCACTCGCCCAACCAACCTTCGATTGAACATTGGAATGATGTACGGGTTGTCTCGCTCAGCCTGCTTCACAACATAAAGACCGCACGGGTTTAACCCCTGAGCGACGAGCTCTTGAAGGTTTGGTTTGATGAGGAATCGCGCATTGAAGTTGACCAACACGCCGTTGACAAACTCGCCTTCCTGTGGAGCCAAGGGCCGAATGTCGAACGAGTATTCAGGGAAGATGGCGAAGAGTTCGGCTGCATCGCCCTTAAGAAGGTTTTGTGTGTCTCGGACAAACTTCACCGGTCGCACGCCTGAGATGCGGCGGTTGTGGTTGAAGAATTGAAGAAGCAGACCATTCCGTGCCAGCGCATTGGCAATGCTAAAGTCTTCGGCAGCGTTGAAAACTCTTCGGTCACCTTCAGTCTCCACACCTGCTTCGTAGGGAAACAGAAGAACTTCATCGCTCTCGCGATGGACGAAGTGCGTCTTGGTCAGACTATGTCGAAGTTCACGAAACTGCTCTCTATCTACGTAGGGAACTGCGTAACCTTCGAAAGGCTCTGATGAAAACTGGATGGGAAGGTGATTCAGAAGCACGCTGAGCAGTCCTATCTCTCAATCCAGCACGCTTGTAATTCTTATCAACCCACATCCTCTATGAAGCGTTGATGAGCTGGCTCTTCAACAGTCTACCCATGGGACCGCGTTATGACTACCAGCCAGTGCTTACTGACTGATAAAACTTGAGCGTCAGGGCAGCCCATATGAACAACTCGGGCCCGTCGACACATCGAGGCTCTTCTTCAAGGGTGGCTCTGACGTGGAGGAGAATAACTCCACTGAAGAACTCGTTCTTCCCCTCTCCACAACCTCTCGGTAGCTCGTACTCGAATATCAAGACAGCGGGTAAACGTCAGTGCGTCTTATCCATCGACGCGTGCTGCACATAAATTTATTGCCGCAGTGGAAACCGCGAGAACACAACTTGTGCAAGAGCACATTACAGCAGCATTTAAGAATTGCGAGGCATCCAACTGATGACCATTGCGAAGGGCAAGGGATTCGACAAAGTCCTTCTGTATGAAGGATGCTACGCAGGCCAAATTGTCGCGCCGGCACAGAAAATGGCTGGGCCGGTCAAGCGCAGAAGCTACGGGCAGCCGCACCTCGCGCACTGAAACGAACGTGCATCCGGACGCCGAAGGTACGTGGCGGGTCCAGGGAGCTCAACGAGGCGGCCATAACTAAAGTGAGATGGCTCCAAGTGCGCAACTTGCAGGGTGTGATAAGAGACAATCTCAGGAAGCCGCCCTTGTTGGAAGCCGGCAACATTTCTATTTTTTTGCAGCCGTCCCGAGGGCTGAACAAATGCTCAATACAGAATTGGCTGCCAAGGCCCTGAATTCAATGAACTGGACAGAATTTGGCCGGTTAGCGGGGCTGGGCGTGCCCTTCAACATCGCCAGCTACGCGCTGCTGACCCACATGGTGGCGCAGCAATGCGACCTGGACGTGGGCGACTTCATCTGGACGGGCGGCGACTGCCACATCTACAGCAACCACCACGAGCAGGTTGAGACGCAACTGGCACGCACGCCCTACCCCTACCCCGTGCTGAACATCAAGCGCAAGCCGGACAGCATCTTCGACTACGAGTACGAAGACTTTGAGGTACTGGACTACCAGTGCCACCCGGCCATCAAGGCGCCCGTGGCGGTCTGATCACCGCCCCGGAGCGCCGGCTGCACCTGCCCTGCCTTCCCCCATAACCAATACAACGAGTTTCTATCCATGTCTTCCGGCGGATTCCACGTACACGGCCCCCACGACCACGCGGTCGAACATGCCACCCACGGCCACAATGCCGCGCACCACGGCGCGGACCACGGCGGCGGCTCGTCCACCAACAAGATTGCGATGTTCACGGCCATTGTGGCCACGGTGGGCGCCATCTTTGCCTACATGGGCGGCGCCACGCAGGCCAATGCGGGCCTGATGAAGAACGACGCGGCCATCAAGAAGACCGAGGCCTCCAACCAGTGGAATTACTTCCAGTCCAAAAGCACCAAACAGAGCCTGGCCGAGCTGGCGCGTGACCTGACCCCGGCCGAGACCGAAAAGGCCAAGTACCAGGCCAAGATCGACCGCTACGAAAAAGAAAAGAACGAGATCAAGACTGTGGCCGAGAAGCTGGAGGCCGATGCCCACGCGTTCGACCAGCAAAGCGAAGCCCAAATGCACCAGCACCACCGCTGGGCCCAGGCCACCACCGCGCTGCAGGTGGCGATTGCGCTGGCCGCCATTGCGCTGCTGACCAAGAAGAAGTGGCTGGAATACGGCATGTACGGCGTGGCCGCCGTGGGCCTGGGCGTGGGCGCGCTGGCGTTCCTGCACATCTGATCCCATCCACCTACCAAGCACCGAGCGAGCCCTATGCCCCTGCACCTCATTTACGCCCGCGCGGCCAACGGCGTCATCGGCAAGGACAACCGCCTGCCCTGGCACATCCCCGAGGACATGGCGCACTTCAAGCAGCTCACGCAGGGCTGCCCGGTGGTCATGGGCCGCAAGACCTGGGACTCGCTGCCCCCGCGCTTTCGCCCCCTGCCCGGCCGCACCAACATCGTGGTGACGCGTCAGGCCGACTGGCAGGCCGAGGGTGCCCACCGCGCTGGCAGCCTGGCCGACGCCCTGGCGCTGTGCGACGCGGGCAAGACCGTGTGGATCATCGGCGGCGCGCAGATCTATGCCGAGGCCCTGCCCCTGGCAGACTGCGTGGAGGTGACGGAGATTGCGCAAGACTTTGACGGCGATGCCTATGCCCCCGTGCTGGGCGCAGAATGGGTAGAAACCGCCCGCGAGCACCATGTCAGCACCAACGGACTGCCGTTCAGCTTTGTGACCCGTGTGCGCCGCAGCTGACGGCGCAGCCCCATCACTCTTCTACCCACATTTTGATAGCTACCAGCGCATGATCCACTAGCGCTACCGGCCAAAAACCATGCAAATTGCCACCTGGAACGTGAACTCCCTGTCGGTGCGCCTGCCCCAGGTACTGGCCTGGCTGGCCGCCAACCCGGTCGATGCCCTGTGCCTGCAGGAGCTCAAGCTCACCGACGACAAGTTTCCGCACGACGCGCTGAAAGAGGCGGGCTACGAAGCCGTCGCCTTCGGCCAGAAGACCTACAACGGCGTGGCCATCCTGAGCCGCCACCCGTTGCGCGACGTGGTGCGCAACATCCCTGACTTTGGCGACGAGCAGGCCCGCGTCATTGCCGCCACGCTGGACACGCCCACAGGCCCGCTGCGCCTACTCAACGGCTACTTCGTCAACGGCCAGGAGCCGGGCTCGGAAAAGTTTGCCTACAAGATGCGCTGGCTGCAGGCCCTGCAGGACATGGTGCGCGCCGAGATGGCGGCCCACCCGCGCCTGGTGCTGGTGGGCGACTTCAATGTGGCGCCGGAAGACCGCGACTCGTACGACCCCGACGGCCTGCGCGAAACCATCCACCACACGACCGAAGAGCGCAACCACTTCCAGGCGCTGCTGGCGTTGGGACTGACCGATGCCTTCCGCATGTTCGAGCAGCCCGAAAAAAGCTACTCGTGGTGGGACTACCGCATGCTGGGCTTCCAGAAAAACCGGGGCCTGCGCATTGACCACATTCTGGTGAGCGAAGCGCTCAAGCCCACAGTGACGGCCTGCGTGGTGGACCGCGCTCCGCGCAAGAACCCGCAACCCAGCGACCACGCGCCGGTGGTGGTCACGATGAGCGCCTGATACGCCGTAGAACCGCTGGGCTGCAGTCCTCAGGCTGCCCGCAAGCGACGCAAAAAAAAGGCTGCCAGAGTATTCCTCTGGCAGCCTTTTTTCTGGGGGCAACCCTCTCAGGTGCAGCACAGGCGCCATCTCAGGCGTGGCTCACCCAAGGGGCACCCGTGGCCACTGGGATCAGGGCCGTGGCGAGAACCCGTCGCGCAGCGCACGCACCTCGTCGTGGTTGCGCTGGGCGCCTTGTGCCTGGCGCTCCACCAGCGCCCGCACATCGGCAGGCAGTGCGGCCTTCAACGCCTTGCGGTAGCGGGCCACCGCCGCGTCCTCGCCACGCTCGCACTCTTCCAGCACGGCCTTGTCGTCGCGGGTGGAGAGTGCCGTCTTCACCGACACCCAGCCCCGGTGCAACGCACCTGCCACCGTGCCGCCCTGTGCAGGGTCGCCATTCAGGCGGCGGATCTCATGCTCCAGTTCGACAGCGGCAGCGGCGCATTCACGCGAGTGGCGCTGGAAAATGCCCTTGAGCTGGCCCGACTCGGCATGCTCCGCACAGGCATGGAAGCCGTACTCGCCGTCGCGTGCAGACTCCAGCAGGTCATTGAGTACATCGACCACATCTTCGGCGTCGATCACGTCCATGGGGCGGTCGGTGGCGAGCGTAGTGCGGTTGGCGGCGCGCTCCCACGCCGCACGCGTGGCGGGGCGCACATCGGTCCAGGCCAAGCCGTCGCTGCCGTGGCGTGCGCGCCAGTCGTCCGCCAGGCGCGGCTCGATGGCGTCAAAGTCGCCCTCGTAGCGGCCCACAGACGACCAGCCCAGCTCATAGGCGGGACGGTATTGGTCGTACGTGCGGCCGCCCACGTAGTAGGGCTCGCGGTGGTAGGTTTCGCGCCAGTAGGCGTCTTCTTCGGTGGGATTGACGGCCTCGGCAGCCGCCTTGCCAGCCAGGCCGCCGGCCACAGCCCCTGCTACGCCACCAATGGCAGCGCCGACCGGGCCGCCGAAAGCACCAGCAGCAGCGCCGGCAGCAGCGCCACCCAGGGCTGCACCCACGCCCGTTCCGACGGGGTGAGCACCAGGCTCATTGGTCAAAGGGTCACGGTTGGCATCGTTGAAATCCGACATAGGAACATCTCCGGTTGGTTGACAGTGACTTCATTGTTGAAGCCACCTCCGGAGTGCCAGGTCGGCCCAGGGAGGGCCTACATGTAGGACATGGCCCGCCATGCGGTGCGATGGGCAACGCGCATCAGGGCCGTGTTACAGCGATGCCACCGGCGAGGTAGTAGCACCTTGCATTGCTATGATTTCAATAGCTGCAGAGGCATGATCAACATGCGCCTGCGGCCATTTTCATGCTTCATCCGGCGCATCCAGGCCCAGCTCCTGGATCTTGCGGGTGATGGTGTTGCGCCCAATGCCCAGGCGCTGCGCGGCCTCCATGCGGCGGCCGTGGGTGGCCACCAGGGCCGTGCGAATCAGGCGTGACTCAAAGCGCCGCGTGAGCGCGTCCCACACCTCGGGCTGGCCGCCCGCGAGCAGTTTTTGCGCTTCGGTTTCGAGTGCCTGCTCCCAGCTGTGGGCAGCAGCCACAGGGGCTGCCACAGCGTCGGCCGACCAGGACGCAGCGGGCGCAGGTGCAGACGCGGGCACGGGAGTCGACACGGGCGCTGCGGGGTGCAGCCCCCCCACCAGCTCGGGCGCTGGCTGCACCACCGGGGCGACAGGCGCCAGCGGGGCCACCGGCATGGACGTCACCGTCGTCGCCGCAGGCTCGGCACCCGCGGTAGCGCGCACGGGCGGCTGGTACACCGGGGCCTCCAGCACCTCGGGCGGCAGGTCTTGCAGCGAGATCACCTGCGCGGGTGCCATCACGGTCAGCCAGTGGCAGATGTTCTCCAGCTGGCGCACATTGCCCGGGAAGGTAAACTGCTCCAGCCGCGCCAGCGCCGAGTCGGCAATGCGCTTGGGCTCCACACCCAGCTGCCGCGCGCTTTGCTGCAGGAAGTGGCGCGTGAGCATGGGCACGTCCTCGTGCCGCTCGCGCAGGGCCGGCAGGCGCAAGCGGATCACGTTGAGGCGGTGGAACAAGTCTTCGCGGAAGCCACCTTCCTTGACGCGCTGCTCCAGGTTCTGGTGCGTGGCGGCAATCACGCGCACATGGGCCTTGACGGCCGCGTGGCCGCCCACCCGGTAGAACTGGCCGTCAGACAGCACGCGCAGCAGGCGTGTCTGCAGGTCAAACGGCATGTCGCCGATTTCGTCGAGGAACAGCGTGCCGCCCTCGGCCTGCTCGAAGCGGCCGCGCCGCTGCGTCTGCGCACCAGTGAAGGCACCGCGCTCGTGGCCGAAGAGTTCGCTCTCCAGCAAGTCCTTGGGAATGGCGGCGGTGTTGATGGCCACAAAGGGGCCATCGGCCACGGGCGAATGCTTGTGCAGCGCACGCGCCACCAGCTCCTTGCCCGAGCCGGATTCGCCGGTGATGAGCACAGTGACCTGGCTTTGCGACAGCCGCCCGATGGCGCGGAACACGTCCTGCATGGCGGGCGCCTGGCCCAGCATTTCGGGGGTCGCGGTCTGGCGCTCTTCGGTAACTTCTTCGCGCTGGCTCTCTTCGACCGCGCGTCGGATCAGCTCCACCGCCTTGGGCAGGTCAAAGGGCTTGGGCAGGTATTCGAACGCGCCGCGCTGAAAGGCCGACACCGCGCTGTCGAGGTCGGAGTACGCCGTCATGATGATGACGGGCAGGCCGGGCTGCAGCTCGCGCACCTTCTCCAGCAGTTGCAGGCCCGAGCCTCCGGGCATGCGGATGTCGCTCACCAAGACCTGGGGGCCCTGGCGGGCGGGGTCGCCCGCAGTGACATCGGCCAGTGCGTCCAGCACTTCGCGCGGATGCGTGAAGCTGCGCGTGGGCAGGTTCTCGCGGGCCAGCGCCTTTTCCAGGACGAAGCGGATCGAGGGGTCGTCATCTACTATCCAGATCGGCTTCATATGTTTTTCTTACCTTCCCTGTGGTTGCGTGTCAGGGACCGTCGTGCGCTGTCAAGGCAAGGGGATCAGGATTCGGAAGTCGGTGCGACCCGGTACGCTGTCGCATTCGATCAACCCGTGGTGTCGCTGCACGAAGGTTTGCGCCAACGTCAGCCCCAGCCCTGATCCGCCGTCCCGACCCGACACCAATGGGTAAAAAATCCGCTCCTTGATGGCATCGGGTACGCCCGGTCCGTTGTCGATGACATGCAATTCCAGTGCCAGCCGATAGCGTTGCCGGCCGAACGTGACCTGGCGGGCCACACGTGTGCGCAGCGTGATCACGGCATCGCCCTTGGCGATACGCTCTGACAGCGCCTGGGCCGCGTTCTGCACAATGTTCAGCACCGCCTGAATGAGCTGCGCACGGTCCCCACGAAACTCGGGGATGGAGGTGTCGTAGTCGCGCTGTACCTTGAGGCCCTGCGGGTATTCGACCAGCACGAGCGAGCGCACCCGCTCGCACACCTCGTGGATGTTCACGTCGCCCACCAGATGCGGATGGCGGTGGGGAGCTAGCAACCGGTCCACCAGGCTTTGCAGGCGGTCGGCCTCGTGGATGATGACCTGGGTGTATTCGGTGAGCTCGCGGTTATCGAGTTCCATCTCCAGCAGTTGCGCCGCGCCCCGAATGCCGCCCAGCGGGTTCTTGATCTCGTGGGCCAGGTTGCGGATCAGCTCCTTGTTGGCCTGGGCCTGGTCGCGCAGGCGCTCTTCGCGGTCCTGGCGGGCCTGCTGCTCCAGCGGCCACAGCTCCACCAGGATTTCGCCCACCTGCTCGGCATCGGCCACATTGACATGCACGGGCACCGGGTCCTGGTGCAGGCGTTTCAGGCTGGCCTCGTAGCGCAGCGCGGCAAAGTCTTTGCCCCGGGCGCCCGCCAGGGCGGTCTGCAGCAATGCGGGGTCGGTGAAGAAGGTGGAAAAGTCCGCCCCTTCCAGGGTGCGGCGCGAGAGGCCCAGCGTGTTTTCCAGGGCGGCGTTGGCAAACTGCACGGCACCATCATCCGCACGCAGCACCGCCACCAGGGTGGACATCAGGTCCAGGGAATGAAAACGCCCGGTGTCAGTGCCGGGCAGGTCGGGAAAGGAAGGGGCACTCACGCGCTGTCGCCGTTGTCAGTTGGTGGGCGCAGCGGGCGCGGGCAGGCGGGCAATCTCGCGCTTGATCCCTGCGATGTCGCTCTCGCTGCGGGCGAGGCTGGCCTTGAGTTCGGCCGTGCGCTCGGTATAGCGCTGGGGGTTGCGCAGATCCAGCGCATTGCGCTCGGGCGCACCGTTGTTGTATTCCTTGAGCAACTCGGCATGGCGCGTTTCCGCCTTGCGCAGCTCGGACTCCAGAATGGCGCGGGCATCCGAGTCACGGGACTTTTGCTCGTTGTTGCTCACGCGCGGAGCGTTGGCGGGCGAGGTCGCAGACGACGGAGCTGCTGCCCCACCGCCACCGGCGGCAGGGGCTGCGGCAGACGCCGGGCGGGTGCCCTGCACCACGGTGACATTGCCGCCTTCGACCAGCTTGCAGCCACGCTCCTTGGCCTGCTGCGCGTTGTTGGTGTATTCGTTGCCGCAACGATAGATGCGGTCTTGCGCCTGGACTGCGGGAACGGCGGCGGCGATGAGAAGCAGGGTGATGAGCGTTTTTTTCATTCGGTTTCCTCGCACGGACATGCAGGGGTCGGGGGAGTATCCCCCAATCACCTCACATCTCCAATCCAACAAAGACAGACCCTTGCAGGGCTGTGTATACGGATGCAACACCGGACGCCTTGGTTCCACCACGTGCACTCAGCGCGTCCGCCCGCTTCGCCCGCCCATGAAAAAAGGCGGCTTACGCCGCCTTTTTGAGCCATGGTCTGCAAGCAGACGATTACAGCGAGTAGTACATGTCGTACTCGACAGGGTGCACGGCCATGCGGAAGCGGGTCACTTCGTTCATCTTCAGATCGATGTAGGCGTCGATCATGCTGTCGGTGAACACGCCACCCTTGGTCAGGAACGCGCGGTCCTTGTCCAGGTGCTCCAAGGCCTGATCCAGGCTGTGGCACACGGTAGGCACCAGCTTGTCTTCTTCTGGAGGCAGGTGGTACAGGTCCTTCGTGGCGGCTTCGCCCGGATGGATCTTGTTTTCCACGCCGTCCAGACCGGCCATCAGCAGTGCTGCGAAGCCCAGGTAAGGGTTCATCAGTGGATCGGGGAAGCGGGCTTCCACGCGACGGCCCTTGGGGTTGGCCACATAAGGAATGCGGATCGAGGCAGAACGGTTCTTGGCCGAGTAGGCCAGCTTCACCGGGGCTTCGAAGTGAGGCACCAGGCGCTTGTAGCTGTTGGTGCCGGGGTTGGTGATGGCGTTCAGGGCACGGGCGTGCTTGATGATGCCGCCGATGTAGTACAGCGCAAAGTCCGACAGACCGGCATAGCCGTCGCCAGCGAACAGGTTCTTGCCGTCCTTCCACACGGACTGGTGCACGTGCATGCCGGAGCCATTGTCGCCGTGGTAAGGCTTGGGCATGAACGTGGCGGTCTTGCCGTAGGCGTTGGCCACGTTGTGGATCACGTACTTTTGCAGGATGGTCCAGTCGGCGCGCTCGACCAGCGTGCTGAACTTGGTGCCGATTTCGTTCTGGCCAGCGCCCGCCACTTCGTGGTGGAACACTTCGACAGGGATGCCCAGGGATTCGAGGATCAGGGACATCTCGGCGCGCATGTCTTGCGTGCTGTCAACGGGAGGCACTGGGAAGTACCCGCCCTTGACGGTGGGACGGTGGCCACGGTTGCCGCCTTCTAGCTTGGCGCCGGTGTTCCAAGGAGCTTCGTACTCTTCGATTTCGTAGAAGGTGTTGTTGGGCTCAGTGCTCCAGCGAACGCCGTCGAAGATGAAGAATTCTGGCTCAGGACCGAAGTAGGCGGTGTCGCCCAGACCGGAGGCCTTCAGGTAGGCTTCAGCGCGCTTGGCGATGGAGCGCGGGTCACGGTCATAGGCCTTGCCGTCGGCGGGCTCGATCACGTCGCAGGTCAGGATCAGCGTCGTTTCTTCGAAGAAAGGATCGATGTTAGCCGTGCTCGGGTCGGGGATCAGCTGCATGTCGGAGGCTTCGATGCCCTTCCAACCGGCAATCGACGAGCCGTCAAAGGCGTGGCCCGAAGTGAACTTGTCTTCGTCGAAGTGAGAGACGGGCACCGTGGTGTGCTGTTGTTTGCCACGGGTATCGGTGAAACGGAAGTCAACGAACTTGACTTCGTTCTCCTTCACCATCTTCATCACGTCTGCAACGGTCTTGGCCATCAGGTTCTCCTGGATAAAGCGCTTGTTGAAAAAAGAGTTTGCTGAAACAAAAGCAGTTTGCGTGCCAGCCGAGTGCAGCACCGCACTATGAAGGAGCGCTACTGGCAGCAGGTCGGCGTGGCATACGCCCAAAAGCACCAATACGGTGCAATCCATCTTTCTAATCTGGGTCTCAGAGGTTGCGCACCAATTCAGGGCCACAATTTGCACCAAATTCGTGCAAACCTGTTTTTAGTGCCTGCCATGCTGCGGGCACGGAAGACGCTGGCCCTTTGACACCCAGTTCGATATGCCGCCCGTATTGTGGATGATCTACACTGGGCAAACTGAACACCCGCACATCAGGGTGCGATTTTTCAATCTGCTCCATGAGGGGCGTCAACGATGCCTCCATCGCGCCAAAGACCACCACTGACTGCTCGGTCTGCGGCGCGCGGTTGAAATGGGCTGCGTAATGGTGCTCCAGCACCCACTCGATCATGGGCCAGGCCATCACAGGGAACCCAGGAACGAAGTGCACGGATCCACCGCCAGGCCCGTCGCAGCTGAAGCCGGGGATCTTGTTGTAAGGATTGGGGATGATGCGCGCGCCCACCGGGAACATGCCCATGTTGAGGCGGTGCACGTTGTCAGAGCGATCAGGCTCGTAGGGCACGCCCTGCTCTCGCGCCACATCCTGCATGCGTTCGCGGATCAGCGCCTCGGCCTCTGGGTGCAGTGCCAGATCCTGGCCCAGGGCTCGTCCAGCGCACTGCCGCGTGTGGTCGTCAGGCGTTGCACCAATGCCACCACACGAGAACACAACATCGGCCGACGCGAACGCCCGCTGCAAGGTGGCTGTGATCCGGTCCGGGCTGTCCCCCACATAGTCGGCGTAGGCCAGGGACAGGCCGCGTGCCGACAACAGTTCGATCACCTTGGGCATGTGCTTGTCGGCACGTTTGCCTGACAAGATCTCGTCGCCCACGATGATGAGGCCGAAGGTAGGTGTCATGGTGCGTTGTCTCCAGAGGGCGAAATGGCAGGGGGTGGTAGCACGGCCGCAGCAGGGGCCGCAGTTTCCAGCGCCGGCGTGTCAGCATGGCGTGGGGTCAATGCAGACGAGGCCGACGAAGGGGCGGGCTCGGCCATGGGCATATTCGTCCCCCGCTCGGCCCGCAAGCGTTGCAAGGCGGCCAGGCCATAGTGCGTGAACCACAGCGAGGAAAACGCGAACACCAGGGTGTAGATCCAGATCGCCAGTGGCACCAGCACAAAAAACGCGGCGGCAAACACCACACCCGATGCCCACACGATGCTGGGTGCCGCCCCCAGGTAACCCGTGACGATGCCAATACCCAGCAGGCTGCTGCGATGGCGCCGGAAGATCTCCTGGCGCTCCTCCTTGCTGGCGTGGTCCGCCAGCGCATCAAACACCATCACCCGGTAAGTCAGCCACCCCCAGATCAAGGGCGGCAGAACGAGCACCAGCGGCGGAACCAGCCACAGCGGAACCGAAACCACCAGCGCCACGAGCGCCAGCACCGTGGAGCCCACGGACCAGGCAACACTCGCGATGAAAGACCCGCCTTTTTTGCGCTCCAGGTCCGGAAAACGCCGGGCAGCCACCAAGGCCACCAGGGCAGGCGTCATAAGCACCGCCACGGCCAGCAGCGACACCACCACCAGTACAGGTGCCACAGCCAGCACCACCATCAACGGCGCCATGACGGCCGTCACATCCCTCAACCCCCAGCCCTGGAGCCAGCCCCAGACGCTGGCCAGCAACGAGGAGGCGTCGAGCAAAGTGCGCATTGCCTGCACTGCCCCGTCCCAGTAAAAATAGCCCAGGCCCATCGCCAACAAGGCCATCAAGACCAGGGGCAGGAGCGACAGCGCGATCACACGCGGACGCAGGCAGTAGGCGGCGGCACGCCAGAAAGAATCAAGCAGTAATCCCATGGCGGCAAGCATACAGGCAGCGCCCGCCGGGTCGCTCAGGCCTTGCCCAGCAACCTCAGTACGCCCCGCCATTGCTGGGACCAGAATCCCCTGCCGTAGTCGCGCACGCGGCCATCGGGGCCCGGCTCCACCTGGTCGCGCACGCCGGTCGGATCAAACCGCTTTTCGAAGTTGGCCGTGCCCATCAGCATGTCCCACCAGGGCAGCAGCACCCCGAAGTTGTGCCCGCCGAGCACCACGCGCGGTGGGGTTGCGGGTTGGCCCGATGTCGCCGCAGACGAGGGCTTGACCGTCTCGTGGCCAATGCCGATGCTGTGGTGTCGGCGGTGAAACCGGGGGCTGATCCAGAGCCGCTCGCCCACCTGGCCGAACCACAGCCGTACGTTGGCGTGCTGAAAGCTCTCGCTGAGCTGGGTGATGGCGACGATGGCAATGAACTGCCCTGGCGCAACACCAATCAGCTGCGCCACCGCCACCAAAATCACGTCGCGCAGCAGGTCGTCGAGCAGGTGGTTTCGGTTGTCGCTCCACATCGTCATCTGCTGCTGCGCATGGTGCAGCGAATGCAGTCGCCACCACCACTCGAAGTGGTGCTGCCCCCGGTGGATCCAGTAGTCCACAAAATCGAACACCACCAGGTACAGCAGCAAACTGACCC
The DNA here is from genome assembly GCF_057809195.1 of Acidovorax sp. FG42. NCBI lineage: Bacteria > Pseudomonadati > Pseudomonadota > Betaproteobacteria > Burkholderiales > Comamonadaceae > Acidovorax > Acidovorax sp. FG42. The sequence goes on along the minus strand of NZ_JBMDJM010000030.1, from coordinate 3,449 downwards.
AGGAGATGTCCGTCACACCCGGCCAGATGCCATCGAGCTGGAACGTGCTGACACCCGCCACACGCAAGGCACCAAACAGTGAATCCGCCAGCGGATCCACCGTGAAAAACAGCGCCAGCCGGAACAATCCCAGCCGGTGAATCAGGGTGTAGAGGATGTCAGTGCGAATGGTGGCGCGGTCATTGATCTGCTCCACCGGCCACCAGCGCTGCATGGGGCCAATCACAGCCACGATGACCACCAGCTGCAGCAATCCCACCAGCAGCCAGCCGGATGCCTCATAGCCGTTCTCCAGCAGGCTGGCCAGCCCTGTGGTGAACATCATCGGCTGCAGCACGCTCTCAAAAAGCCATTGCTGCACGCTGTCAAATACGCCGCCTAGCCATCCCATCGTGTTGCGCTCCCTGGCACCCGTTTATTCATGCACCCATCCGGCAACTGCGCCCTGCGCCACTGCATCCATGGTCACACTGGCCCCCACAGCCCCTCTAGCGAACCTGAGCCACTGCGGCTGCATAGTCCGGATGGTCCCGCAGGGTGCGAAAGCAAAACCCTCGCTGCTGGAGCCCTTCAATCAAAGGCTCCAGCACGGCGGGCGCCCAGGCGTCCTTGCGCGACCAGATCCCCAGGTGAGCCAGCAGAATGTCGCCACTGTGCACATCGCGCAGCGCCTTGTTCAGCAACGCGGTGTTGCTGGCCGTCTCACTGGGCAGCTCATCGCCCAAAAAGCCGGCGGGCGACCAACCCACATGCGCGTAGCCACAGGCCTTCGCGCTGGCAATCAATTGTGCAGAGGTCTTGCCACCCGGCGCGCGGAACAGGGGCAAAGGCGTTTTGCCGGTAATGGCCTTCAAACGATCCGCTGCGTGGGTGATTTCTTCGCAGTATTCAGCCGCCGACATCACAAAACTCTGCCCCTCACGCGGTCCCGCCGAGGGGCGAACCCGAAACGCCGGGTGTTGTGCGTTGCCAGCATCGGCGCGCCAGTACGTGTGGTTCCAGGTATGGGAGGCAAACTCATGCCCCTCTGCAGCGCGTGCACGCCACCACGGAGCCCAATGGTCTCCCAGGCTTCCATCGCCTTCCTTCGTGCGCTCGTTGGCGGCAAAGAAGGTCACGTGCACCTGCTGGCGTTTGAGGACCTCCGCCACCAAGGGCGCCACTTCCATGTGGCCCGTATCAAAGGTCAGGTAGAGAGGCTTTTTGCAGTCATTTTGCGCAGTAGCGCTAGTGAAACATGACCAAGCAGCTATCAATACAATAGCATTGCGGCGCCTGCCGTGAGGTACACGAAGAGCGCTGAGAAACATACCTCTGACCGGCTGTGCAACGCTCAACGCGGTGCGTGCTGCAAGGTCCAAACACCGTGGGGCGATTTACCCACGTTGACCTGACGCACCACCTTCTTGGCCTGGGTGTCCACCACGGACAGCTTCCTTGCCCAACGCGAACTGACGTAGATGTAGCGTCCGTCCGCCGAAACATCCATGCAATCAGGTCCGCCAGGCACAGGGTACGACTCGACGACCTGCTGGGTGTTCATATCGATCTTGCTGATCGAATTGGCTACGCGATTGCTCACATACAGATGGCGCCCGTCGCCAGCGGCACGAAAGGCGTGCGCACCGTTGCCTGTTTTGATCCGCTTGACGCTGACTGCTTCACGCCCGGAGATATCGAACACCTCCACGCTGTCACCGCCCGTGAGGCCCACAAACAGATGTTTGCCATCGGGACTGCCGTAGACATCCGCAGGCATGGGGCCTGTTTTGACGCGCCATTTGATGGTCTGAGTGGCAATGTCAATCGCCACCAGTTCGTCACTGTCCTGCATGGTCGAGTAGACGGTGGTGCTGCGGCTATCGATCCACAGATGGCTGGGCGTGCGGGAGGTGGCCACACGCTGCACCAGCGTCAAGTCCTTGCCATCCCAGCGGTAAAAATCCACATGGTTCAGGCGGTTAGCGGCCGTGATGAACCATTTCATGTCCGGGCTGAAGCGCAGGTGGTAGGGGTCCACAATGCCACGCACCGTACGCTGCACCTCGGCGGTACGAGGGTCTACAAAAGTCAGGGTATCGCCGAGCGCGTTGGCCACGATGATCGATTTCTCATCGGGCGTCAGGTACAGATGGTGCGGCTCTTTGCCTGTCGGTATGCGGGCCGTCTCAGTCCAAGTCACCGGGTCGATGACGCTGACGTTGGCCTCCAGCGAATTGAGCACAAAAAGAGGCGGCGCACCCGATGCGACACTGGCAACGGAATACCACAACCCACCGAGGGCCACAACGCAGGTGCGTGCAATCGAGAGAATCTTCACAAAACCACTTTCAACACAGCCTTGGAGTGTAGCGCTGCACCTGCCGCGGTCTTGAGCGACAACACGTAACATCAGGGTGATCGTGCACTCTTTGACCAAAGTCATGTCGGCACTGGAACGAGCAAGGATGCCGGGTGCGCTGAGAGATGACGTCGCACTACACCAGGAGGGCCGAATTCGCTTGGATGGCCGGACCTTCAAGGATAGGAGCACCATGTATCGGCCGCAGGCTTGGCGCCAAACAATGACGGCTACCCCCGAAGAAAGACTCAAGCGTTGCTGTTCAAAAGCTCAAGATCTGACGCACTGAGCCATCGCCATTGCCCGGGCGCCAAATCAGCCGGCAAGTCCATGCCTCCAATGCGAGAGCGGTGCAACCCTTCCACCCTGTTACCAACAGCTGCAATCATCCGTTTGACCTGGTGGTACTTACCTTCGGTCAGTGTCATATCCAAGCGATGGGTGTCCACCATGGTGCAATGTGCTGCACGCACTGGCTTGGGGTCGTCGTCCAGAACAACTCCTGCCAATAGTTTCGATACCTGCGCCTCATCCACAGGGTGTTTCGTCGTGACTTGATAGACCTTCGGCACATGCTTCTTGGGCGAACTCAAGCGGTGGATGAACTGCCCGTCATCGCTCAGTAGCAGCATGCCGGTGGTGTCCTGATCAAGACGCCCCACTGCCTGCACGCCTTGCACGGCACTCTTTGTGGGCCGCTGGCGCAACGGCGGAGGCAATAGCGTGTAGATGCTGGGATAGGTAGAAGGCTTTTGAGAGCATTCCGTACCGGCGGGCTTATGCAGCAGTACGTAAGCCTTGGCGTGGAAAGGCCAGTCCACCCCTTGCACGCGAAGCAGCAGTCCTTCGGGTTCGAAATCGGCCGTTGCCTCCGAGCAAAGGACGTAATCAGCATTGGGCGACGACGCATCACACACCGAAACCCATCCCTGCTGAATCAGCCCCGCACAGACACGTCGCGTACCAAAGCCCTGGGAATAGAGAATGTCTTGCAGTTGCATGGCCAATAGTTGCAGAAGATGCAGGGACAGCGGTAATTAACTTCCGCCTTTCCAAAGCAAAAAACCCCAGTCTTTATGAGACTGGGGTTTTCTGGGCTGTAAGAGCC